>CALARU010000357.1 GCA_937888715.1 uncultured Planctomycetaceae bacterium | reverse complement strand
GGTCCCGGGATATGAAACTTATTATTAAAATCATAGAGGCCATTTTGATCGGGTTCAGGATCAGGGTTATCAGGTTTAGGTTTAGGTTTAAGTTTAGGCCGAATATCGCCTCTTTTTACCCTGTTTTTATCAATGATTTCTTTAATGCCTAATAATGTTTGCTTTGCGATTATCCAATGGCCGGGGTACTCCGATTCCACAGCATCGATCGAATTTAGAATGGCATCTTCTGAAAATTCATGGAGTTTTTCATAGGCAACATCATTAACACCCTTCAATTCCTCTTTGGTTTTAAATTCTAAATCTAATTGAAGCCTTGTGGAAACAATTGCTTTTATAGGCCAAATAATATTTTCATCTTCTTCAATTAAATCAATTTCCCCCATTGCATCGTTGGCTGAATTAGCAAAAGAACAAAATCCTTTTAAATCTTCATTGGTAGGATCAAAAAGCAGAGCAGACTTTAGAAAGTAAAACGCCGCTTTATAATTATTTGATTTAAATAAATCTAAACCATATTTTCCAAATCGTTGAGAAGCATAAGATTTGCTCTCAGGTTCATCTGGAATGTTTTTTTTAATGTTTTGCGCAAAAACAAGCACTTTATCTAATTTTTCGGATTTCAAACATAAATCCAATGGATAAAAAAGCGCATCCATATCGGGCCATTTGCTGCTGGTCTTTTTGTGAGAATCAATTGCCTTTTCTGCCCATAAAAAAGCATTGGTCCATTTGCGTTCTTCAGCAAAACATCTTGCTATGGCCATGTAATACTGGCAATTACCAAGATCCATTTTAACGGCTTTATTATAATTATTTCGCGCTTCATCATAGTTGATTGATCTATTATTATCTTCGTTTTGGAAACCATCTGCATAGCATTCAAAAATAAAACCAAGATTAAACCAATTAAAGCTCTTTTCTGGACTTCGCTTTACCAAGGATTGGGCAACCTTAATAGCCTCATCATAAATATCATCAATCAAATAACACCGGGACAATTTAATCCTTGCCTGAGAATTGTCTTCGGAAATTATCAAAATGCGTTTTAAAGCTTTTGCTTCTTCCTTATAGTTTTTATTTTCATGATGTTCCCCCGCAAGGGTCCACAATCGGCTCAGTTCTTCACCATATAATGATTGTGCATCATATTCTTTTCTTTGACTTGGATCTTTTAAAACCTCCCAAGCGTCTCTAATTCTTTGATTTCCAGAAGGATCTTTCTCAGGGGGATGTTTTCGGACACAGGCATAATAAGCTTTCTTGATAACTTCCGGGGAAGCATCACTGGAAACTCCAAGTACTGCGTAATATCCGTGAGACATGATTGACGTTTAGTCGTTTCCTAAATCAAAAAGGAGATCAGTCAAGCAATTGCCATGCTCTTCAACTTTTTCACTATCTTTTTTAGCTAATGCAGTACACAAATAATTAATTAAATTAACTAGTTTTATTTTATTTGCACCAACCAGATTCTCTGATAAGGCTTTACCTTTTTCGATCATTGGTGTCCAACGTCTTGATTCAGGATTATTTTTCCAAGCATCGGGGAGAACAGGCGCTGCTATTGGCGGTTTAGGAGGAACCGGTTTAGAATTAAAGGGAGTATTAGCAATCCTATGCTTGG
This sequence comes from uncultured Planctomycetaceae bacterium, assembly GCA_937888715.1. GTDB lineage: Bacteria > Planctomycetota > Planctomycetia > Gemmatales > Gemmataceae > UBA969. Next base: position 3,425 of record CALARU010000357.1, on the reverse strand, counting down.
ATGCCTCTATTTCCTCATCGTTCATTCTCAAATCACTTTGATCTAAATCGATTCTTAAGGTCTGCCCTGTAGCAGGAATCCGAACATAAATGACAATTGTACCAGAAACATCATAGGATAAATCAACTAAAACTTCATGTGGTTGCCCATTTAACGACGGTGAAATATTTTCGATTTTTCCCTCCATCCCGATATGAATTGCTTCCGCCAAATTAGTGATATTACCAATTCTATCCTGATAAAAATTACACTTAAGGCCACTTTGAGTTGTTGAAAGCAAATTGTAATATTTTGTTACAGTAAAAGGCAATTTAGAATTCAGTGGCATTAATTCACTGTATTTAAGTTTCTTGAGTCCTGTATGAGATTCCTCCTCCAATATATCCGTACCAATCCCAAATGAAGCATTATCTTGAAGTATAATCCCATCCTCTTCAGAAATAAGGTTTTTTGCCAATGCGCACTGTATTGAAGCACCAAAAGAAACCGCAATATCTGGGTTAATTTTAAAAATAGGCTCCTTACCAAAGAATTCCCTAACCAAATTTCTCACACAGGGAACATAAGTCGTGCCCCCCACCAAAATTATTTCCCCTATGGCACTAGGTCTAACCTTAGATCTTTTAAGCGTTTCTTTGAGGCAAGCTCTCGCACGATCTAGCAAAGAGGCTGATTCATGTTCAAATTCTTCTCTAGAAACAACACATTCAAAATCAATAGTTTCACCTTTAAAAACAGAAAATTTAGGAAGAAACACTTTTGCAAGGGTTTCTGTTAAAAGCATTTTTTTTGTTTTTTCTGCTGTACCCTTTAAAATGCTTTCACTAAATTCCGTAATCGGAAAACCGGGATGTTTACCTTTGAATTTTTTAATAATTATATTTTTAACCACTTCATCAAATTCTTTTCCCCCAAGCTTATCATCCCCATGCGAAACAATTACATCCATTACCCCGCCCATCATTTCGAGGATGGTAATGTCAAGAGTTCCGCCACCAAAATCAAAAACAAGCAACTGCTCTTCGGCTTGAATATTTTTAATGCCAAAAGCCAGTGCAGCAGCAGTGGGTTCATTGATCAAGCGAATCACATTAAGACCTGCTAATTCCCCTGCAACTTTTGTAGCGGTTTTTTGCGCATCATTCCAATTTGCAGGAACCGTGATGACCACATCGGTAATCTTTTCTTTTAAAGATTTTTCAGCATATTCCACTAAGTACTTTAGAATAAACGCAGATATTTCTTCAGGGCGATATTGCACCCCGCCCAAAGTAACTCTTTCTCCTGTGCCCATTTTTCGTTTTACTTCACGAACCCCTCTGCCAGGGATATCGACATAATCTCTGGCTTTTTCACCAACTAACAGCATTCCTCTATTATCAACTGCAACTATTGATGGAACAATGTAAGAGGTTTTTACAGAGGGATCAAATAGCAAGGCACGAGGTTTACCATCCATAAAGAACGATATTTCTGATGTAGAAGTACCTAAATCAATACCTACAGCAATTGGTTTTCCCATTACTAATTACCCAAACTTTCTAATATTACTTCAGCTTTTTTGACAACTTTATCGCCAAAAATATATCCACGCGAATTGCACGATTGAATTTTAAGGAGATTTATACCCGTCGGAATATCATTTGCAGTGTGATTTTCAGCGATAAAATCTTCTTTAGGAAGAGGACATATAACTTTTAATCCAGTGATAAGTTTTTCCGCATAATTAATTAAATCTGTAAGTTTAAATTGAATTTGAGGATTAGCTTCATTTGGTTTTTTCTCTCCTTCGATAGTGACCAACAATGCAACAATCTGGCTTTCCAGTGTTTTTTTCTGTTCTTCTACCACTACTGTTTTCTGATTAGCTTCTATGTTGAGATCATTCAACTTAGCCATGACACTTGGAAACAATTCTTTCTCAAGTCGGGCAATTTCATCGGCGCAACTTTTGATTGCCAAATGAATTTTATTAAATTCTTTCCTTGTTAAAACAATATCCACCAATTCAGCTTTTAAAGCCGAAACTTGTTCTTGGATTTCTTTAGGCAAAGAATTATCTGAGGTTGAATGACTCTCTCTTTGTGAAATAGAGATTAATGCCTTAATCCCATAAATAAAGAAAAAATTACCAGCAAGAAACAATGTGCAATAAAAAGGCAGAGCTAAGTCGGTTAAACTCGAATTCATGAGTTTAAAGATTTGTATGCCAATTAAAATGCAGGTTGCAACATTAAGCAGCAAAAGTGATGTTATTAAAAACGAATGAAAATTGGTTCTGGCTGGAACTTGGGCGCGGTCCATAAAAACTCCTTAAATTATATATATAGATGGTAATAAAATACTTTTGTTTGTAAACATAAAATGATGAATATTACTATTTAAGTCTTTTTAGCTTTTAACGATTCTACTGATTAAATAAAGATGGCAGGTAAGGCTTATTTTTTCCTGTATCAAACAAGCCTAGGGTAGGGGGTTGATCTTCACTCTTATAAAAGTGGGCCAGTAAAGCCTTGCATCATTGATCACGCCCGCAAGTGATTTCGCATTCGTAGCATAACTAATGATTATCTCATCCTCTTTCGAAAGCCAAGGTTGCACCTTCCCCGAATAACAAAACACCTCGTTACTCCAGCTCTTTTCCTCACAGGTGTGCAATTTAATTTTTTCAGACCACGGGCCCCATGGATTCAAACTCGTTCTGCCAACAATATCGGGCGACAAAAAAGCATCATGATACACCAACAAAAATCTCTTAAGCCCCGGTACATAATTAACCGAATACTCAGATGCAACCCCCTCCATCAAGGGCTTCGCATCCTCTAAATTCTTCGACCACCCCGAGCCATCATAGAACTCCCAATCTGCAAACTTCGCAACCTGATTGTTCGAACACCGGGCCAAAAGCATCTTCTTATAAAACCCACCCTTGTTTTCTTCGTAGCCATAGATGTAAGTAAAATCCTTGGTCATACAAATCGCAGAACCAAACAAGACTTTTCTTTTATCTCCAATACTCACATGAGGCACTTTAATCTGCATAATACGCCAAGAATTGGGGGAATCATTAGGGTTATCAATTTCAGCAAGCACAACTCCTGCGTTTTTAAAAGCGAACCCAGATGGGCCATCTGCTTTTTCCATAAGAAACAAAAACAGCACTAATTTTTCGCCCTGCATGATGCCAGCAAAAGGCCAGAACCAACCTTTACCATCCTTGGGAACCAACAAAGCACTAGGCTTGCCCGCAGCAGTTTTTCCCCAGTGATATTGCACAGTGGATTTGCCATCTTTGAATTCTTGAACGCCTACAGAGTTGTTAATGAGCACTGGATTCTTGCGCTTGTTGTTTTCAACTTCGCCAAGCCAGGTGGGTGAATTCACACTTGAAGTGCAACGGTTGAAGATGTTTATAAAATACCTCA
>CALARU010000356.1 GCA_937888715.1 uncultured Planctomycetaceae bacterium | reverse complement strand
CTTTGTAGTTCTTCTCTACAAGCGGAAGAACTTCGTTCTGGATGAACTCAGCAAAAAGGCCAGACATATTATCGTACTCTTTACCCCGTTCATGACCTTGGGCATCACCGCCACCATTTTGGACCATGACAGCGATCAATGCAGGAATGCGCTTCTGTGCGATAAGGTTATCAAGGATTCGGGCAAGGTTCATATCTGGCTTACCAAAACCGGGGCCATCATGAGTGACGAGCAAAGGTGCTGCAGTGCCGGGTTTATACTGAGCGGGGATATACACGGTGATAGTGCGTTTGTAATCGATGTTATGAGTTTCAACGATGAGGGTTTTTGGGTTCTTGGGATCGGGGGTACCAAAAACTTTACGGGCGATGCCGGGATTGAAGAGCTTGCAATCTTTGGAATCCATCACAAACTGCTCGACCTTACCTTGGGGTACGCCAGCGACTGCTTTGGTTTCGGGTGCAGCTACATATTCAGGGCCAACAAGAAAATCGCCATCGACATCAACAGGAGGGTTAGCGCCTGGCTTGCCATCGAACCGGGTGAACTTCGGAGTGCCGGGGGCATCGAAAGGCCGAGCTGGAACCCCTGGGCGTTGTTGCTTCTTGGGCGCCTCTTTAGCCCCTTTGGGTGCATCTGCACCTTGCAGACCGGTGGATTGAACCAAGCCTGCCAGCATAACGAATGGCAGAACGCGGAGAGTTGTGATTAAGTACTTCATGTTTCCTTCTGTGTTAAATTGAACCTTGGGAGTTACCATTACTTTTTGGCACTGCACCAAAGTTATCGGGATGATATTTGACCTAGAGACTAATATCAATCATGCGGGCTTTGCAGTCCATCATAATTTTTCGCCATCATGGCAATTTCTTTGATTTACTGGCTTCAATTCGGCCACGACCTTTCAGCCGTGGAAACGCGAAAGTACTCCATCCTTTATGACTCCTTGGGGTCTGCTTCAGATCGGTGATTTCCAATTGTGCCACCGCTTGTGGCACTTTTGCCGGGTCAGCCGAATACTCCTGACTAAAAGCGCAGCATACGCTTGATGTTTCGCTCAAAAAATCCCTTCTCTTCGGGCAGTTCGTTCTTCAAATCCGCAGCCAGACGGGGTATCACCACCATCGCTCACTGCCGAAAAAGAGACCTGCCCACTTTGATTTGCTCCTGTTTATGATTTGGGTGGTCGGCCGCGGCGGCCGGTGCCTGTGTTGGTACTGGCGGGGATGGATGCTTTGCCGGTGTTGGGGGTGCCGGTGAGTTCAGCAACGAGGGCTGCAAGGAGGTTCGCGGCGGTGGCGCGGGAGGCGGCGAGCTGCGTTTCCAAGGCGTCCACCAGTTTCATTAACTCCTCCACCTTGGCCACGATCCGGCGCTGTTCGGCAAGGGGTGGGATGGGGATCGGACAACTGCGAACCTGCCGCATGTTGATTGATGCAAGGTTGGTCGTCTGCTTTGAAGCAGACTCGAAGTAGCCCCTGCCAACGGGGGAGTTGAAGTAACGCTCGAACCAAAACGGCCTGAGCTCGGAGGAACGCATCCGGGCCCGAAACACATGGTTTTGATGAAGGCAGACCGGAATCTCAGCCCGCCAAATTGCGGCGCGCCCCACCTTGTCCCAATCGCCTCCCTCGGTCATAAGAAGGTCGTTTTCGCGCAGTGCGTATCGCTCAATCTCGTCTTCGGCGATTGAGACCTCCTTGATCAACGTGAGGTCGATTTCTCCGCGCTTCACGTTCGCAACTCGGAGATACGGTAAGGTCACGGTTTTTCGGTCGCCGAGTTTGCGGCCAAGTGTGACCCCGCCTGCGACCAGAGCGACGTCCTCGAATCGAACTCGCGCCCACGCTGCAGGAAGCGAGTCATCTTCTGAGTCGTCGGCATGAGGAACGACCGTGCTTTTTAATCCGAGGCGCTTCAGCAATTCCTCCGCCGGTTCATCCTCGGGGTCTTGGGGGACGAGTTTGCATTGGACGGCGAGAGTCAGTATGGATTTTCGTAAGTCGGCGGGTGCTATTGTGTAGGATGGGTGAAAGATAAATTGGAGGTTGGCCGGGGTGGGAGCGTCGGCAAAGCGGGCCAGCGACGCGCGTGAAAGTGCCTTGTGCTTTTCTTCCCGCTCCTGCTGCTGGGCCTCTAGCCGATCACACAACGCCATCAACTCATCCACCTTCGCCACGATCCGCTTCTGCTCTGCGAGCGGCGGGAGGGGAAATGGAATCGAAAGAAATTCACTACGCGCAATTCCGCCTATGATTCCGGTCATTCTGGCAGCAAACTCCTTAAAGAATGTCGGCGCTTGATAAACGTAGAAGACGTATCGGTGATGAATCCACTCCCAGACTTCGTTCGCGTAGAGCTTATTACCGAAGCAAACGTCGCAATTAGTGACCCCTATTTTTCGCCCAGCACTTCCACCTTCTGCACAAATCAAAACGGCGTTCGCACGGGCCACTTTGAATCGAGGATCACGAAGCGGAACTTTCAGCCCGTTGTCGTAAACCAAAGCAGCGCGGCCATAGCCGACATCTTTGGTTGCTATGAATGGAAGTCCGTCTTCGACCTTTGCGAGTTCGGCTTTACCGCTTTCACTTACGCTGTCGCCGTTGAATATCCGCCCAGTGTTACCGAGCCTTGTCCATACCCATCCCGATGGGATCTGAAGATAGGAATCATCACCGACAGGAGGAAGCACCGCTTGTTTCCGAACCTGCCCAGCCTGAACACTCGCAATCCGCTTAAGCAGTTCGGATGCAGGCTCGTCCGTTACATTTCGCGGAACGAGCTTTCCCCGGATTGCTGATTCAAGGATCAGCTCGCGCATCTTCGCCACCGCATTGGGGGCATCAGCGAACATCTCGAACTTTTCAAAGAAGGTTTCCAGCTTCATTCAGCGCTCCCGACTGTGGCGGTGAGGGCGTTTTGAAGTTCCTGTTTTAGCGCAGCTCTGGTAGCGGCGATCTGGGCTAGGAGCTTTTCGTATTCGGGCAATAGGTGGTCCACATCGCCGGGTCCGGTGTCGGAACTATGTGGGTTCTTGAGGTCGAGGTTAAAATTGCCGGCCTTGATGGTTTCGATCGAGACGCGCCATGCCTGCTCGTTTTCGATGCGGGATTTGAAACCATCTTTTTCATCGCCCCACCAAAGGCGCTCAGCTTCAAATTCTTCGATGCGGATGGGTTTGCCTTTGTTGTAGCTTTTAGAGCCTGCGGGGTAGGGGTGCTCGTAATACCAGATCTCTTTAGTTGGTGCGCCCTTGGTGAAGAAGAGTAGGTTGGTGCGTATGCCGGTGTAGGGATTGAAGACGCCGTTGGGCAGGCGGACGATGGTGTGGAGATTGCACTCGGTGAGGAGGGCTTCCTTGATGCGGGTTTTGACGCCTTCGCCAAAGAGGGTGCCATCGGGTAGAACAAGCCCGGCTCGTCCACCCGGTTTTAGTATCTTCATCAGCAGTACAAGGAAGAGATCTGCGGTCTCGCGGGTGCGAAACTCTGTAGGGTAGTTGGCCTCGATTCCATCCTCTTCCGTGCCGCCAAAGGGAGGATTGGTAACAATGACATCAACGCGTTCTTTAGGCCCCCAATCACGCAGCGGGCGGGCGAGGGTATTGTCGTGGCGAACATTGGATGGAACATCAATACCATGCAGCATTAAATTCGTCATGCACAGGATGTGGGGGAGATGCTTTTTTTCGATGCCGGCAAAACACTGTTGAATTTTGCGTTCATGGGCGGCAGTCTTGGCCTGCTTACGCAGATGTTCGATGGCGCAGGTAAGGAAGCCACCAGTGCCGCAAGCGGGGTCGAGAACACTTTCGCCCAGGCGTGGATTGACTTGTTCGACGATGAACTGAGTGACGGCGCGCGGGGTATAAAACTCGCCTGCATTACCCGCAGACTGAAGGTCTTTAAGTAGCTTTTCGTAAATGTCGCCAAACATATGGCGGTCATCGGAGGCATTGAAGTCGATGCCGTTGATCTTGTTGATGACCTGACGCATCAGGGTGC
>CALARU010000355.1 GCA_937888715.1 uncultured Planctomycetaceae bacterium | reverse complement strand
TAAGGAAGATTTCTTTCAGAGCCGGAAGCGTTAGCGACGGTTTGTCAATTATCCTTTTACATTTGCTTATGCTTCCTTCGCTTGCGCTTCAGACTTGTAGGACAAGCAAGGCAAAGGAATAAGCTACTGCTTCTTTATGCTCTTTGCGGACCTTCCTATTGCCGTCATTCTCCGCGAAAGCGGGGAATCCAGAAATACAGGCAGCCAAAACACTAGACCTCCGCATACGCGAAGGTGACAAAGGCGCAGGGCTAAGGAGAACAAGAAAGACTTAGGATATGCTTTAGCGGTTTTCAAAGCAGCTTGTTAGACTGTTTACTTAACAATAAACTTCAATTTTTGTACGCCAGCAAGTGGTTCGAGCGTTTCTAAATTCACTTCAAAAGGCCGTGAAATCGTATTGCCTGCAAGGTCTGCAACTTCTGAACCCACACGAATCGTGTATTCCCCTGACTGCCAAGCTTCATCAGGCACAAACCGCCAGCTTTTTTCTTCCAAACCCATCGAGGCTTTCCCTACGATTGTTTTCCCAGTAGGCCCAACAACCATCACTTCTCTTGCAAATAAATAGGGATCGATGACATAAGGAAAGGTGATGGTAAGAGCAGCTTTTGATTGCATGGATGGCGGGATTATTTTCCAATGATTGACATCTAACCTTGTGCGAACTTCTGCCCCTGCGATGATTTTTTTCTCGAGCCCCTGCGCTAGCTTGTTTCCGGATGCATCCAATAACTCATTAGGTATTTTAAGGGTGTAAGTTTTACCCGGCTCTAAGGGTGGCCCCAACTGTTCTCTAAGATTCACCCCAAGTTTCACCCGACCTGGATGAAACCAAAGCGTCAGGCGAGTGTCGTTATCATTCCAAAGTTCGGTGCGCCTCCATGGATCATCCACCGATTTCCCATCAGGGCTAACCAACTCAATAGCATCAAAAATCGTTTTGCTCTGCCTCATCGGCCCAGAAAAAAATATCGTGAATTTCAGCAGATTTGCAGGCACCCGATCCGTGGTAGGGTAAACCTTCACCACTCTTACAGCATCCTGCGCCTTTAAGGCTGGCACCTTAAATTGCGAAACCTCTTTATCCTTGGTATCAGTGCGAATAGCCTTGTAAGTCTTCCCTAAAGAAAAAGGCTGACTGGGTATAAACACCAACACTCCATCTCTAACTAGGTACTTACCAAACAAAGGGGCGCCAATTTTCCCCGTCTCATCATTGAACAACCCAACAACAAAAACACCCTCTCCATCATCATTAGAAACAGGGCCACCTTTTTTCTTCAAAGGCGATGATGCATCCAAAGGCAGTCGAACTTCGACACCCGGGGAATTATCCAGCGGTTGAAAAAGAGGCGGCACCGCTATCAGCAATGCCGCCATCATGGTGATCATCATGTTTAAGAATCAATCCTAGGGAAGGGTTAAAGCCTTAAGGGTAAGGGCACCTTTATCATCTTCGGAAATAACAAGCGCATGGGCAGCATCAAGTTTATCCATGTGCGATACGCCATGGAATTCCGGGATCAGCTTGATCTTTTCAGTACCAGGTTCGCCCTTGCTATCCAATCTCTTAAGGGCCTTTTCATTGATGTTGGCGTTTTCACTGATCACACCAGTTTCAATTCTTGCGGTCCAATAAGGGCTCGGGCCAAACGGTTTTTTCTGATGATGAAAGCGGAAGGTATTGATAAGCACATAGCTCTTACCAGCTTTTTGATAGGTGAACATATGGATGGGTTTGTTGCCCGATCCAAGTTCCACAATACTTTGACCTTTGACCTTGGCATTTTCGGTGAAAGCTTCGAGTGGGTATTTCACAAGCGGAGTGCAAGAGAAAGCGCCAACAAGATACTTCTTGCCATTTTCTTCAAAGGGCATGAGAACGGTCATAGGGGCTTTGGTTTCCCACTTGCCATGCGCAACATGAAAAGTTTCAGCGCTGGTAAGAATCACTTCTGATTGTTTTTCAAGAGGTTGCTGAACACTATAAAGCTTGCAGGCGAATTCATCTGCAGCAACACCACTCACCAAAAGGCGATCGCTCATCCAAGCCAGATCAGTGATTTTGGAAATGGCACCGCCCGAACCTTTAGGCAATGCAACACTTTTGAAAGCAACATTATCGAGCGAGAATTCGGAAATTTTACCTTGGCCATCCACGGTGATCAGGTGCTGGGTCTTAGTGTCTTGCTTGCGGATTGCAAGATAAGCTTTACCTGAAACCGGATTTACTGCAAAGTGAATCAGTTCAATTTCTTTGGCTGCAACGCCCAGGCGTTCTGCAATTTTACCCTTGAGATCATTTACTGAAGCGGTCCATTTTTGTGGCTCACGATCCTTGGTATCGATTAATACAACCTGCCCAGCTTTGCCATCGCCTATCAGCAGAATGCCTTCAGGCTGGAAAGAAATCACATCGATGGATTGAATCTTTGGTTTGCCTTGTTCAAAGCTAGCAGCATTGGAAAAAGTACAGGCAATCAGGAATAAGCCGAGTGCCAAGGTTTTCATCAGGTAGGAATTCATGGGAGTCTCCGAAAAGGTAAAAGTGATATTTACCCTTTGTTTGTAATGGGAATGAATGGGGAAGTCCAGCAAAAAAACCATGATTTGATGAGGGGCTTACTTCTTATCCATTTGCTTTACTTGGAAATCTACCTTCTCGTTCTTCCCAGATTTGATTTCAGCTTTAAGGGTGGTTTTTTCATTAAACTCTGGGCCCAAGATGCTTTCAGGCATAGCTGATTTCATCACGGGGTCAATTTTGGTACCAGGCTTGGAGGCTTGAATTTTAACTTTCTTGGCACCGGGTAAAACTTGGATGATATATTTACCATCTTTTATCATCCCCGCACCAGGGGCTTTACTATTATCCAGAGATTCAAAAATGATGTTCCCGTCTGCAAGAGGCTCTGACCCCAACAGGACTGTTCCAGAAACTTCTACTGGAACCTCTGCGCTACTGCATCCGAGAGAAATCAACAACAACAAGGAAAAAAAGTTGCCTAATAGTTTCATGTAAAAGACCTTAAGGTTCATTGATGACTTCTCCGCCATTGCGCGAGCCCATTGCCAGCCAAATTGCAGGACTTATAGAGTTTGTAATAAATCGCACGCTGGCATCCGCCCGTGCCATGTTCACACCGCCTGTATGATAACTGCGAGCAAGAGAAAAACTATTAGTCACACTTTGAGCACCACAAGGCGCACCGGGCACTGCTCCACAATATCCCATCACATTATCACCCACCGTCGAGTTTGGTGGAAACATTGTGGAAAAGGTTGTTCCTGAGTGAATGGTGTTCCACATTCGACCTCTTACATCATGCCCACCAGCAATTGAATCACTTCCCTGAATAAGTTCACTCACCATTACAGTGTT
>CALARU010000354.1 GCA_937888715.1 uncultured Planctomycetaceae bacterium | reverse complement strand
CATGGGTGGCGAAGGCCCGATGATTACCCCCACCATTGATGGCGACTTGATTTATGTGCTTGGTGGCACCGGGCATTTTGCTTGTTTGAATGCAAAAACAGGTCTTCCGATTTGGGAGGAAAACCTTTTAAAAGACAATAAGAATATTCAATGGGGCATGAGTGGCTCGCCCTTGATTTATAAAGATTTGGTGATTGTCAACCCGGGGGAACAGGAAGCTAAAGATCTTAACCGTGCTATTCGTGCTTATGATAAAAAATCTGGTGAGCTTCGCTGGCAGGTAGGAAATAACCGTGCGGGTTATACCTCGCCCATGGTCGCAACAATTCTTGACACTGAAATGCTTTTGATTTTTGATGGTGCTGAAATTGCAGGTTATAACCCCCTTACTGGGGCAAAGTATTGGGCCCGCCCTTGGGTTACCAATCAAGGCATCAATGTTGCCCAACCTATTCCCATTGGAAATGATAAACTGTTCATCACTTCCAGTTATGGTGTGGGTTGCGGTTTGCTGAAACTTTCCAAGGATGGCGACAAGTTCAAACAAGAAGAACTTTGGCACAACTTCAATCTTCGCTGCAGGTTTACAAGCCCTGTTCTTTTTGAGGGTTTCATTTATGGATTGGATGAGGGCATGCTTGTTTGTTTAGATCCCAACGATGGAAAAAGAAAATGGAAGGGCGGCCGTTATGGCCAAGGGCAGTTGCTTAGGCAAGGCAATAAGCTGATTATTCAAGCGGAATCTGGCGACTTAGTAATGGTTGAAGCTACTCCCGCTGAATTTAAAGAACTTGGAAAGTTCAAAGCTTTATCAGGCGACAAGACTTGGAATTACCCAAGCTTGGCTCGTGGTTTTGCCTGGGTAAGAAATCATAACGAGATGGCTTGTTATGATCTTCGGAAAAAATAAATCATCCCACCCATAGGATGAAATCAAACAACTGCCCCGCTCTTTTCCCCTTGCGTGTAATATCAAGCGCTGCAAGGTGCAAACCTTTTAGGGTTTCTTTGGTGCAGGATATTTGAATGGGTATGGATGTTGTTGATTCGCCCGCTACCATAGTGCTGATGATTGCAGGCTCCGCCTTAAATCCCTCGGGTAATACAATTTCAACTTTCATTGAGATGGGTGCTGAATCAAAATTCCGCATCACAAGCCTAGCTTCAGCGGCGTTGTTTTTCCCAAGTACCACACGGTAGGGTTCCATGTGCACCCAATACGGGTCATACATCCAGCGATAATCTTTTTCGAAGCTTAATTTTTCAAAGTACTCTTTTAGCTTAATTGCATCCTCAAGATAACGATCAATCAACTTTGTAGGCTCTGCCATCGCCCACGAATGCCCACCTAGTAAAAGATCAGGCTGTAATTTCTTTAGATACTTTGCTGCATAAATATAGCCTTCTTCAAGGATACAACTGTTTCGTGCAACTACCGCTTCATGCCCATTTTGGCTTGGATCAGAGGAGCTTCCGAAAATGTTGTCTCCCGTGAACGCCACTTTTTTGCCATCGATGATGCCATGTAGGCAAAGGGCGAATTCGGTTTGGCCGGGCATCCAGTCCACGGTAAGTTTGAATCCTTCCCAAGTAAAAGTGTCGCCCTCTTGGAAAACTTTATCAAATGCGATGGAGTCGATCCCCTTGCCATAGGTGTTTACCTGAGCGCAGTAATCGAAATGCAGCGGGCGCGAAACCGGGGCAACCACACGATTCATCGTCCAAATCTTGGCGCCATGCATATCTCTTAGGTGCGGCGCTTCCAAGCAATGATCGCCATGCATATGGGTTACCAGTACAACATCAATTTGTTTTAGCCCAAGCCTTTCCTTCATTAGTGCGATTGATTTATCCAAGAATTCTTTTTTGAACAACCCGCAATCAACAATTAAGGCATGGCCGTTATCTGCAAGTATCATGTGGAAGTTGGGCCAGAATTCTGGGCCACGAAACTTAAACAGATGCTTGGTCACTTGCCAGACATGAGGCACAGTAGTTGGTTGGGAAACTCGATCTTGATCGGCCCCCGCAAAGGTAGACACTTCCCAACCGCGCAGATAAAGCTTGTTGAATTCTCGAAGTGTGTTTCGCAGTGCTTGTAATTGGGGCAGCGGATTTTCGATGATCGGGCCATGCGAAGGCAGCATCTTTTTTAATGGGTAGCCCTCAAGTTGCCCCAAGGAATTATAGAGCGCATAAATTCCCTTGCTGAAACCATAATCCCATTCGGTATCGAACCAAGTGTGAAGCTTCGATCCTTGAAGCATCAGGTCGCCCGTAAAGGCAATCCACTCTCCTTCTTTTTTGGTAATGTAAGAAAGCGAGCCAGGGCTGTTTCCTGCTGTTTCAATGCACCAAAGCTCAATTCCCTGCCAAGTGAAATCATCCATTTTTGCAAATGTTTTATCGGCCTTGATGGGTGTAATTCCAGGCCTTACATAGCTTGCGCCATGCACCGTAAAAGCATCTGAAAGAGCAGGCGCCATCTTTCTAAAATTTAGTGGCGTTTCAAAAAGAGCCTTCTCCACTTCGGGTACTGCAACCTTTGCACCAGTATTTTTTAATCTTGGGTACCCTTGTGTTTGTTCTCGATGATGATGGGTGAAAAGCACCCACTCAATTTTATTGATCCCGATTTCTTTCAGATGATCAAGTACATCACCCGTACCCAGATCAATCAGCAATCCCAGTTCACCTGATTTAATTACATAGACATTACAAATATCAGGAAAGAGATAAATGTCCTTGGCTACTTGTGTGAATTTCATGACTAAACCTCTTTTAAGAAAAGGAAAGGCTTTAGGCGGGTAAGTTTAGATCATAACTTAAAGAAGTCGGAGTATTGAGTAATTTTCGTACTACTCGAAATATTTTCTCATATTCATTTGGCAGGTTTGGGCGCTTTTCAAAGGGTCGTAACCAGGCTTTTCTGAAACCATCGAACTGACTTCGCAATTAACATCGCCCTGATAATTGCCTTCTTTCAAGACTTTAATCAATGCGCCATAATCAATCGAATTCGTAGACCCGGCAAGATCGAATACGATTTTTCCATCTCTTTTTGCTGCATCTTTGATTGCTACATGCGCAACATGAGGTAGCGAATCTTTCAGCATCTTCACAAGATCCAGATCACGAAACATCAGATGACTAGGGTCGTACACCATCTTTAACCAGGGAGAATTCTTCAATTGCTCGATAAGCCAGATTGCTTGGCTCGGTAGGTTCATTGCTCCAGAACGATGGGGCTTAATCGCAAGAATAACTTTGGCCTTTGCAGCGAGTTCGCTCCATTTGCCTAAAGTATCTACATAAAGAGTCTGGACTTTTTCCCAAACGCCCCCGCCCAAAACCGTTTGCACCACTGGGGGGTGTTTACCTCCAAGCTCATTGGCAAGGTTAAACGCTTGCTCTAATCTATCTTGCAAACCCTTGCTAACTTCTGGCATGGGCGAAGGGCCAAGATTTTCCATAAGCGCTGTCAGCTTTAATTTTGAATCTGCAATCAAGGTGCCGATTTCTTTGCGATCTGCCGCGCTTAGCTTTTTAGGTTCGGTGGGCCAGCCAGGCAATAAACATAACTCCAGAGAATCAAATCCGACCTTGCCCACATAAGGAATAGCTTCTTTGTAAGCAAGGTTTTTCATCCCGTAGTTGCTGAACCCCAGAGTGATTTTTTTTGCTTTGGGTTCAATCGCAATGGCATTGCCCAACATGATGCTTGCAGCCATGCTTCCCAGAACTTCTCTACGATTCAGCTTACTCATTATGAACCTCGTGCTTTTTTTAGCATTTCAACAAAAGGCCGCATGAAGTAAGGGTTATCATGCCAGGTTCTGCCGGATACCAAGTTGCCATCGATCACGCAGCGGTCGTTTACATAAACCCCGCCAAATGAGGTTATATCCAAGGCGCATTTTGCAACGGAAGTGCACTTGCGGTTTTTCAAACAACCAGCAGCGGCTGCGATTTCCACACCATGGCATACAATCGCAACAGGCTTATTCTTTTCGAAAAAATGTTTGGTGATGCGAATCAAATCTTCATCGTAGCGCAGATACTCGGGCGCCCTGCCCCCCGAAAGAAACAACCCCGCATACTCGTCCACCTTCACATCGCGAAAAGCCATCGTTGCTTTCACATGATACGCTGGCTGCTCACGCGTAATATCCCATGGAATGCTGGCATCGGGTGGAATTTCATGCATAACACCATGGTAAATCCGTGCTTCAGGCCCACTTACTACTACTTCAAAATCATCCTCCGCTAAACGAAAGATTGGATAGTAGGTGTCTAAGACTTCGGTGCCATCACCTATGGGCATCAATACTTTTGCCATGCGACTGATTCCTTGATATTTGTTTTTCGATTTTCATTACCCATACTAGTTTACTAAAGCTTAGGATGGTCTAATAGCAAAAACGCTGCTCCAAACATTTAAATTTTAATGAAGGTATCCATGGCTTCGATTTGTTTTTGGATGATCATGATGATATCTGGTCAGGATGGTTTGAAAACAAACTCTCCTTTTGCGAAAGCTGAACCTGCCAAGGATATCAGTGATGTTTTCAAATCTTCCAAAGGCTGGATCGGGGCGGATGGTAATTACTCGGTTAAAATCTCTGGGGATAAAGCACTCTGGTTTTTTAGTGACACGCTGAGTTCACAAACGAAGTGCAACACTATTATGATAAGGTGCTGTCACTA
>CALARU010000353.1 GCA_937888715.1 uncultured Planctomycetaceae bacterium | reverse complement strand
TTACGACCCCTTCCAGAACCAGCAGCTCCGTGATTGTCATCCATGTCAAAAACAAGAACAATGTTAGCTGTACCCCTACCATCGGTCATCAGTTCTTCCATGCGCCTGCCATTAATAAATGGCATAGATCTGGTGTTATAACCAACAGGCTTGGTGTAAGGCATGAAGGAAGGTTTATCGCTGGGGTATTCGTAGCTGTACTTGATATTATAATTTGAAAAAGCAGTAGCAACATCAGAAGTGCCATTAAAAGTTGCAGGGTTATTGTCACCGCCAACAATTACTTTCATGTAAAGGGAGGTAAATTCGCGTGGTCCACCTGGGTTTAAATCGGATGGGCATAAGAAAGTCTTGGTATTTTTTTCAACATAATCAAAAATCTTTTCACCAAAGAAAACAGGGAAGCCTATATTTACATTTTGATATTCCCGATTGCCAAGATCGTATGGAGCGCCATTGGTTTGAGTTAGTGGGTTAGCAAAAACACTTCGTTGAAAAATCCTATGTGCTTCAGGATAAGTTTGGGGAGGATTCTGCCTATACATTTCCATCGCCAAACCGATTTGCTTTAAATTGTTTTGACAATACATTCTGGCAGCAGTGGATCGAACTTTTTGTACCGCAGGAAGCAACAAACCAATAATGACACCAATGATGGCGATAACCACTAAAAGTTCAATCAAGGTAAAACCAATTTTTTTTGTATGATTCTTTGACATCCGGGAGACCTTTCGGCAGGTTCAATCATTGCATAGCGATACTTCAACATTAATAGTTAATACCATTCTGTTTTACACCAAAAAGCATTAAAGAATGATGAGTTTAATCATGAATTTAGACATAATTTTATGGATTAAGGCTATAGCAGCTTCAAATGGTTTGGCTTATTTGCCGTTAGTCATTGATAAATAAGGCTTTACGGAACTCTGGTGGGTTGTGTATTATGCCGCTTCAGGTATTGTTTACTGTTGGTTTTTTCAAACAATTAAAGGTGAAGCCATGAATGGGCGAGATTTTAATCGCAGGGTCTTTTTAGCGAACCTGTCATCAGTAGGGATTTGCTCTATGATGCAAGCCGCACCCATGGCAACAACCACCTATCCCTTTTACGCCATGGATACCGGCTTAAGAGGCCCTGATGTGCCTTCGTTGGAAAAGAAAGTCGCCTTACTTGCAAAGCTTGGGTTTGCAGGCATAGGGTGGACTTGGAACGCATCAGAAGCGGAACCCCTCCTTAAGTTGCTTGAGCAATATAAACTGCAACTCTGGGCGGTTTACCTCGCACCCTTCATGGAGGATGCACCCGATAAAGCCTTGCTTGCCTATATCTCCAACTTAAAGAGCAGGCCCACACGAATAGAGCTGGCTTTACGCAGCAAAAAATACAAACCCTCCGACCCCAAGGGCGACTCAATCGCATTGCAATACGCGATGCCCTATGTGGAACAAGCAAAAGATTCGGGGCCCGTGATTTCTTTTTACCCGCATCGCTCTTTCTGGCTCGAAAAGGTTGAAGATGGCTTACGCTTAGCTTTCAAAGCTAACCTTTCTACTTTGGGAACACATTTTAATTTGGTTCATTGGCGCTGGCAGAATGGTACGGATGAAAAGAAAATCCTTGAGACAGGCAAAAAACATATTTTTTGCATCACTATTAACGGAATGAAGGATGCAGCCATCGTTTCTCTGGAACAGGGGAATTATGATGTTGCTTCTTTTCTCAATTCCGTGCAAAAATCGGGCTGGACGGGACCTATCGGTTTACAGTCCTATAGTGTTCAAGGGAATTCGGAAGACCTTCTTGGTAGGTCGATGAAAAAATGGCAGGAAGTTACCCGCAACTGGTGATATTAACGGAGTGATTCATGAGCGATCAAGAAATGAACGATGAGAAATTTGAACTCGGACTTAGCTTTCACCAGCAAGGCAACCCCGACCAAGCTGAAATGATTTACCGTGAAGTTCTCAATGGCAACCCAAACCACAAGCACGCATGGTCCAACCTTGGTGCGATCCTTTCTAAAAAAAATAAACTTGAAGAAGCAATCAATTGCTATCGCAAGGCGTTGGAAATTGACCAGCAGTTTGGCGAATGCTGGTTCAACCTAGGTAATGCACTGCGTAAAGGCATGAACCCTGTAGGCGCTGAAGCTGCATTTCTTCAGGCCCTCAAGTGCAATAACTCCCTGTTTGGCGCAGCAGTAGGTTTGGGTCAGGCTCTTTCCGAACAGGGGAAGTTCCCCCAAGCATCTGAAGTGTTCAAGCAAATCATCGCCCAGAAAAAAGATGACCCCGATCTTTATTCCCATCTTGGTAACGCCCTCAGGATGCAAGGCCTGCGCGATGAAGCCATGCAGGTTTACCAGATGATGCTGAATTTGAGGCCCAATGATCCGAAAATCATCCATCAATATGGCTTGGTTATGATGGATGTTGGTAGGCTCGAAGAAGCTTTTAACCAGTTTAAATATGCTCTAAGCTTAAAGCAGGATTACCCCGAAGCTCATAACTCCATGAGCATTGTTTTACAAATGCTGAAGCAGGATGATAATGCCCTTGCGCATAATCTCGAAGCGGTAAGGCTTAACCCCAACTTCACTGAAGCTTGGAATAATCTTGGCAACCTTTATGGCTTGGGTGGCAAACCCAAGGAAGCCATTGATGCGTTTAGGAAGTCGATCGCATTGCAACCGCGGGCCATTCCGTTTCATAGCAATTTGCTATTAAACCTGCATTATTCGCCAGACATGACCGGAGCAGAAATATATAAGGAACATGCCGGGTGGGCCGAAGCGCATCTGAAAAATTATCCCCCTGCACAACCCTTTGATAATAACAAAGAAGGTGACCGCAAACTAAGGCTGGGGATTGTCTCCCCCGATTTTCGTAAGCACACCGTTAATGCATTCATGGAACCTTTTTTAGATTCCATCGACCGAAACAAGTTTGAAGTATTTGCCTATAGTTCAGTTATCAGGCCCGATGAAAAAACTGAACAGTTCAAGCTTAAAGTTGATCATTTTAAGGATGTCAGGCCGATTCCTGATATGAATGCGTCAAGCATGATAAGGAAAGATCAAATCGATGTGCTGTTGGATCTTGCAGGCCATACCGCTGGAAGCCGACTGCCTATTTTTGCGTTGAAATCTGCACCCATTCAGATCACCCAGTTCGGGTATCCCAATACCACGGGCATCCCAGGGTTTGGTTTCCGCATTACCGATGCCTTTGCAGATCCCAAGGGGTTAACCGAAGCCAATCATTCTGAAGAATTGGTTCGCCTTCCCGGCTTGGCGTGGTGTTATCAACCCCCTGTTGATGCTCCTGAAGTGCCCAAGCGTTCGCCCAAGGCTGGTGCAATTATTTTTGGCTCGCTCAATAACATGGCAAAGCATAATGGGAAAGTACTTTCGCTATGGGCCAAATTACTTAGCGCAGTCCCCGGTTCGAAATTACGTTTGCTATCGGGCCCTGGTCAAGAATCCATCAAGATGGTAAGGCATGCCTTGCAGACCGCTGGGGTAAACCCCGACCGAGTTGAGTTTCTTCCACGCATGGAGAAAAAAGAATACTTCGCAGCACTTGGCGAAATTGATATCGCCTTGGATCCCTTCCCTTACAACGGGGGGATCACCTCGTGTGATACTTTGTGGATGGGAACACCGCTGCTCACGCTTGCAGGCACCACCTATGTATCCAGACAGGGAGTTGCAATTTTAAGCAATGTTGGGATGGAAGAATGGATTGCAAAAACACCCGAAGAATTCATAGAGAAGGCGAAGAAGTCTGCAAGTGAAGCTGCAAGGCTTAGTTTGCTACGGGGCAAATTAAGAGACATGGTTAAGAAATCTTCCATTTGCGATTGGAAAGCCTATGGCGACAAATGGGAAGAAGCGGTTCGCAAGTTGTGGAAATCTTGGTGCGCCAGTAAATAATTAGCCACGGAAATGAAGGAAGCAGAAGAGAAAACATTTTGCCACGCAATTACACGGAATAAGAAACGGAAGAAATACAGAATCAGAATAAAAAACGCTCATGGCTTGCTGGTAAACTCGTTCTAAAAACCCTCAACCAAGCTCTCGAAAAACTTCAATAGAAGCTCCGATGATCTTGTCCCATTAACTTATTCCGTGAAATTCCGTGGCTAGTCTTATTCTTCGCTTTTCGGTGTTTTTTTCATTGTCCTATGGGGTATCAGCAGTAAGTTTGGGGAGGGGTGGGAATTCGTCTTTGAAATCTTTTAGCACCTTGTGCATAAGTGAATTATATTCTTTATTAGGGTCAGATCCTTTGGGTGGAACGATAACAGAGCCTGCAAGAGGTACTAGAACCGTTCCCTTGGATGGCCCATCCTTATCCTGCAATTTGAATGCGGGGTGATATTCTGCAAATTCCCGGAGTTGCTCCGAGGATTTATCTGGGGCTGCTTGAAGGCGTTTAGCAATCATTGTTCCAAATGGACCTGCAAATAAAACAACAGGATCATTCGCGCAATCGTTTAATATACCAAAATCTAGTGTTAAATAACTTGGAGTAGGTAAAGGCGGTGCAAGTAACTGCCCTGAAGATAAGTCCCATGAATAAATCGCACCCTCGGAAGATAAAGTAAAAGCAATATTTTTTATTTTCGAATTGCTGCGGCCCCAAAGTCTGATTTTTATAACAGAACTATTATGAAGCATGGCTTCATTGATGGGTTTACCATCTTT
>CALARU010000352.1 GCA_937888715.1 uncultured Planctomycetaceae bacterium | reverse complement strand
CTCCCCACAAAAGTACTTTCGTTGCAGGATATACTAATGGTTACATTTATTATGCCCCAACTGCGGAGCAACTTAAGAATGTGGGCAATGCGCAGGAAGACAGTGATTGCATATTGGCGCCTGAATGGCAGCAGATATTTGAAGACAAAGTCGCAGCTATATTAAAGAAGTTATGATTACGAACCATAAGAAAGCAAGGAACCATGCAGATGATAAGTGGGACCATAGTTTTGTTAATGGGGGTTCTGCAAGGGCAGTTGGAACTTAAAAAAGAGTCGCCTCCTTGGTATGAAGATCGCAAGCAGTTGCTTTATTTCAAGGATCTACAGGGGAAATTACAGCCTGTGAAAACCGTTGGAGATTGGGGCAATCGGGTGGCTCATACGCGGGCAAACATGGAGTTGGTAATGGGTAAACTACCTGCAACCACCGCTCTTCCACTGGACATGAAAATTGATTTCGAAGAGAAATTGCAGCATTACACCCGCAGGCATATATCGTTTGTGGTTGAAAAAGATGATCGTGTTCCAGCGTATCTTTTAGTCCCCAATGATGCAACTGCCATGAAGAGAAAACCTGGAGTGATTTGTCTGCCAGGTAGTTCCAAGCCTGGTAAAGACACTCCTGCGGGTATTTCCCAAGCTACCGGCCAAGCCTATGCGCATGAACTTGCATCACGGGGCTATGTTTGTTTGGTGATGGATTATCCACTTTTGCATACAACTGAATATAGCACCGACCCTTATGAAATGGGTTATGTCAGTGCCACCATGAAGGGAATTGTGAATCATCGCAGAGGGATAGATCTGCTTATATCGCTTGCCTTTGTAGATTCTGGATCCATAGGAGTTATTGGGCATTCTTTGGGCGGTCATAATGCGATCTTTCTGGGTGTGTTTGATGAAAGAATCAAGGCGGTAGCATCAAGTTGTGGGTTCAATGTATTCGCAAAACACAACAAGGGAGATGTCAGGGCTTGGAGCAGTAAATATTACATGCCTAGGATTAAAACGGAATACAAGGACGACCCATCAAAGATACCGTTTGATTTCACCGAAGTGCTCGCAGCCCTAGCGCCCAGGCCTGTTTTCATAAATGCGCCTTTGCACGATGACCCGGATTTTGAAGTCTCTGGCGTGACCGATTGCATTGCTGCTGCTCTTCCCGTCTATGAAAAAATATTCAACACTAAAGATAAGCTTGATGTGCATCACCCTGATGTCAACCATAGTTTTCCACTTAAAGAGAGGCTTCTTGCTTATGCTTTTTTTGACAGGCATTTAATGCCCCAGGCTAATGCTATGGATATGAAAAACGGATTAATCATTCACTTGCCTCTTAGTAATGATGCCCGTGATATTTCCGGGAATGAAAATCATGCCGAAGGTTTGAATGTGGAGTACGCCAAGGGTGCTTCTTTTAATGGAAGGAATTCATCGCTTAAGATTTCAAAGGATGTCGGTCGTCAGTTATTAGGCAAGGGTGAATTCAGCATTGCCTGCTGGATTAAAGCAGAGGATAAGTCGAATGAATCTTCCGGCGGAGACATCTTTAGTTGGTATGATCCCAATACTTCCCGAGGGGTGAACTTCAGCCTTAAAAGTAACCAGGGTGTTACAACCAATCAGGCGAACTATCGCCATTTGCATTTTGGAATCGACAATAACAAAGGTGGAGAATGGCAGGACTGTGGTCAGCCTGGGAAAGCGTTGTGTGCATTTTCGCTTGCAGTTCATGAAGGGCAGCTTTATGCGGGCACTTGTGTTCCCGATGCCAAAGATTCTGCCCGGGTATATCGTTATGCTGGTGCCCAGCGCTGGATTGATTGTGGAGCGCCTGATAAATCAAATAGCGTGATGTCACTTGCGGTTTATGAGAATGAACTTTATGCAGGAACGGGAAAATACAGGATAGCAGGCTCTGCGCTTCCTGAATCGACCAACCTGAATCTTGGCGGGAGCATATACCGGTATGAAGGCCGCAATGTCTGGAAAGATTGTGGTCAGTTGCCTGATACCGAAGCCGTGGGTGGAATGGTCGTTTATAAAGGGAAGCTTTATGCCTCTTCGTTATACAAGCCTGCAGGTTTTTATCGGTATGATGGGGAAAAGAATTGGACGAAATGTGCAACTCCTTTTGCTGTAAACTCGGTGAACAAACAGCCAGAAAACCTGCGGGTTGAATCATTGACTGTTTTTGGCGAATACCTCTATGCAAGTAGTTATGATCGCGGAAATGTTTTCCGTTATGATGGCGAAAAGTGGACCGATCTCGGTAGGCTTGGTGATAATACCCAGACCTATTCGTTTGCGATTTATCAGGGCTCTCTTCATGTAGGCACTTGGCCAAGTGGCAGAGTCTATCGGTTTGAAAAGCCTAATGAGTGGACAGATCTTGGCAGATTAGGCCAGGAACTTGAGGTTATGGGCATGGTTGTACATAACGGAAAATTGCTTGCAGGTACTCTTCCTCTTGCTGAGGTTTATGAATACAGCAACAACAAGACTTGGAAAAAAATCACCCGCCTCGATCATACTCCGGATGTCAAGTATCGCAGGGCTTGGACCATGGCGGAGCACGATGGCCGTCTCTTTTGCTCAACGCTTCCCTCGGGGAAGATATTTTCGTTTGAGTCAGGTCGTAATGTTATCTGGGGGCATTCCCTATCCAAGGGCTGGCATCATGTTGCTGCGATAAAGGCAGGGGATAAACTCAAGCTTTATCTGGATGGAAGCAAGGTTTCGGAAAGTGCGCTATTCGATGCGCATGATTTTCAACTGGCTAATGATGGTGTGATTAAAATCGGAGCTGGAGTTTCAGAAAACTTTCTGGGGCAGATGTCTGATTTCAGGATTTACAACCAAACTCTAGATGTGGAGCTTGTTAAAAAGCTTGCATCGATGAAACCGCCTTCATGACAATCAGCTAGGCACAACTTCGAAGATATAATTGTCTGGGGATCGGAAGAAGAACCGTGCAAAGGATGTTGGGCGTTTTGCAGTGATGATTTCTGCGCCGTGCTGGGTAAGCCTTTGCTTTAAGGATTCGAATTCCTGCTCGGGCCAGCGAATGGCAATATGCCTGCCATATTCCTGTTCAAACTTTAGAGAATCGAAATCCTTGTTTTCAAGGATGTGGAGTTCCTGCCCCGGAGCGATTTGCAGCCAAGCTGCATTCACTGCAATATTGCCTGGCTTTTCGATGGGTTGCCAATGCAATGTCTTGATGAAGAATTCCTTGAACGGAATAATGTCTTTCGTCAGAAGGGTGATATGAGCAATGGACATAATTGCTGTTACTGGCCCTTCAGATAATGCCGTTCGATGAAGGTCGTGTCGACTTTGCCATCAACAAAGGCAGAGTTCGTGAAAATCTCTCTAAGGATGGGGATGGTTGTTTTAATTCCTTCGACATGGAATTCAGCAAGTGCCCTTCGCATGGTTGCGATGGCTTCGGCACGAGTAGGTTTATGAACCAAGAGTTTTGCAACTAGGGAATCATAGTTGGAAGGAACTCTATAGCCTTGAACTGCATGGGTATCCATGCGAACGCCCGGGCCGCCTGGGGGTTGCCATTTGGTGATTAAACCAGGGAAGGGCCTGAAGCCATTGGCTGGGTCTTCAGCATTAATACGGCATTCGATCGCACAACCGCGATGAACGATATCATCTTGCTTAAAGGAGAGAGGCAGGCCGGAGGCGATGCGGATTTGTTCTTTTACAAGGTCGACGCCTGTTACGAGTTCTGAAACAGGGTGTTCGACTTGGATGCGCGCGTTGACTTCGATGAAGTAAAAGTTATGGTCTTTGTCGAGTAGAAATTCTACGGTGC
>CALARU010000351.1 GCA_937888715.1 uncultured Planctomycetaceae bacterium | reverse complement strand
GCTAATTTGATCTTACCCGCCTTTGGAAGGAGTTTTTTATGCGTTATTATTCTTTGATGTTATTAACTGCATTGGTCTTTGTTACTTCTAATTATGCCGATTCCAACTGGACACATTGGCGTGGCCCGGATTATCAAGGCAATAGCGACGACACACGGGTGCCATTGCAATGGAACGAAAAACAAAATATCCTTTGGAAATCTCCTTTGCCGGGCAATGGGAATTCCTCGCCTATCATTCACAACAACAAGGCTTTTCTGACAGCATCCAGCGATGATGGTTCTGAAAGAATGGTAATTTGCATTGATACCAAGTCTGGGAAAAAGCTTTGGGAGAAAACCGCATCCAAGTCTGAACCCGCAGGCAAAACACATCAATGGAATGGATTTGCTTCTGCATCTTGCACCACCGATGGCGAACGCGTTTATGCATTCTTCGGGACGCCAGGCCTTTTTTGTTACAGCATCGATGGCAATCTTTTATGGAAGAAATCTTTCGGCACCTTCACGAGTGAAGCGGGATGGGGAACTGCAGCATCACCATTTCTTTTTGAAGATCTCGTGATACAAAATTGCGATAACGATGGGGATAAAGGGCCATTGCCTGCGGGCGCAGCAGCAGGTGCAAAAACTGCTCCTGTTAGTTTGATTGCGATGGATAAAAAAACCGGGAAAATAAAGTGGGAAACAAAGCGCGACCTCGGCAGAGGATTTAGCACCCCCATGATGATGAAAGTTGCAGCGGGCAGGCAGGATCTGGTTCTTAACGGCCCCAACCGGGTTGCAGGATATGATCCCAAAACGGGCAAAGAATTATGGCGCTGCGATCGCAGTGATGCTAAAGATCAAGCCAAGTTTGGCGAACCCATGCCTGTTTCTGATGGCCAGCTTATCTTCATTCTTTCCGGCAGGCCCGGGCCTTGCCAAGCACTGCGTTTACCTGGCGAAGGTGATGTAACAAAAAGCCATGTGGCATGGCAGGAAGAACGAAAAAAACACCGAGATGTTTCGTCCCCTGTGCTTTTCAACAATATCATTTACCAGCCTGACTCCAAGGGAATGCTTACCGCAATCAACCTGAATACCGGTAAGGAAATCTATGATGTTCGTTTGGGCAATGGGAAAAACAAAGCCTTGGGTTCCCCAATCATCGTGAGAGGCAAATTGCTTTTCCTGATGGATGATGGTGAAACCGTGGTGGTTGATCCCGGTCTGGATTTTAAAGTTCTTTACCGGAATGTTCTTGGCAACGGCACTGCGCTAGATTTTGGCGCTTCACCCACAGTTTCAGATGGCAGGCTTTTTGTTCGAAGTCAGAAATTTCTTTATTGTGTGGGCGAAAAGTAAACCATGATGATTCCGATACTTCTCTGTTTGGCCTCATTTGGTGCAGATCCTGCGATTAAGCTTCGTTACCCTGAAAAGCATAGTCTTCTTGTAGTTTTTAACTCCAAGGGAGATCTAATCCCTGTTAGGAATCCTCAGGATTGGGCTAAAAGAAGATCTCACATTTTGAATTCGATGCAGGAAGTCATGGGGCCCTTGCCCACGAAAAAAATTCCTCTCGATGTAAAGGTTCTTGAAGAGACTGCCAAGGAAAAGTACACGCTTAAAAAAATAACCTATGCCTCTGAAGAAGGCGACCGAGTTCCAGCTTATCTTCTTGTGCCCCATAAAATAGTGGGTAAAGCACCAGCCATGCTTTGCCTGCATCAAACCACTTCGATTGGCAAGGGAGAACCTGCGGGGTTAGGCGGCTTGCCCAATTTGCATTATGCACATGAACTTGCATTGCGGGGCTATATTACCTTGGCGCCTGATTACCCAGGCTTTGGTGATTACCAGTATGATTTTAAGAAAAGTAAACATGCCAGTGGTACCATCAAGGGCGTTTGGAATCATATTTGTGCCGTTGATCTTTTGTGCTCCATGGAATCCGTTGATAAAGAGAAAATAGGAGTCATTGGGCATTCTTTGGGAGGGCACAACAGTTTGTTTGTTGCTGCGTTTGATGAACGAATCAAGGCGGTTATTACAAGTTGTGGATTCACTAGCTTCCCCCGGTATTACAACGGCAATATCAAGGGGTGGACCAGCGATCGCTACATGCCCAGATTGGCAACTGTTTACAAACTGAAAACGGAGTATGTGCCTTTTGATTTCCCGGAAATTCTGGGAACCATTGCGCCACGGGGGTTGTTCATCAACGCACCCATGGAAGATAGTAATTTTGAAGTGGTTGGAGTCAAGGAATGCGTTGCTGCGGCCCAAGGGGTTTTTAGATTGTTGAATTCCCGCACCGGTATGCAGGCTTACTATCCCGAGTGCAAGCATGATTTCCCCAATGAAATCCGCAGGATCGCTTACGATTGGCTTGCTAAAGCTTTCGAAAATTAATCCTAAACCTTATTGCCCATCCATTTCCTTGATTAGATCTTCTGCTTGATAAATGGTTCGCAGAGATTCTAATATTCCTTGTGTATGAACTGCAATATGCCTGGCTTGCACATCGGTATAAACAAAATTGCGCACCAAACCATGGCGGTTGCGATCAAAGTTCACGCCTATTAATTCGCCCTCGCGATTAAGCACCGGGCTGCCCGAATTTCCCCCGATGGTATCTGCGGTGCTTGCAAAATTTAAAGGAGTGGACAAGTTTAGCTTGTCTTTGTTTTGCAGCCATCGCTCGGGTAAATCGAATGGTACCTTCCCCTGCATAAGAGCATGGCGATCGAAAAGGCTTTTGTAAGTGGTATGAAAGGGGATTTCTTTATCATCAAGTTGGTAACCACGAACGATTCCAAATGCCAGCCTTAAAGTGAAGGTAGCATCAGGAGCGACATTTTTTCCAAGCGTTTTAAAGCGGATTCGAGCGATATCGGAATACGCCTGCCTTTCGGGTTCTTCGACTTCTTCTTCGTAACGCTGGCGAAGTTCGCGTGATTTGGCATCTATTTCACGGGCTAGTTTTATGAAAGGATCTGCAGAGGCTTGGGTTGCGGCTTTGCCACCTTCCACAAGCTTTTTTCGTTCTTCGGGGTTAAAGAGTTTGCAGTTTTGCAGCAAGGAAGCTGCACGAACTGCAGGGGGTTCGTTATCGAGTGCGAGTTTAACAAGAGGGTGGGCGCCACCTAGTTTTTCCGCCATCAATGAAAGTGATGAAGCAAGTTTCGCCTGCTCTAATGCAGCATGAATTGGCGCAGGGGAATAAAGCTCGAACTTGAGGGAATCTAAATTTGAGTCGCGGTATTCGCGGAATCTTTTGCCACTGGGTTGGGGAAGCTCATCTGCCATGCGTACGATTCGCCTTGCCATGGTGAAGAGTTCAGAAAAGAAGGCATCCCCGCGTTCGAACAATAAATATTCGGTTTCGAATAAGGCTAATTTTTTCTGCACCAGAGCGATGGATTTCCAAGGTAAATCTTTTTCAGGTTCTTTTTCTGCTGCCAAGAGAATGGCGTTTTCTTGGACGCTTTTAGCCTGAATGATGGAAGGATTAAGCAACCCGTTGTACTGGCCTGTGAAAGCTTTTCTGGCGTTGGCAACGCGATGTAAATCGGTTGTTGCCATAGCGCCATTGGCGGGGGAACTTGCACTGAACTGAAGCAAAGCTGCTTCATAGGTGCGAAGCCTTGCAAGATTATAAGGCAGGAAATAATCGCGTCTGTGCAGGATTTTGGCGAGTGTTTCGAGTCGGTTGGTGGTGCCTGGGTGGCCTGTTACAAACACCAAGTCTCCCTCTACGGGGCCGCTTTTTGCCAGCTTGAAGAATTTTACAGGCTTGGCAGGTTTGCCATTCTCGTAGGCACGAAACAAGCAGAAATCGAGGCTGTGCCTAGGAAATTCAAAGTTATCAACATCGCCCCCGAATGCAGCGATTGCACTTTCAGGCGCAAGCACCAGTTTTACTTCAGTGTATTTTTTGTAACGATACAACTGATAAAGGCCACCTTGATAAAGGGTGACTATGTCGCTGCGTAATCCTGTGCGATCTGCTGATTCTTTTTCGACTGCAGCCATGGCTGATCTTCGGGCAGCAAAAGCTTCAGCAGGGGTCATGTTTGGAGTAACAGCGTTTTTTATTTTGTCGGTCATGTCTTCGATGCTGATGAGCACATTGAGTTCGAGATCGGGGCAGGGGATTTCGTCGGCCTGCTTTTTTGCAATGAACCCATCCTTGAGTAAATCGCGGGTTGCGGTGCTAAGTTTTTGCAGGGAATCTGCACCAATATGGTGGTTGGTGATGATCAATCCATCCGCAGAAATAAAACTACCCGAACCGCCATTGTTGAATCTCACTGAGGAAAGGCAGGCGTTTTCCAGCCAAGGGTTCGTAAGGTTAAAGTTGTGTTTTTTGCTAAGCAGCGTGGTGGGTGGGTCGTTAAAAAGCCACATGCCCTCATCAGAAAATAAACTCATGTTAGGAATGAACCCCAGAAGAAAAGCGAGTAGGAATTTGTAATTCATGGTCGGTGCGATCCTTGCAAAGAAGATGCGAAAAAATTCTTATGCCAACAACCTCAATGCATGATAAAGTAATAAATCTAAAGTACCATAATAGATTATCAGTTCTATCACAGGCTAAAAGGAGAAACTATGGTTCGTTTTTATTTGGTAGTTGGAATGTTTTTAAGTTTGATCGTTTCTGTAGGTGCGGTGCAAGCCCCCGCAGAACAGAATTATAAAGTTTTCATGCCATTTTTGATACGCGAAGCCAATGCTCCTGTATGGCTTGTGCAATTAAAACTAAGCGCAGATAAGGCATCGGGTGAAGTTTTAGCTTCTGCCAATCAAATGCCCAAGGCAACTTTTGAAAATGTTTCAGTGAAAGATGGCACCATTTCATTTGATCTTAAATCGAAACAAGGCACCTTTAAGTTCGAAGGAACGCTACCTAAGGATAAGAAAGAGAAAATCCAAGGCAGCGTAATGATCAAGGATATCGTGACCCCTGCGATTTTAGAACCCACTTCGCTGACTTCCCTTAGCGCATTCGACATTAATAAGGAAATGATTGCCCGGGCAGATCAGCCAGAATACGAAGTTGTGAAAGCTGCGCTTAGCCTTCTTGCAGAAGCGGAAATTCGAAAATCAAAAATTGAAGAGGTTCGCTCTTGGGCAGATAAAGCGGTTAAATCTTCGGGAAATTATGGGGCAAAATGGAAGGCTCAAGTTGGGCTGGAAATCGCAGAACTATTAGCTCCTCAGAAAGATTACGCCCCCATTGCCCTGCAATACGCAAGGCAGGCGGAACGCTCTCTTTCCGATAATGATTCCTTAGCAAGTAAACTTAAGGTGCTGGAAATCCTTGCAGACGCTTTAGAATCTTCCGGGAAGATTGATGATGCCAAGGAAATTCAGGCCAAAATGGAAAAGATAGATCTCAGTATCAAGCCCGAACCTTTTGCTGGACGAAAATCCAAGAGCGATCGTGCGGTTTTAGTTGAATTGTTCACAGGTACAGAATGCCCACCATGCGTTGCTGCAGATATGGCATTTGATGCGTTGCCCAAGGCGTTTAAATCAAGCGAAGTAGTTGTGTTGCAATATCATTTGCACATCCCCGGCCCCGACCCTTTGACCAACCCAGAATCTGAAAATCGGGCTAAGTACTATGGGAAGCAGATTGAAGGCACACCTGCTATTTTCTTCAACGGAAAATCCGCAGCAGGCGGCGGTGGCCCTAGAGATGCAGCCATGGAAAAATTCAAAGAATATAAAGCTGTGGTTGAACCACTTCTGGAAAAAGGCGCCGCTGCCAGCTTATTGGCCAGCGCCAAGAAAGTCGGCGAAGATGTATCGATTGCAGTTGAGGTAAAAGATCTTGCCGAAATTGGTAACAACATCCGCCTGAATATGGTTTTGGTTGAAAAGGAAGTTCGATACCAAGGTGGTAACAAGCAGAAAAAGCATCACCATGTGGTGCGTTCATTCCCAGCAGGAGTGGATGGTATCGCAATGATGGAAAAGAATGGAAAAAAAGAAGCGAAGGTGAATTTGGAAGAGTTGAGGAAGAAGTGGGCTTCCTATCTTGACCAAGTTGCCAGGGAAGAGCCCTTTTTTGGTAAAGGCAGGCCCTTGAATTTTACCGATCTATTAGTTGTCGTGTTTATCCAAAACATGGCAACAGGCGAAATCCTTCAATCTACCCAAGTTCCTGTAAACTAGGGTGTTTCTCGCACAAGGTCGCCATAATCGGCCTTGTGCTTTCTCCTTATCCTTGCCAATATCGCCTTGCTGAACCGGGAGAACTAATCTCGCCGGCTTTTTCGGCTTTCCTTCTGGGAGGGGTGGCATGGGTCTGGCTTTTTTGCGTTGGCTTATTATCAGTGCAATGTTTGCAGCAGTTGCAGTATTTCCGATATTACACAGTCGTAATGTTTGGAATCATGGCAGAAGGCTTCGAGTTGTCGATGCTGGGAAAATGTATCGTTGCGGGCAACTTACAGTTGCAGGTTTTAAGGATGCGGTAGAGCACTACAAATTAAAATCCATCGTCAATCTTCAAGATGATTATCCAGACCCTAATGTTTATAAAACTTTCTGGGATCGATCTACGATAAGTGAGAAAAAGGTTTGCGAAGATCTTGGGGTTAAATACCTTTTTATCGGCCCTGATCTAAGGCCGAGGCATGAAGTTCCTGAAAAGCGCCCTAGGGCGGTCGAAGACTTCCTTAAAATTTGCGATGACCCCTCTAATTACCCCATGGTGATTCATTGTAGAGCTGGGTTGCACCGAACAGGAGTTCTGGCTGCTATCTACAGAATGGAATACAACCATTGGACTGTGAATGAGGCCTATCGTGAAATGCGGGATCATGGTTTTGGCGATTTTTCCTGCACGAATGCCAACGATTATGTGATTCAGTATGTGCTAAACTATAAGCCGGGGATTCGGATTCCCTTGGCCGCTGTCGAAAAGGAACCCCGCATTGCAGGGGTTGGCTCTAACTAAATTTCTTACCCAGCAAGGATGCAGGGGATTATGTTCACCCTGATAGATCGACAATTAATCATCGGCTACTTCAAGGCTTACTTTATTTGCCTTGTAAGTTTGCTCAGCCTTTATGTGGTAGTGGATTTATTCACCAACCTCGATGATTTTTCCAGTAAGCAAAAAGATTTTCTGCATACCTTGAGCGATATCGGTATGTATTACACTTTTAAACTTACCCAGATCTTTGATCAATTATGCGAATATATTGTGTTGCTTTCCGCAATGTTCACCATTGCTTGGATGCAGCGACAAAATGAAATGGTACCTCTTCTTTCTTCGGGCGTATCCACCCGGAGGATTGTAACCCCGGTTTTATTCAGCGCATTTGTCATGCTAAGCCTTGCAGTAATCAATCAGGAATTAATCATCCCCAAGTTAGGCCATCGGCTTTTAAATGATAAGGACGACCCGATAGGCGAGAAAGAAGTGGGCGTGCGCGGAGCGTATGAACCCAACGGTATCCATATTGAAGGAGAAAGAGCCAAACGCAATGAACGCATGATTCTTGATTTTCGCTGCACCATACCAGAATCTGTAGCAGGAAATTTACTTCACCTAACTGCCAAGCAGGCTGTATTTATTCCGCCGCCTGAAGGCCAGCGAGGTGGGAAGTGGGAACTTACCGCAACCAAACCTGCTGAAGTTGATGGTTTGGATAAAAGCAATGGCGTGCTTGAGCAAATAGATACAGGGCGATTTATTCTGCATGTGCGCGAAATCGATTTTGATCATATTACCCGGAACCCCAATTGGTTTAGATTGGCTTCCACCACTAGAATCTATCACGAGCTTCAAAAACCCGAAGGCAACCGCCTTGTTTCCGTCGCAGTGTTATTTCATATCCGCCTGACCCGGCCCATTCTTGGTATGGTTTTAGTTATGCTGGGACTTTCAGTAATTTTGCGTGATCAAAATCGCAATGTTATCATCAGCGCAGGGTCTTGCCTGGTGCTTTGCGCTATCTTTTTTGCAACCTGTTATTGCTTTAAAATATTAGGTGATTCTGACTTTATCGCACCCGCACTTGCTGCATGGATGCCTATCGTTGGCTTCGGCCCCCTATGCCTAGTCATGTTCGATGCAGTCCATACTTAAAAATTGCATCTTTTAATAATCATAAGTGCCATTTTTCTGCTTTAGTTTAGAGCATTTGATTCCCTTTGTGCACTTTTTGTAGTAAACTATTCGTATGTAATCCCGCCATTTGTTCTGATTTCTCCCCGTGATGAGGATAGGTTCTGATGTTTTTCCCCCGCTTGTATTTGTTAATGGCATCATTGCTTGCAGCAATCATGTTATCAGGGGATTTATGTGCTGCGCCGCCACTTCCATCTCAGGCATTCTTGGATCAGCATTGCGTAAAATGCCATGCAGGAGAAAAAGCCAAGGGTGACTTTCAGATTGCAGAACTGACATTGGATTTCGGTGTAAAGAAAAATCGCAGCCTCTGGGAGAAAGTGCATCAGCAAATCACCTCGGGCGAGATGCCCCCGAAGACCAGACCACGACCAGATGAAAAAGCATCCCGCAATCTTACCGACTGGATTGTTAAACAAAGTATGGAGGTTCGAGGCAAGGAAGGCCGTGTGGTGCTTCGAAGGCTAAACCGTGTTGAATACGAAAACACCGTGCGTGATTTATTTTCAGTAAATGTTTCTGTAAAAGAAATGCTGCCCGAAGATGCCAATGCACAGGGTTTCGATAATGTGGGCGCAGCACTTAATATTTCTCCTGTGCTGATGGAGCGCTACTTGGAAGCTGCAGATGCGGTGATCAATGCCGCATTGCTTCCAATACATAAACTTGAAAGCAAAACCGAACGATTCGACCTGTACGATTCACTTCCCACATGGTTTGTCGCCGGAGTATATAAGCGAGATGATGGAGTGGTGCTGTTTCGAAGTGGAGGCGATTCTGCAACTGATCTGAGGAAATTCAAAGCACCAGGCCCAGGTCGCTATCGATTCCGCATTTCTGCCTCTGCGCACAATTCTGCAACTCCGTTGCCGATGGCTATTATTTTGGGGAATTTTGTAGTGGCAGGGAATACCACCAGGCATCTGGGTTACTTCGATGCCCAGCCCGGGGCCCCCAAATTAATTGAGTTCGAAGAACGCCTAGTTGCAAAAAACGATACTATCAAGATTACTCCGATAGCGTTACCTTTTGTGTATCTTAAACATGAAACGATGGCAGAATACCCCGGGCCTGGGCTTAAGATTCACTGGGTGGAAGTGGAAGGGCCTTTGCCAGAAACTTGGCCAACCGAAAGTTACCGCAGAGTATTTGCCGATGTGGATCCCAAGGCGGGCAAACTGGCAGATGCAGAAAAATTACTTCGAACTCTTTTACCCAAAGCCTTTCGCAGGCCGGTTACTGAAGATGAAGTAAAGCCTTTTGTTGCTCTGGTATCAAAGGCCATGGATATGGGATTACCCTTTGAGGCTGCTTTGCGTACGGGATACAAGGCAGTGCTTTCTTCCCCCAAGTTTCTATACTTGCGCGAACCTGCTGGCTCTCTTGATGACTATGCTCTTGCATCGCGACTTTCTTATTTCCTTTGGAGCACTACCCCGGATGAGGCTCTTTTAAACCTTGCAACTAAGGGCGAGTTGCATAAACCCGAAGTGCTTCATGCGCAGGTGGAACGATTGTTGAAAGATTCGAAATCGAAAGCCTTTACCGAAAACTTTACCGGGCAATGGCTGGGATTACGCGATATCAGTGCGACCACTCCGGATAAAAACCTTTACCCAGAATACGAAGAATTTCTTCAGTGGTCTTCCGTGCGCGAGACCCACTTATTCTTCAACGAACTGCTTAAAGAAAACCTTGGGGTGCGCAATTTTATCGACTCGGATTTTGCAATGCTTAATGGCAGACTTGCAAAGCATTACAATATACCTGATGTTTATGGTGTAGATTTTCGCAAGGTCGCACTCAAACCCGAATACCATCGCGGTGGGGTAATCACCCACGCTAGCGTTTTGAAAGTCACAGCCAACGGTACCACTACATCTCCAGTGGTAAGGGGCGTCTGGATGCTTGATCGCATCATGGGTAAACCTGTGCCGCCTCCGCCTGCGAATGTTCCTGCAATCGAGCCCGATATTCGGGGCGCGGTTACCATACGAGAACAACTCGCCAAGCACCGCCAAACCGAGAACTGCGCTTCATGCCATACTCGGATTGATCCACCCGGATTTGCCCTTGAGAATTACGATGTCATCGGTGGTTGGCGAGAGAAATACCGCATTGTAGTGAGCGATCGCAAGTTTGCGGTAAACAACCGTTTTGGCCCATTGGGCAAATATCTTGCAGCATACCAATATGGATTAGGGTTGCCCGTAGATTCTGGCAATACGCTCCACGATGGTCGTACATTCAAAACTGTCGAAGATTTTAAAAAGTTAATCTTGGCCGATCCTGAACAAATAGCGCGATCTATTACCGAAAAACTTATGGTTTACTCCACAGGCCATACGGTGGGATTTAACGATCAGAAAGCTATTAACGCTATTTTGGCCGATGCCAAAAAGTCTGATTACGGGCTTCGAACTCTGGTACATTCAATCGTGGCAAGCGAACTATTTCTAACCAAGTGAAGGCATTTATGAATAATTATAAAAAGCTCTCCCGTCGAAATTTCCTTCGAGGTGCTGGTGTTACATTGACACTACCTTTTTTGGATGCCATGCTTCCCCTGCGCGCAGAGTCGCCAGCCAAGCCCTTGCGTAGGATGATTTGCATCAACACCAACCTAGGTTTACATACGCCCAATTTGTTTCCTACGAAGGCGGGGAAAGAGTACGACATCACGCCCTATCTCGACCCGATCAAGGATTTTCGCAACGATTTTACAGTGTTTTCAGGGCTTTCGCATCCTGATGTAGATGGTGGGCACCCTGCGGAAATGTGCTACCTAACCGCTGCGCCTCACCCCCGTGCTGATAATTTCAAGAACTCCATCTCGCTCGATCAATATGCAATCGAACGCCTGGTGCCTGATACTAGAATAGGAGCGCTCGTTCTTTCCTCGCATTCGAGCAGAGGGCTTTCTTACACTCGTAGTGGTGTTCCCATTCCTTCTGAATCCAGGGCATCGCGTGTCTTCCGTGAAATGTTTGTCAATGGTACCCCGACCGAAGTTAAAGCACAGGTTCAAAAGCTTCAACAGGGCGAAAGCATCATGGATACTGTTTTGGAAGAAGCAAAGAGATTCCAAAAGGGTCTGGGTAAACAGGATCGCGAGAAACTGGATGAGTATTTTTCCGCAGTGCGCGAAGTGGAGAACCGCATGGTGAAGGCGCAAGAGTGGTCGAAAAAGCCCAAGCCAAAAGTGGATGCCAAGCTTCCCGTTGATATCACCAATAATCTTGAAGTTCCGGCGTGCGTTCGTTTGATGATCGACATGATGCAGCTTGCTCTTCAGACTGATTCCACCCGCTTCATTACTTTCGCCTTGCATGGCCTAAATGCAGTGCCCATCATCCCCGGTGTCACGCAAGATTGGCACAATCTTTCGCACCATGGGCAGGATCCTGCAAAACTTGCGGAACTGCGTATTGTTGAAGTTCAACAAATGAAACTCTTTGGTGAACTACTCACCAAGTTGAAAGGAACGAAGGAACAAGGGGGAAGCCTTCTCGATCGTACCACCGTTCTTTTTGGTAGCAACTTGGGCAACGCCAGCAGTCACGATAACAAGAATATGCCTATCATCGTTGCGGGTGGTGGTTTCAAGCATGGTCAGCACCTAGCGTTTGATCCGAAAAAGAATCCCCCACTCAGCAACCTTTATGTTTCCATGTTGCAACGGCTTGGGGTTGAAGCAGATAAGTTTGGAAGCAGCACGGGTAGCATTGCAGGATTTGAAATGACTGCTGGATAAAGTTTGATGGCCCTGTGTTTAAAGGTTTTATGATGGATAGCAACCAAACGCCTGATGCACATAATAAGACTTGGCGTGGTTGGTTTTTTGAACCTATCGAACAGGCTAATTCCTTACAGCGGGCAGATGATGCTTCGAAAAACCTTAAAGCATGGTGTGGGTTGATTGGCTCTGTAGGGTGCTTGCTTTTTCTGCGGTTTTTCTTTCTTCAAAATGAACAATATCGACTGGTGAAACTTTTCGAATTTCTTCATCTGCGAGAGTTTGCACGCCAGTTGGAAGCTGGAATTTCAGATCCTTTAGGCAGGCTTACCGTCTGGGCATTTGGGTGTCTGCTTTGTTATTTTATAATTCCCGCCCTGTTCGTTCGGTTGTTGTTAAGAGAAAAGCTTAGCGACTACGGTTTCAGATTCGCCAGTTTTCGTGACACCATGACATTTATACTTCCTGGGTTCATTGGGATGGCACCGCTGATTTATTTCGCCTCCACTCAGATCCATTTTCTTCATGTATATCCCTTTTATGAACCTAATTTAAATATCGGGATAGGCGCGGGGTTCATTCTTTGGGAGTTGATGTATGCAATGCAATTCATCGCCTTGGAATTCTTTTTCCGAGGATTCATGGTGCATTGCCTGATGGGAGTAATGGGCGCCTGGGCAATCCCTGTAATGGTCATCCCCTATTGCATGATTCATTTTCAAAAACCATTTCCTGAAGCAACCGCATCAATCATTGCAGGCCTGGCTTTGGGATGGATTGGGATTAAGACAAAATCGATTTTGCCGGGCGCAATCTTACACATCGCAGTCGCCTGGAGTATGGATGGCGTATCCCTTATGCGCAAAGGGTATTTCAAATAATCCGATTGACTATTTCGAGGATTGATTCAGATCAACACAAAGTAAGTCTTTTTCATCGCGTAAGAATACTCTGCCTTCAGAAACTGCTGGGTGAGCCCAAGTATGGCCACAAACCTTCGCCCTGCAGATTTCCTTATAACCCTTAGCATCTGGTTCAAACATGACCAGCGAGCCAAAATCTTCCAGCATCAGGATCTTATTATCTGCGGTGCGCACCAGCGAAGCATGGTACTTCCCGACTTTCTTTTTGGTCCAGATGATCTTTCCCGTAGCGATATCAACACATTGCAAATCTGATTGAGGAGGCGGAAGCAACCCACCCGTGACGATGTAGACATGATCTTTTCCAACCACCACAGGCGTGGCAAAGTAGCAATTAAGCGAACCGTTTTTCCAAGCTTGTTTGAAGGAAGGTGCGGCTTCAGAGTTGTTGAGATTTAATGCCACGCTGCCATAAGTCACAGAACTTGCAAGTACCATGTTGCCCATGCGAACAGGCGTGGTACTACTTTCGTTAAGCCTATCAACAAGAGGGAACTTCCAATGCGATTTGCCATCTTTAGGATCAAGCGCAACCAGGCCCTGTTGAGTAAGCGCAAGAATCATTTGCTTGTCGCCATCTTTCCAAAGCGTGGGTGAACTGTAGCTGGATTTATCATCAAGGGTTTGCCAAGCGGTGGTGCCATCTTTTTGATTGAATGCAACAATGGAAGCTCCTTTGCCACCTACTTCGACAACGATTTTATCATCGATAAGAAGGGGCGAGCAGGAAGTGCCAAAGTAGAGGTTCGCAGCTTTGAACTTGGAAAGTGTATCAACTTGCCAGTTGATTTTTCCATCCGTAAGGTTGAATGAGGAAAGAATGCCCGTAACACCAAAGGTGAAAATACAGTTATCAGAAATGGAAGGAGTGGCACGAGGGCCCAGGCCAAAAATACTGGTAAATGCTGCTCGTTTGTAAGGAGTGGCCCAAAGTTGTTTACCTGAGTTAGCTTCAAAGCATGTAAGCACCTCTTCATCTTTATCTTTGATGCGGGAGTGCAGGTAGACTTTGCCTGCATGAATAACAGGTGAGCTATGGCCTTCACCGATCGGAAGTTTCCAAAGAACTTTTGGGGCATCGGCCCAAGGTTTTAATGTTTCAAGAGAAGAACAGTCTCTACGGGGCCCGAGCCAAGTAGGCCAGTCTTCTGCAACCGCAGTTTGAGAATTAAAGAGGGCAAAAGCTCCTGCAAGAAAAAGCGAGCTAAAGAGGAGCCGCATTTTCTGGGTGATCGAGGAAGTGATGCAATGGGGCATAATGCCATGGAAGTTGTTTTTCATCTGCGAGATCCTTTAACTTGCGGGTAAACTTTTCCGATAACTCAAGCATCTTACCCTGATACCCCTGATCGCAAAAATAAATTCTGCAACCAAGAGGTCTGGGTTCGCGTGCGGTACAAAGATTCTCTTTTTGAAAAGGGCAGAAGCCCGAATCTGTGGGCTTCTCGTAGGCTGGGGCATGCTTTAAAAGCACTGCAGCTTCGATGCTCGAAATAAAAAGCGTGTGGTCGTATTCCTTAAACCTGCAGCACTTGCCCGAGGAAAGGCAAACCGGGCCTGCTTGTCTGACTTCCGCATCCGCATCTGCGTATATCGCAAGTACATCAAGTTCCAGAAGAGAAGTGCTTTTAGTCGTGTGTTCTTCTGGATGTTTCATGCAGGCCTCAGAATGTTGCAGAGTTTAGCTGCCAATGTTTTCAAGCTTACCTGTGCTATCACCAAAGGAGGGCAGGGCAACCCCCATGCGCTCCAAAAGAGAAAGATGCAGGTTGGCGAGAGGGGTATCTTTGGCAAAGCGTAAATGCTGGCCTGTCTTGAGGGTGCCCGCACCTTTGCCCGCAACAAGGATTGGAAGCTCATCGTGGTTGTGCCTGTTACCATCGCCGATGGCGCTGCCATATACCAGCATGGAACTATCGAGGATGGAAGCATTGCCATCCTTGGTGCCTTTAAGTTTTTCAAGGAAGTAAGCAAATTGCTGGAGATGATACTGATTAATTTTCTTGATCTTTTCGTGCTTTGCTTTGTCATTACCGTGGTGTGAAAGTTCGTGATGCCCTTCAGCAACGCCAATGCTTTTGTAGTTGCGATTGCTGCCTTCGTTTGCGATGACAAAAGTTGCAACGCGGGTAAGGTCAGCTTGGAAGGCCAGTGCCATCATGTCGAACATAAGTCGGCAATGATCTTGGAATTCTTTTGGAATGCCCGTGGGCCTTGCAGATTCAGGAGGAGTAAACTTTGGAGCTGGGATCTGGTTGCTCTCAGATTTATTGAGGCGCATTTCTATTTCGCGAACTGCGGAAAGGTATTCATCGAGTTTGCGTTTGTCGGTTGCGCCTAGTTTGCCTCGAAGGGAAGTGGCATCTTCACCAACGACATCAAGGATGGATTTGCGGGTGTCATCTCTTTTCTTGAGGGAAGCAGAGGTCTCACCTGAGGAGGCAAAGAGTCGTTCGAAAACCTGTTTTGGATCGTTTTCCTTTGCCATGGGAGTGGATTCACTGCGCCACGAAAGGTTATTGGAATAAGCGCAGGAATAACCTGAGTCGCAATTTCCAGCGTTCTGGCCTTTATCGATCCCGAGTTCGAGGGAGGAAAAGCGGGTGGCTTGCCCGATTTTTTGTGCGGCAATCTGATCTACAGAAACCCCCGCGCGAATGTCTGCGCCATTGGTTTTGCGTGCCTGCCTGCATGTAAGGAAGGAGGAAAGAGAGCGGGCATGATCGCCCGGCCCATCGCCATTGGCACGAGCTTTATCAACCGTAAGGCCGCTAAGCACGAGTAAATCTTCGCGGAATTTGGATAGAGTGGATTCTAGAAGGAAGGGCATCTTATAACCGGGCCCTACTTCTTCAGGCGACCAATCCTGCATGTGCACGCCATTGGGCACATAAAAGTATGCCAACCTTTTAGGAGTAGCAGCGACTGCGGGAGCGCCATAAGCTGTCCAACCATTCATCGCATCCAAGTAGGGAAGAGCCAGGCTTGCGCCTATGCCTTGAAGTACGGTTCTGCGGGATAATTGATTGCTCATGATTTCGCTCCTCGCTTTGCCTTGCGCATTTGGAAAGGTTCACTTTTAACTATTTCGATAATCAGGTCTTGCATCTTGAAGTTGTCTTTTTTTGTTTTTTCAACAATGGTGTCAATGGTGCAGTTGTCCGCTCGTTCCATACCTCTGCCGGTAGCATAGGTTAACAGTTTTTCGCAAAGGCAGTGAGCAAAAAAGTCAGATTTTGTGAGTAGGATTTTACGAAGCTCAGCGGGGCCATTGAATTTTTCGCCTCCGGGAAGATCACCTGAAGCATCAATCGGTTTGTCGCCATCTTTGTCGCGCCATATGCCCACGGGATTAAAGTTTTCAAGCCCAAAGCCAAGGGCATCCATTTTAAGATGGCAGGTGGCGCAATTCGGGTTCGCACGATGTTGCTCCATGCGTTGCCTTAAGGTTCCAGTCAGGGCTTTATCATCTTCCTTAAGTTCTTCGACATTGGGAGGCGGAGGCGGAGGCGGGGTACCAAGAATATTTTCGAGCACCCATTTTCCACGCTTAACAGGCGAAGTACGGGTCGGGTTGGAAGTTATAGTTAGAACGCCCGCTTGGGTTAATACGCCACCTCTGCGATTATCGGTGAAGGTGACCTTGGTGAACTCGGGTTTTGTCACATTCTTGATACCGTAATGGGTTGCAAGCCGAAGGTTTAAAAAAGTGTAGTCAGCATCAAGTAGTTCAAGAATGCTGCGATTTTCTTTGGTGATGTATTCAAAGAATAGTTCTGCCTCTTTTGCCATGTCATCGCGCAAGGCATCGGTGAAGGTCGGGAATTTGGCTTTGTCGGGATTAATGGTTTTAAGATTGCGAAGATGCAGCCATTGTTCTGGGAAGTTAAGGGTGAATGCCTTTGCCTTAGGGTCTTTAAGCATGCGTGTGACCTGCTCTTCAATCACGCCCTTTTCATAAAGTTTATTCTGCTTGGCAAGATCAAACAAAACCGTGTCGGGCATGGTGCTCCATAAGAAGTACGACAATCGGTTTGCAAGTTCGAACTGGTTTACCTGATGGGGAGCAGTGCTGTTTGGGTCGGGATCTATTTCTACATGAAAGAGAAACTTGGGTGAAACCAAAATGGCTTGGAGCCCAGCTTTTAATGC
Organism: uncultured Planctomycetaceae bacterium; assembly: GCA_937888715.1. GTDB lineage: Bacteria > Planctomycetota > Planctomycetia > Gemmatales > Gemmataceae > UBA969. The sequence continues at coordinate 12,142 of CALARU010000351.1, read as the reverse complement.
ATTGGAGGGGGTCTCACCCTTTTTAACTAACATTTCGCAAAGCTTTACTAATTTTTCCACTTCATCTTTGGTTGCAGGTCTGCGATACGCCTTGGTTGCAACATCTTCCAGAATTTTTGGGAATTCTGCGGAAGTTACTTTCTCAGGTGATGAAACCTTAAGGTACTTGGTGAAGACAAAGCGGTTCTTGAAAACCATCTCGATGATATCTTCCGCTGCATCCAAATACTTTTCCATAAGAATGGGAGGCATGGTCAACACATCACCTATGTTGTCGAAACCATAACCAACATCATCTGCGGGAAACTCTTCCGCAGGCTTGAAATTGACCCCAAAAAGATCACGGGTAGTATTGTTGTACTCAAAACGATTCAATCTGCGCATGGTAACTTTGCCCGGATCCTTCTGGCCCACGCAACTAAACTCGAAAACCTCGGTATCCATCCAGCGATTCACAACATCAAGTTGCTGGTTGCTGGGCTTGGGTTTCCCGGGCGGGGGCATATCGCCCGTACGAAGATTATCTGCAACCCGTTCCCAAGTTTTCATGTCTTTCTTAATGTCTGCAAGGTTTTTGTACTTTGATAAATTAAAACCACCACTTTTGCGCTTATCGTTATGACAGCCTTGGCAATGCTTTTTTAAAACCGGGTAGATATCATTGTCGAAGTTGGCAATGGGCTCTTTATCTGCAGAATGTACTTTCGGAGCACTAGAAGCGATAAACATAACCAGCATCGCTGGCATGCTTAGAAGAACCATTTTCAACTTCGTATTAAATATCACTGTTGTAGTTCCAAATTAAATGTTCAGGCAGGTTTTAAAGCTTACTTCTTCAGGTAGGAATAACGATTTTATTATTACTTATAACCGTAGTCGCTTCAAGCGCATTGTTATCTCTTCCGAGCTAATTAAATCCCCCTGACCCGAACCGGGGCAAACCTTTTTTGTTTCTTCCCAATCTTCGGGGGTGCCCACGGTACTTTCCCAAAATGGCCATGTTCGACACTGCACCGGCCTTATTTCGTATATCGTGCAACCTTTACTCTCGCTCAAATAAACACAATCGCCATTAGCTTTTTCTCGCAAGGTATATCGCCCCTTGGCTTTTCTTGCCCTCAACTGCTTAACTTCTTCCAAAGGTTCTTTGGTAAAATCTGCAATAGCTTGCATCTCTTCCTCGGTGACCCATACATACCCCGGTTCACCCGTGCAGCAGTTGCCACATTGTGTACATTTGAATTTTAGGCCATCCTTGTACCACGGTTCATCTGTTCTCATCAAATTCCCATAATTTCGTTTGAACTATCAGTCATTTACGGCAATTGCCTTAAAAGTATTATCGTAACTTTGCCAGCAATCGATCATCTATTAAACCAAGTTGAAGAACCGTTTCGAACCCCACATTTGCGATTAATCCTTATTATCCACCCCTCTATTCATTACAACCGTAAAGAAACCCAAAGCTTCACCCACTTTAAAAAACACCTGCCCCTTCTCTTATTACAACTCCACATTTCCCCTCTGGTTCCTAAGATAGGCATTATAAAGATGCAAACCCAAGGAGCAATCAATGGCAATTGAAAAACCGCTAGTGCTTATCACCGATTACCTCGAAGAAGCAGACATTGAAAACCCAGTTCTCGAAAGTTGTGCTGATATCAAAATCCTGAATACTCACATCGATACGGATATCGATCCCTTTGCCTCTAAAGTAAAAGGCATTCTGGTTTTTCATGACATCAAAATCTCTGCTCGCATCATCGCCAAGCTTGATCAATGCAAGGGCATTGTTCGCTGTGGTGTGGGTTATGATAATGTTGACATTAAAGCTGCAGGCGAAAAAGGCATTGCAGTTTGTAATGTTCCTGATTACGGAACGGAAGAAGTTGCAGACCATGCAGTTATGTTGCTGTTGGCAATCGCCCGCAGATTAATTCCCTGCTACGATGATATTCGATCCGGTGGCTGGCAACCCAATCACGTTTTTGGAGCGCCTAGGCTGCGAGGCAAAACCATTGGGCTGATAGGGTGTGGCAGAATTGGTACAGCCGCCGCTCTTCGCTTTAAAGCTTTGGGTTTGCGCGTGCTATTTTATGATCCGTTTGCAACACCCGGTCTCGATAAGGCTATTGGTATGGAACGGTGCCATTCGCTGGAAGAAATGCTGCCACAGTGCCTTTTCGTGAGTGTGCATACGCCATTAACCCCTAAAACAAAGCATATTATGAATGATGCATCCCTTGCATTACTTCCTAAGGGGGCATACTTGGTGAATACAGCCCGTGGCCCATGTGTTTCGGGCGATGCAGTAGTGCGTGCCTTAGAATCAGGTCAACTTGCTTATGCAGCACTTGATGTTGTTGAAAAAGAACCCTTGGATGATGAAAGATTACGCAAGCATCCTAAAGTTTTACTTACGCCACACAGTGCTTTTTATTCGGTGGAAGGGTTTATTGAAATGCGCAGAAAAGGCGCAGAAGAAGTCAGGCGCTTGGTGCTTGACCAACCCGTGGTGAATCTTGTCAATGGCCATTGCTTGACCAACCCAAGATTCAAATTACCCTTGAGCAATTTAAGTTAACAAGGATGATGGTTCATCTGTTTTTGTGTCAACTGGTTTAGGAATAAGGAAAGCCATTGCTAATGCAAAGGTTAGACCTCCAACTAGGCCTGCAACGACATCAGAAAAGAAGTGAACTCCCAGATAGAGTCTGGTGTAGCCAACCAAGATAGCTAGAACAGTACCGAATAAAGGTAGGGCGATTTTGAGGGGCAGGGATGAGGAAAAACGCACCATTATTAATGCTATGCCAGGGTAGAGGGCAGAGGCGGAAAAGGTATGCCCGCTAGGAAAACTTGGCGAAGTTGGAACTTTTATTCCTTCTAGCCGCATTTGGGATACCTCCGGCCTAGACCGGTTTACCAAATGCTTGACGGATTCGCAGGTTAAGCAGGCGCTTGAGGCCCCTATCACGAAAATTAAAGCTGTACGCCAACCTTTAAATCGTTGTAAGTATAACCCTAGCAATGGGATAAGTAGAATCATTATGCGTGAATCCCCGAGGTAGGTGGAGTTCCTTAGAAGGTGATCCAGCCATGTGGGGGGAACAAAATCAAGATTTTGGGAAGATAGGGAATGGTCAAAGTTGGTGATAAATTCCATGGGAACCATAATAAATTGAGTAAGTTCGGGTTGTTACCCTTGTCGCAAGTAATACCTAAGTCCTAGAATAAACAATTAAGCAGATTATGAAAACCGGAGAATAATATGAAGGCTAAGATCCATCCAGAGTATATTGAATCAACTGTCACATGCGGTTGCGGTAATAAATTTGTGACCCGCAGCACCAAGAAAACAATCATGGTAGAAATTTGTTCTGCATGTCATCCTTTCTTTACTGGAAAGATGAAGTTTGTTGATACTGCAGGCCGTATTGAAAAGTTCCAGAAAAAATACAACTGGGATAAGCGCAAAAAGACTGGCGAAGAAGCACCGACTGAAGCACCGACTGAAGCACCTGCTGAAGCCGCCAAGTAGTTTCTAATATTCTTGATGCCCCTGCTCTGTCGTTGGACGGGGTAGGGGCATCGGCATTTTAAACACAAAGTGAAACATCCATGCTGGCCGCATTCGAATCCATGGTGGCACGACACAAAGAGCTGGAATTCCTGCTTTCGGACCCGACTATTGTTTCAGACCGGCTCAAGTTTGCATCCATTGCCAAAGAACATGGCAGACTTGTCAAACAGGTCAAGCCATTCGAAGAATTTAAAAAATTAGAGCTAGATATTGTTGCTGCCGAAGAGATGCTTGCACTGATCGATGCCAAAGATGCAGAGATGCTTACCTATACTCAGAACGAATTGACTGAGATGGTAACGCGCAGAGATGAATTAAAAATTAAGCTTGAAGATTTTCTCCTAGCGGGCGACGAGAATTACGACAGGCTTATTGTTGAAATTCGTGCGGGTACAGGCGGTGATGAAGCTGCGATTTTTGCAGGCGACCTTTACAGTATGTACACTTATTACGCACGCAGCCAAGGGTGGAAGGTTGAAAACATCTCTTTTAGTAATGGCGAGCATGGCGGGTATAAAGATGTTATTTTCAGCTTGGAAGGCGACAACGCCTATCAATTCTTAAAGTTTGAGAGCGGCGGGCACCGTGTGCAAAGAGTGCCTGCAACAGAAACCCAGGGGCGAATTCATACCTCTGCAGCAACGGTTGCAGTATTGCCCGAGCCTGATGATGTTCAGGTGGAAATCCGTGATGAAGATATCGAATGGGAGCGCATGAGGGCGGGTGGCGCGGGCGGGCAGCATGTGAATAAAACTGAATCTGCTGTAAGGATTACTCATTTACCCACGGGCCTTGAGGTGAAGTGTCAGGATCAGCGTAGTCAGCATAAAAATTACGAGCAGGCAATGCGCGTTCTTCGTTCCCGCGTTTTAGAAATGATGATGAAAAAAGCACATGATGAACGCTCCGCTGCGCGAAAAGAGCAGATCGGCTCGGGGGATCGTAGCGAACGAATACGAACTTATAACTTCCCGCAAAATCGTTTCACTGATCATCGCATCAACCTAAATATTTATAGGTTGGATGCAATCATGCTGGGTGAACTAGGCGATGTTTTCAAAGCGTTACGCGAACAAGATAGAAAGATCAGGCTTCAGCAAGCAAAACTCACCTGACCATTTCCCAGAAGTACTTTCATGCAACCTGAAACAGAATGGACAGTTGGCTCCCTGCTAGATTGGACTGCACAGTATTTTGTCAAAAAAGGTTGTGATTCTCCCAGATTAGATGCAGAAGTTCTTCTCGCCCATTCGCTTAAACTAAAACGCATTGATTTATATGCCCGCTATAATGAAGATATCCAAGAAGATGCGAAAGCAAAGTTTCGCGATCTGGTGCGAAGGCGCGCAGAGGGGTGCCCCGTCGCCTATCTTGTCGCCAGCAAGGAATTTTACAGCCTTCCCTTTTTTGTCAATCAGGATGTTTTAATCCCCAGGCCAGATACCGAGTGCTTGGTCGATGTTGCTCTTCGAATTGCAAAAAAAGAAAACTGGAAAACAATCCTTGATCTCGGTACCGGATCAGGTTGCATTGCAATTGCGTTGGCAAAATCGCTTCCCCTAGTAAAGATTGTTGCAGTTGATATCAGCCCCAAGGCCTTGGTGGTTGCTTCTAAGAATGCAATTGCGAATAAGGTTGCAGACCGGGTCTGCTTTGTTGAAGGAGACTTGTTTACGCCGCTAGAAAAAGGCTTAGCCTTTGATGCTATAGTTAGTAATCCCCCTTACATTCCTGACAGCGATATTAAAGATTTGGATAAGGATGTGAAAGATTATGAACCAAGACTGGCGTTGAGCGGGGGTGGCGATGGATTCTCTGTGTTCGACCAAATCCTCTTAGGCGCAGGATCTAGGCTAAACGCAGGTGGGCATTTGTTTATCGAAATTGGTTCACCCCAAGAAGAGCCTTCCCGGGCAAGATTTCAGGCTTATCCGCAATTTCAATTGCATCCCACCATCTTGGATGGGGGGCGAAACCCTAGGGTTTTACATGCCACCAAGATCGTTCCAACACCATGATTTCCTGTTGTTTAAGTTGCGAAGTATGGTATGCTTAGTCTAATAACTGCTGCTGTTTTTCCCGCCAAAGTAGTTGCTTCCAGAGGTTTCAATGTACCGATTTTTACTTCGATCCATGCCTTTGTGGTTTCTTCTGATCTTGATGCTGAGTCACACTAACGCTGCGGAACTATCGCTCTCTGGAAAAATCGATGCCTTGATTGATGCTAAAATTACAGGCAAGGTGGTTAGCAAACAATCGGATGACCATGAGTTTGTGCGCAGAGTTTATCTCGATTTTGTAGGCCGTATCCCCACCCTTGCTGAGATTGATTCTTTCGTTGCCAATAAGGCTTTGGATAAACGAAAGCTTTTGATTGTTCAATTAGTTAACTCTCCTTCTTATTCAAAACAGATGGCCAATACCTTTCACATTCATTTCATGGAACGATTGGGCGATAATGCTGAGTGGATGAAATATCTTGAAGAATCCTTCAAGAAAAACAAAGGTTGGAATGTGATGGCAAAAGAAATCCTACGAGGCGTAAACAATAGAGAGGATTTGAAAGGCGCCAACTTCTTTTTCTCTAAAAGGCTGGAAAACTACGGCCAAAACCCTGTTGATTATTCCGCCCTTACCCGGGATGTGGGTAGATTGTTTTTAGGTAAAGACTTCCGCTGTGCAGAATGTCATGACCATCTTTTTATTGATGAATATAAACAGGCAGACTTCAAAGGCTTGTTTGCTTTTTTTCAAAACACTTATCTTGCTGATGCCAAGGCCGGTATCGTAGGCGAAAAGTTGACTGCGAAAAAAATGGAGTTTATGTCTGTCTTTAAGAAAGAGAAAAAAGAGATTGCGCCAAAGATTCCTGGAATGGCTGAAGTTGCTATTCCAGAGTTTAAGAAGGGTGAAGAGTTTCTCGTTCCTGCAGATCCAAAGAAGAAGATATTGGCAGTGCCTAAGTTCAGCCCCCTAGAGAAATTGTCAGAACAATTGCCTTCGTCAGAGAACGCAGACTTTTCTAAAAATATTGTAAATCGCATTTGGTTCATGATGATGGGTAGGGGACTGGTTCATCCTTTGGATTTGCATCATGCGGGAAATCCACCTTCGCATCCCGAGTTGCTCACTCTTCTTGCAAAAGAATTCAGCGCCCATCAGTTTGATATCAAATGGTTATTAACTGAACTCGCAAGCACTAAAGTTTATCAGCGCTCCAGTAAAGTTGATACGGGTAAAACCCCTGAAGCACCAGCACTTTTTGCAACTGCGATTGAAAAACGATTGTCCGCTGAACAGTTACTCGCGTCGATTCTGGTTGCTACTGGTCGTTATGGAAAACTTGAAAGAAAAGGTGGCAACGAACCTGATATGCCCGATGCTTTGAAAGCGAAATTCGCCAAGGCTTTTGCCAACGCTGCACGCGACCCCGAAGATGAGATTGCGTTTTCATTAAAGGCTGCACTTTTTCTATTGAATGATGAAGCAGTGCTTGGGTTGTTAAAACCAGAAGCTGGCAACACCGTTGCGGATTTGGCTAAAATGAAGACTAATAATGTGATGATTGAAAAAGCATACCTTGTAATTCTTGCTCGCAAGCCTGATCCTCAAGAAATTAAAGATGCACTCGAGTTTCTTTCTAAGCCTGTAAGTGCTGGTGAGATTGGTGTTAAAAATCTGGTATGGGCTTTGCTTGCTTCTTCAGAGTTTAACTTGAACCATTGATCCGTAATTAGAGAATTAAAATGAAAAACTTATGTACGCCTCACGATCATTTGTTATCGCGAAGAGAATGGCTGGGTGCTTCCACTTTAGGCGCTGCTTCAATAGGAGCATCAGGGATGCTTGCCCAACCCGCATTCGCTGAGGAACTTCGTAAAAATGACAAGCAGGTTTTGTTTATCTGGCTCGATGGTGGCATGAGTCAACTTGAAAGCTGGGATCCTAAGCCAAATACTACTTTTGGTGGACCGTTTAGGGCTATTCCCACCAAGGTTCCGGGTATTCATATTTCCGAGCTTTTGCCTAAAACCGCATCTCACATGGATAAGCTTGTTTTGGTTCGAAGCCTTTGCACCCAGGATAATTCGCATTCTGCAGGGGTCGATCGGATTCAGCGGGGCGATCCAAAAAACCGGGGCGTTACCTATCCCTATCTTGGTTCTGCTGTTTCTAAATTGATGGGCCCTTGCTCTTCCGGCATGCCACCTTATGTTTGGATCAAGCCAATGAGTGGCGGGTTTATTACTAAAGATGCTGGCTTTTTAGGCCCAAAATATGGTGCGATTGCCTTTGGTGATGGCAAAGCCCCCGAAAACCTTCTCAGGCCTGAATCTGTTTCTCTTGATGCGGATCTAGCTCGCAATGAGCTTCGCGAAAAACTCGATAAAACTTACAGGCTTGCTCGAAGAAAAGAAAGTAGTGAGGCTTCAAGCACTGTTTTTGATATGGCTGCAAAATTGCAAAAACGCATCGATCTTTTTGACCAATCTAAAATCCCTTCCAAAGATCTTGAACGCTATGGCATCACCGAGTTCGGTAGGCATATGCTGCAAGCTAGGCGCATGCTCGAAGCCGGGGTTCGCTTTGTTAAAGTCACCTCGTATGGGTGGGATACCCATGGCGATAATTTCAATGGCCACCTTAGTTTGGTTCCCAAGGTAGACATGGCGTTTTCCGCTATGCTTGAAGATTTGCAGCAGCGCGGTATGCTCGATAATGTTCTTGTAATACTTATGTCTGAATTTGGTCGAACTCCACGCATCAATGGGCATCTTGGACGCGATCACTGGCCCGAAGCCTGGTCTTTGGCTATGGCTGGATGCGGTCTTAAAAAAGGCCTGGCTTCTGGGAAAACCAATAAGCTTGGCACCGCAGTCGAAGGCGATGCGCATGATATTGGTTCCATGTTTCATGTCTGGTTCAAAGCCCTTGGCATCGATTCTTCTGAAACCGAATACGATAACCAAGGGCAACCTTTGCCTATCGCTAATGAAGAGTGCAAGATTATTTCTGAAGTCCTTGCTTAACTAATATGAATCCTATGAAGGGATATTTCGATGAAGGAAGATTCTAAAGAGCTGGCACTAAAATATAAGACCAAGAAAATCATTGATCTTGCTTGCCCGGTTCAAATTTGCGCTGCTCGATTCAGCCCTTGTGGTAATGTACTTGCTGCTGCCTGCTTTGATGGTTCCGTCCGCAGGTGGGATTCTTCCACAGATAAATTTACAGAACTAACACCTATCAACGGCCATAATGGTTGGGTGCAAGCGATTGCTTTTCATCCTACCAACAAGGTTTTGTACTCTGCAGACTCCTGGGGCAAATTGATCGCTTCCAGTTACCTTGATAAAGAATCCAAACCAATCTGGAAGAATGATAAAGCGCACGATGGTTGGATCCGAAAAATTTCTCCTAGCCCCGATGGCAAACTGCTTGCAACTTGCGGCACCGATAAACTTATTAAAGTTTGGTCTACGGCTGATGGCTCACTCGTCAAAGAGTTCAAAGATTTCTCTTGGGATCCCCTTTCTGTTGCATTTACTCCAGATTCAAAATCTATTTTGGTCGGCGACTTGCTAGGAAAAATTGCCCAAATTGATGCTTCTACCGGAAAAAAACTTCGTGAACTTGATGCTTCTGCAATGTATAAACTCGATCGCCTGCAAGATGTAGGCGGTGTGCGTTGCTTTGCATTTGATTCGAAGGGTGAGATACTCGCTTGCGGTGGCATCAGCCCCAATCGGGGGGGATTTGTGCAGGGCCCTTCACTTGTAATTATTTTTGATTGGAAATCTGGTAAAGAAATCTCACGCATCAAGTCGGGTAGCGAAAACGATGGTTATGTTTATGATTTGCTTTTTATTACCGATTCCATTCTTGCTGGAGTTAGCAGTGGGCAGCCCGGTAACGGTAAAGTTTTCTTTAATCTCGTTGGTGAAACTCAACCTTTTATCAACCTCGCAACCATGCCCAATTGTCACTCATTTGCGCTTCATCCTTTAGGTAAAAAAATTGCTATCGTTTCCACTAATGCTAATAGTTCAGGTAATGGTAAAGTTCTTGACAAAAACAAGGATTATGCCACTAATCACTCCCCTGTAAATATTTTGGAAATACCCTCCTGATTCTTTTCGAATCAGCTTGCCTGTGATACCTTTTTCCCTGTAAGGTAGTACTACAGTTCTTGCTTACATTGGGGAGTAGTATGCAATCTAAACAGCAGTTGTTTATGGATTTTCTTCAGGAAGAAGGCTATAGGCCATCGCAAGACGATGATGGCGATATTGTTTTTAAACATGAAGCAGTGACTTATCTTCTTTTTGTAGAAGAAGAGGATAATAGCTATTTCAGGCTTGTTTATCCCGCCTTCTGGGAAATCAGCACCCCTGATGAAGAAGAAAAAGCGGCTAGCTTCATCATGGATATTAATGCTGAAATGAAGGTTGTAAAGCTTTATCAGTTGGGTGACAAAGTCTGGGCAGGCGTCGAAATGTTTTGCGAGCCAATTGATAATTGCAAATCCGTTTTCCAACGATGCTTAAGGGTTCTGCAACTTTCTTCAAACCGATTTTGCGAGATGATGCGAGATTCTCAAGGCGTTGAAGCAAGGCCCACCGAACTAGGGTTTAATACCCCAACCGATGGCGCTAATCCCGATGATGATACTGAAGACGAAAAATAGAACGGTCTATACTTGCTACGCTTTTTTTCTAGCTTCCAATAAATGGTTGACGGTGTTCATCATTTTTCTTGCAGCTTTTTCCCAAGTATATTGCGAAGCATGAAGTTTTGCAGCTTTCAACCTTTGCGCTCTTTCCTCTTTAGGCATTTCCAAACACTTTAGCATTTGCATTGCAATACTGGTGTGATCGTAAGGATCGCAATACAGTGCATGCTCGCCACATACTTCAGGCATCGGGCCAAGGTTTGATGTGATAACCAAAGTTTCTGCAGTCATTGCTTCCAAATTCGGAATTCCAAATCCTTCCCACTTAGATGGGAATACAAATCCGATGGCACGATTCATGAAGGTGCTGATTACGTCGTCGGGCAGATATTCGAGCACATGCACTGGAAGTAATAAGTTCGTTTGTTTGATTGCTCTTCGGATTTCATGTTGCTCGTGGATTTGGCCTATGAGAACAATTTGAAACGAAACATCTGGTTTTATTTGCTTAAGTTTTTGAGCAGCAAGCAATATCCCCGTGATGTTTTTTCTGGGTTCCACTGTTCCTACAAAAAGAAAATACGGAATTACTGGGTCAATACCTGCATCACGCAGAGTTTTAGTTGCATCGGAATCTGAAAGCCTTTTTTCAAATCTTTCGATATCGTGGCCAAGATGAATGACCGAGGTTTTTCCAAGCGATGCCGGGAAGAAATAATGCAGATCGCTTTCCGCACTTTTCGAATCACAGAAAATATGGTTTGCCCGAAGTGCCATTAAACTGACGAAGGTATCAAAAAGATCAGGGTTCCAATTTTCTCCCTCATGTATTCTCTTTGGTACTGCATCGTAAAACCAGCCTACTGCCAAGGCTTTACTGTTTTCAACTGGTAACATCCATATGTCATTGAACGGCTCAAATGCAATGACCGCATCGAGTTCGCTTAACGCAACGATTTCATTAGGTGATTGAATATCTGACGAAAGATTGGGTGCGATCTTCTTTGTGGTTTTACTGATTAAACTTCTAAGATAGAGTAGGGATTTTTCTGTAATATAGATTGTTGTTTTTATGAGTGGGTAAAAAATTGGAGGTGTCAACAATCGGATAATTTTTTTTAATCCCGCAAGAGAAAACAGATAACCGGCTTTTAGGGGAAGGGATAGTGGGTTACTTTTCAGCCAATCGTTCAAGGGATTAAAAGATAAACTCAAGGGGCGCGAATCAGGTATTTTCTTGTCATCGAGGCAGATCAATGTTTGGTTGTTTTGGGAGGATGCATTAACGATTTCGACGATAGCCCTGGAAACTCTTCTTACCCCGCGAGGAAAAGTGTCTTGTAAATTTGATTTCAAAAAACCAATCTTCGATTTCATGGATCTTGCTTTCTTTATACATTAAATGAAATATCTGCTATCAATTCAGCAATGTAGTTTTCGCAGTTATGGAATTCACACCATTTTTTTCCAGCCAATTCTGCTTCCGCGCTCAACTGCGGATATGCTCTAATACATTCAATGATTGCATCCGCCAAACTTTTACTGTCTTCTGGAGTGCATAATATTCCCCCACCATGATTTTTGATTTCTCCTGCCATCCATGTCCCCTTCGTTACCACCGATACTTTACCAAGTCCCCTTGTTTCTGAGAATACTCCAGAGGTTTGACTATGATAGTTTTCCAAAGTGTAAGGTAGCATAAAAATGTCAATCTTGGCCATCAGTTTATGGTAGTCATCGGTGTCCATGGCCGCTTCATGAAGTTTTATGGTTGGCATTTTTTTGAGCAAGTTCACTGCTTGTACTGTTTGCCATTCTTGGTGATTCCTGATATTTGCTTGAATTTCCCAATGTATTGTGTCGTTTCCTAAAACAGTGGTTACATG
>CALARU010000350.1 GCA_937888715.1 uncultured Planctomycetaceae bacterium | reverse complement strand
AGTTCCATTCTTATTCTTCCTTTCAACTGCCCGTTTTACATTCACCCATTCTTCCTTCGCTGGCCCTTCAGGTTTTTAAGACAAGAAAGGATTCGCAAAGGTTTCTTTCTTGCGCAGGCACGCACACGAACTTACATTGCATATCAATACAAGTCTGAAGCGCAAGCGAAGGTTGTCAAATATATTTCATCACCCGGCATTACAAAACATTTGTGGGCAAGAGTGGGCATTGAAGTGGATGGGCTTAACAAACAATGTAACCGTTCACGGAATTTTGTAAAACTGGTGCAGATGAAACGAAGAATAGTTGCCCAGATCTTTTCATATGAACCGCAACACTAGCTCTTTGGCTCCCGGATTAACCACCAAAATCAGCGACTCGAGACACTCCGCATCATCACCTGAGCCGGGTTGATTGCCTTGTACTTCCCCTTGTTTGCAGTGATCTCAAACGCCTGCGGGACAGATTCAATCCCTTCCAGAACATGGGTGATGGTCGAACCAAGTTGAACACGGCCAGAGGCCACCAGTCGAACCGTGTGTTCCAGATGTGCCTGGGTGCTGATGTCCGGAAACAGATAGCGCAAGCTGCGTTCCCTCAGCAAATCAATGTTTAGTTCCAGCGGCCCACCGAACCAGGATACGCCGATGACCTTGCCACCTGACCTTACTGCGTCGATGGCCTGTCGCAGTGTTTGAGTGCCAGCCAGGCCTTGTTTCGGACTTCCCCCTGCACATTCAAAAACGATATCAGCGCCATTGCCTTCCGTAAGGTCAAGAATGGCAGCGACCACATCGCATCCGCTAGCGTTCAGTGCATGGTCTGCGCCAAGATCTTTGGAGATCCGGCAAGATTCCTCGCGAATATCCACGGTGATAATCCGCCCCGCGCCGCTGATGCGCGCGATTTGCAGACACTCCAACCCCATGCTCCCCTGGCCAAAGATGACCACGGTATCCCCCATTTGAATGTTTGCGGTTTCCACCGCAGCCACGCTGTCACTTAGCGATTGCAGGCAGGCGGCTTCACTATTCGAGATCGAATCATCCACACGGACCAGTGCGATCTCGGGCAGCAGCGCCACCTCGCTGAAACATCCCGGCTGGTCGAAGCCGATCACCGGCCCTTTACGACATAAGTGGCTTCGCTCCGACAGACACAAGGGGCATTTTTCGCATGGAAGCTTGGCGCGTGCAGCCACCCGGTCACCCACTCTAAAGCGGTTGACCCCGGGACCGGTCTCGATGATACGGGCACAAAACTCATGGCCAAACAGTTGGATCGGGGCCTCGGTTTCGAGTCTTCGTTTGACCCGATCAAAGGCCAGGGTTGGGATGCCATACGCCAGTTGTGCCTCGGTGACGCTTGGCTGCACACATAGTGGTTCCACCAAAACATGGCGTGGTTGCAAGGCGGGTACGGGAACCTCATCCAGACGGAAATCACCAAACCCATAGAATCGCCAAGCTTTCATCTGTCTCATAAATCGCCCTTCTGAAGTCTGAATTTTTGCAGGGAATGACACCCCGGACTGACAAGACCGCGGTTGCCACCCGCCGACATGACAACCTCGGCGACATAGACATCGCCATGGGAGTCGATGCAAATGTCATGGGGAGCAAAGAAATCACCGGGCGCAGTGGGGTTGTCGCCCCCGCCCCAGCAGGTCACCATCTCTCTGCTCAAGCCAAAGGCCCTGACCCGGCCCCCGGTTGCGTTTGGCGATGGTCTTGAAGTGCCTGGCCACATTCCGGCTCGATACCCCAACTCCGCGACAAACAAGTTACCCGCAGGATCGAAGGCCACTTGGCAGGGACGGGCGATGCCATTCCACTCATCCTGAAATTCCCCGTTTGGCGAGAAGAGTTGGATGCGGCAGTTTTCACGATCAGCAACGAATACAGTGCCATGGCGATCGACTGCGATACCATGGGGCACGCGAAATTGCCCTGGCCCGCTGCCCGGTTCACCCCAGGACAACATCAATTTTCCATCCGCTGAGAACTTGTGAACACGAGCATTGCCGTACCCATCGCTGACATAAATTTCGCCGTTGGGGGAGAGTGCGACATTGGTAGGGAAGTGGAAAGGTAGCCCGGGATGGCGGATGGTGCGAAAGTCGATACTGGTCGCGCCGGTGTCGGAGGGTTGGCCGCTCGTCCCCAGTGTCCAAAGCAAATGCCCCGCAGGAGTGAATTTCCTGACGGTGTGATCAAGATCATCGGTACAATAGACAGCGTCATCGGGGCCGATAGTGATGCCGTGGGGACGGGCAAACACCCCTTCGCCCCAGGAGCGCAGGAAGTTTCCATCGCGATCAAAGACGATTACCGGATGCTCGCCCCGATTGAAAACAAAGACACAGTCCTGAGAATCGTTGGCGACACCTGCGACTTCCGTCCAACTCCAACCGGGGGGTAACTTCGCCCAGTGCTCATTGGCCTCGTAACCACTTTCAGAATGTTCCGGGTTCATTTGCCAGCCTGTTGTGGATGGAAGCCGATGGTCTTGAGGCGAATGCGGTACAGGCTTTTGTCCATGGTGACATAGAGGGAATGGGCATCGGTGCCGCTGCCAAACTCAACATTGCTAGGGATGCCTTTCCAATCGTCGAACAGGCCGGACTGGTTAGTTGGTCCAGTGGATACAAATGCCAGCTCTTTGCCAGTGGGATCAATCACCTTGATGCCAGGGCGAGCCAGACTGCGGCAGGTCAGGTAGATGTTTCCCAGAGAATCCACAGTCATGCCATCGCATCCGTTCTCCTTGCCAAAATCGACCAGAGTGCGGCGCGGACCATCCACAAGACCATTACTATTAAGGGGGAAGGCATAGACCTTCATGGCGCCACGCTTTGGTTCCGGATCGGTGGGTTTCAGACGGTTGCCACCGTTATTGTGATCGCCGATATAGAGCGTTTTCTGGTCTGGGCTGAGGACGATGCCATTGGGTTTTTCAACTTCCCGAGTGACCTCCACCACCTTTCCATCCACATCGAGACGATACACCGCCTCGCAGGTAAGTTCCCTAGGTTCGGTGCCGATATAGCGCGGGTCTGTGAAGTAGATGTGGCCTTTGCGGTCCACGCACAGATCGTTTGGTGAATTGAAGCGCTGGTTTTGAAAGCGATCTGCCAAGGTCTTGCCCTCACCAGTTTGAAGGTTCCAGCGCACAAGCTTGCGCCCACCACCATCCGCACCGTCGCAGGAAACAAGAGAGCCATCCGCAAGGAAAGCCAGTCCATTGGATTTGCCCGAGTTGGCGGTAAAGGTTGAAATCTTGCGGGTGGATGGGTCAAAGCGAAGGATCATGCCGTTGCCCGTACCGAACGGCATGTCGGTGAAATAGATGCTGCCATCGGGTGCTAATGCTGGGCCCTCGGTCAGGCCGCTGGTGAGTTTTGCCTGTCTGGCATGAAGCAATTCCAGCACCGCACCGGCGGGAACGATGGGGTTGTCGGCGGGTTCGGCTGCAGCAGCAATACCCACAACCAGTGGCCATCCCAAGGCTACTACATAGATCACCAAAATGATTGGATTCGCATTTCTCATGGCAATATTCCTTTCACAATGTGGGCATTCAGAACACCCATCGGACATTCGCAAAATCCGATATTCCAGAATGTATAACTAAACTTTTGCAAACTCGGATTGTAAATCATAGGTGATTTGCAATCTTATCGCAAAGAAAATAGGATGGCGCAGGGAGCGTTATATTTTTGCCCTAATGCCCACACATTGAAATGGGTTGGTTGTATTTTTCGTGGCGGTTAT
>CALARU010000349.1 GCA_937888715.1 uncultured Planctomycetaceae bacterium | reverse complement strand
GATTGGTTTCTTATTTCCCCTGCTTAATAGTTTATTCTTATTTCCTGATTTTTCCAAATCGACCGAAGCAAATTTGGCTGTTACTAATATTCATTACACAGTTATTATTGGCCAGGCAGATCTACTATTCGGTGGGTTTAAATTATTGGATGAAGTTAATCCTACTTATGGTGCAATTCTTCCTTCTTTTATTGCTTTTGTTTCGAAAATTCAAGGAAAGCTTTTGAGCCTTGGGGGAATATTAAAAATTGTTCAAGTTGCTGATATTTTGTATTGGGCAGTATCTCTTTATTTGTTTTGGAAATGGGGTAAACAGAATTGGGTTTATATGGTTCCGGCTGTTTTGTTTATGCTTCCTTGGCATTATTCAACAGATGGAGCATTAGTTCCAATCAATCATTCTCCAATTCGAACCTTTGGAATAACCTTTTCGTTGTTATTTGTTATGATTTGGTCTGATAAAAAATCTATCTTATTTTACCCAATTCTTGGGTGTGTTGGAAGTTTTGCGTTATTATTAAATGTTGAATCCGGGATAGCTTCATTAGTTGGGATAATGGCATTTCTTTTCGTTCATTTGAAAAACCTTAAATTAGGATTTCATTTAGTTGTAAAATATTGTTTGTTGT
Organism: uncultured Planctomycetaceae bacterium; assembly: GCA_937888715.1. GTDB lineage: Bacteria > Planctomycetota > Planctomycetia > Gemmatales > Gemmataceae > UBA969. The sequence goes on along the minus strand of CALARU010000349.1, from coordinate 3,144 downwards.
TTCTACTTGGGATACTAAGCGGTTTTGTTTTTTTTAACTTGCTGTTTTTTCTAGTTTTTGGTTACTTACCATCCTTGTCTGGGTGGTTTAACTATATCATGCCTTCTTTGCTAGGAACATCGGGGGCTTGGACTGTTCCCTATAAGTTTGATTTATGGCCAATATTTATTTTTTTACATGTTTGCTATTACTTTATTATTAATGTTATTTCTGGTGGTGGTGATAAACATACCCCAATTAGAATTATGATAAGTGTGATTTTTCTTGTTTGGTTTGCGTATTTTGTTAGTAGGCCTGATCTAGAATACCTTTCAAGTTTTTATTTTATTTATGGGTTTGTAATAATTGATCTAAATCGCTCGTTGAAAATATCTTTAAAACGCTACTCAATAAAAAGTTATGTTTCGGTTTTGCCAGGATTGGTTGCAATGTTGCTGTTTATTAAATCAAGTTATGGAATTGAATGGTCATGGAATCCTTTGGTATGGAATGTGAAAAATGATTTTCGTTGGCAGGTTCCTTTAGTGAAAAAAGGCAAACCCTTGGTTGATGATTCAGTTTTTTATAACCGGGTTTATATGCCAAAATCATATTGGGAAAGTCTTAAAATGCGCAGTGATTTTTTGGTTAAACAAAATAAAAGTAACATTTCGGATAGGATTATTTTTTTTACTCCAGATTCTTATTTGTTATCTAGATTTGCAAATGTTTATCCTTATCAAATGTTTTCGGATCCTGTAGTTGCACTTAAAAAAACTAATTATCTTAAAATGATAGAATCTGTTATTAATTCTCCTTTTGATGAAATATATTTTGATGCGCGGGACGAGAAGAACCTTATTTGGTATGGTTGGATGTTTCAGATGGTGCGAAGAGATTTAAGTAAGGATTTTGAAAAAGTTCGGGTTGAATCCGGGTGGGAGATCTGGCGCAGAATCCCGCACCTAAATTAAGCGTGACCGCTTGCTTTAAATAACTTGAAGGCCTTTGTTTTTTAAGCTTAGATCTAGAACTTCTTTGAAATTACGAAGGTGATCATCTGCTAATTCATTTCTATTTTCAAAGTTAGATCCAGAGCAGAAGAGCTTTTTATTCACTTCATCAAATACCATTTGTTTTTCTTCACATTCAAAGCCCTTGATTAGATCAAGTTCATCCTGAGATCTGGGCCAGCAGATTAGCACCATTGCTGGGTCTTCCTTTAAAAAATCGCCAATACTTTCAATTGAATGAATTGCAGCTTGATTAGCTACTGCTGCGTCGAAGTATATTTCAGACTCTGAAACAAAATGCTGGACGGTGAATTCCTTTTGCAATTGCTTGATGGTTTCAAGCACCAAGCTATTATCTGATGTCTGAAGGATAGGCCAAAGCCTTATCAAGCAGCAGGATTTCAATGGTTTTTTCGGTGATTGAAGTAATGATTGGATAGCGTTTAGTGCTTTAGATGCGGTGTTTTCCCAAGAGAAGGAGCGGGCAAATTTTTTGCCACTCTCGCATAATTGTTCCTTGGGGATTGCTAGCATTTTTTCGAGGCATTGAGCCATGTCTTCTGGGTTTGAAGGGTCGAATAAACCTGCATCGGGGCCTGCAAATTCGGGCATGGATGAGGTGTTGGAAACTGCAACGGGGGTGCCTGAAGCTAAGGATTCCAAGATGGGGAGCCCCAAGCCTTCGTAGAACGATGGAAAAAACAAAAGTCGTGCGTTTTGGTAAAGCAGCTTGAGTTCTTCATCGTTGGTCCGGCCTGTGAATCTGATTTGGTCTTGTACGTTAAATTGTGATGATAATTGTTTAAGAGCAGCGTCTTGTTCAGGTTTAAGGGTGCAATTTAGAACAAGGTTGAACTGGTTGGGATGCTTGAGATTGAAGCAACCAAAAGCTTCGATTGCACCTTCGAGATTTTTTCTGGGTTCCCATCTGCCCACATGAAAGAAATAAGGTTTATTAAGGTTGAGTTTAGATTTTAAGTTGTTCCAAACGGCTGGGGATTGGTCGTTGTTTTCTTCTGTAAAGTAGTGATCCATTGCGCCATGAATGGTGACGAGTTTATCTTTGGTTTCTGGGAATAAAAGTTCGAGATCTTTGGAGGATTGATCCGAGATGGAAAGGATCAAATCGTTTTTGATGAGCGAGCGAAGCCTGATTGCGTGAAAATTTACAGCATGAATGTCGTAGAGGTAAATATCTGGGAAGAGCAGGGGTATAAGATCGTAATAGATACTAGCGGTAATGGGCTTATTCGGGCCGAAGCGGGGCACTAAAAACCATGGGTTCATATTGTCGGTGTTGATGTATGCATCTGGCGAAAAACTGGTGATCCAGTTCGCATAATGTTGTTCACATTTCATATGGTCAGCATTGAGGCCTGCGGGGTTGGGTGATGCTGGCGTATAAAAAAGAAGTTTCACTTTAGGGTTGGAGCAATTCCAAGGTAATAAATCGGTACGAAGAGCGAGAGAGATTTCGTGGCTGCCTAGAAGGTTTGAAATAGCATTAAGGAAGTTGCTGGTGTATCTGCCTATGCCGCTATCGCGGGAGTTTGCATTTTGAAGGGGTTGTCCATCGATGAGTAATCGCATATTAAATATTCTGGTTCGAGGAGTTCCAAGATTTATTTCTATGCATCAAATTCTGGGGTGGATTATTAACTTCGAGGGTTTCGATCCGCTTGTTCAGCACTTGGATTTCTTGATGTAGTGCTAGTAATTTGAATTCAATAAGAGTTTCCATCTTGGCCTTAAGAAAGTGCCAGGGAAATTTTATGATTTTGAAGATAGATTGCTTGAGAGTTTTTTTTTCTACTAGAGGCGGAACAAGGTTATTTGATTTAGGGATGATAACCGGGCTAATAACCCGGATATCATCGAGTTCTATTTTAACGCCATTCCTGATTTTGCCCGCAAGGGCATCAATTCCCGATCGTCTGCTAAAGTTACAAATCATGAATTACGCTACTTTAGAGAGGTTTTCCTTGCTGGTTTGCGCATGCAGTTTCATATCCGCATCGACCATCATGGTAACGAGTTGATTGAAGGAAACATCAGGCTTCCAGCCAAGAGTTTTCATTGCTTTTGTAGGGTTGCCCAAGAGAAGATCGACTTCCGCGGGTCGATAGAATTTAGGATCAACAACAACATATTT
>CALARU010000348.1 GCA_937888715.1 uncultured Planctomycetaceae bacterium | reverse complement strand
AGTTGTAAGGTGCCTTATAATCCCTAATTAGGGAGTTTATTTAGAGTAATAAAAATTAAAGTAGTAGTTGTGTCAATTTCTGCAAATCTGTGATTAATTTAATAATCAGCCACTCTGCAACGGTATAGGCCTACATTTCTAAACCGATTCTTTAAAAGGGAGTGATTTCTTGAAATATACTTCTGCGGTATGCGAACAACTACTGTAATGGAGATTGAAACACTAATACTGGAGGATTTTTATCATGGCTACTATTGATCGGGCAATTATGATCGCTTCAATCGCGCACGCTGGCCAAAAAGATAAAGCTGACAAACCCTATATCCTTCATCCTTTAAGAGTTATGCTTACGGTGGCGTCAGATAAATATGCGACAGATGAACAAAAAATAGTTGCGGTATTACACGATGTTATTGAAGATACTTATGTACAAGAACAACAGCTTAGAGAAAATGGCTTTTCAGAAGATATTATTAATGCAATTAAGTCGGTTACCAAAATTAAAGGTGAAAGCCGTATGGATGCTGCAATGCGTACCAAACTAAACGCCATTGGTAGGGTGGTAAAGCTTGCAGATCTGAAAGATAACATGGACTTAAGCAGAATTGCTAATCCTACTGCTAAAGATCTCTCACGCGTTGCAGAGTACGAAAAGGTACAAAAGTTTCTTAAATCGGAGTAGTTATAAAATTGTAGTCATAATTGCCGACCCACTGCTGACAAGTCTACCCATAGAATGATTTTGTCTGATTCATAAGTAACTTCAGTCGAGAAGCGTTTTTAGGTAGAACATGATGCCAGCACCCAAAAAGAAACAATCCCGCAAGCCCCTGCCTTCTAAGGCAAAATCTTCAAGGTCTGATTCTGATCGCAGGCTTAGGCAAGCCGATCGCCTTGCTAGGGTGATGCGCATAATGCAATTGTTGTTGAGCCGTGGCCGTTGGAATGCAACTGATATCGCAGCAGAGCAAGAGTGCTCTGAAAGAACCATTTATCGCGATATGCAGGTGTTACAGCTCGCAGGCATTCCGGTGGAATTCGACCAGGAAGACCGCTGCTACCGAGTCAGGCAGGATTTTCGTTTTCCTTCCGTCAGCCTCACTGAGGAAGAAGCGCTGGGGCAGATTACTGCGACTGCAATTGCCAAATCGCCTGGCTTGGATATCAACCCAGGCGCAAAAACTGTTACCCAAAAATTGGCAGCATCTTCCAAGAATGATATTGCCCAGTTACTTGCAGATGCAGAGCAATTGATTACCGTTTTTGATTTGAAACTTGCGGATCATTCCAAACACCGTGATATCATCCGTACGACTCAAACTGGCTTGCTAAAAGGGAAGCAGATAGCTGGCACTTACCAAAGCCCTTATCAAGCTTCAGAGGTTAAACTTCAGCTTCATCCCTACCGGCTTTGTTTAGTGAAACAGGCGTGGTATTTGATCGCACGCCCTGTGGGTGAAGATTTGCCAAGAACTTATCGAGTGGCCCGGTTTAAATCGATGCGTACCTTGGAAACTCTTGCGCAAGTACCCGAGCAGTTTGATTTAAAAGAGTATTTTGGGAATGCCTGGGCGGTTTACAGGGGGAAACAATCTTACGATATTGAGATTTTGTTTTCTGGTGAAGCCGCTGTAACTGTTATCGAGGGCACTTGGCATCACACCCAGAAAATTCGAAAAAACAAAGATGGCTCCATTGTAATGACATTCAAGGTGGATGGCTTGAATGAAATCGTGCGTTGGATTCTTGGTTGGGGCAGCAATGCCAAGGTAATTCAGCCCGTGCAATTGCGGGAAATGATTCTCTTGCAGCTTCAAGATTCCTTGCAAGCTTACAATGCCGAATCTTCATCCGAAAAACAATTTTAACACCTCTGACCCGCTGATGTCAGTGACTGATTGCACAATGATACCAGTTGTGAATATTAAATCCCTTATTGGCAAATTAGCCAGAAGAAGAAGTGCATGAAGTTAACGATTCATCGTGGTACGAAAGAAATAGGAGGTTCCTGTGTGGAACTTCAAACAGCAACAACAAGGCTTGTAATGGACTTGGGTTTGCCTTTGGTGGATGCCCAACGCGAGCCCTTTGATTCCCGTTCTGCCCTAGCGAAACCTATGGATATTTTAAAAGCCGAGGGCGTGATTCCCCCAATCCCCGGATTGTTTGATACTGATCATGATGAACCGGATGGCATTTTGCTCAGCCATGCGCATTTGGATCATACGGGGTTATTGCCGTTGTCCCGAAAAACGGTGCCTATCTTTACCACCAGTGGAACCAGCAAAATGATGCTTGCAGCAGGCGTTTTTGCCGCCCAGACCGAGCTTGACCGAACTCGATTTCGCGAAGTATTTAGCCAGCGACCTTTTAACATCGGTAATTGCAAGGTGACGCCCCTAGCAGTGGATCATTCTATTTATGGTAGCGTGGCATTCTTAATAGAAGCTGAGGGCAAGACAATTCTTTATTCAGGAGATTTTCGCAACCATGGGCGTAAGCCCGGCATGCTCCGTGATTTGCTCAAACATTTGCAGGCAAAGCCTGTCGATGTTCTTATCGTTGAAGGAACTCATTTTGGTAGTGAAAAAGAACGCGGATTGACTGAGTACCAGTTGGAAGACCGCATCTTTGAATTGGTGAAGACCGCACCAGCCTTGGTACTTGCCACCTTTTCTGCATTGGATGTGGATCGGATCGTAACGCTGTTCAAGGCTGCAAAAAAGGCGGGCCGGGTTTTTGTCGTGGATCCTTATACCGCCTTTGTCCTTCATTTAATTGGCAAGGAATCTAAGACACCTAATTTAAGCATGGGTATCCGTGTTTTTTACAACCATCTATTTGAACGCCGCAAGAGCCTCAAAAACCTTGGAGAAAAGTTTAAGTCAGCACGAATTGAACTGTCTGAAATTCTTGCCCAACCTTCAAAGTATCTGATGGTTTTTCGCCCAACCATGACTAAGTTTGATTTCAACGAACAACTCCCTGCACATTGCCGTTGCTTGTATGGCTACTGGAGTGGGTATCTAGGCAAGCCCGATTGGGTTGCATTGAAGGATCATATCGCCAAAGTGGGTGGGGACTTTGTGCCTGCTCATGTCAGTGGGCATGCTTATATTCAAGATATTGTTGAGTTTGTAAATTCTGTCAGTGCAAAAACAGTAATCCCGATTCATACTTTCGAACCACAAATGTTCCAGCAGCACTTTTCAAATGTAAGAATGCTTACCGATGGCGTGCCTTTTGAGCTTGAACAAAGCCTAGAAATGCAACCATGCAACTGAAGTTGGAATCAGATTGGCGGTTGATTTTAAATTATTGGAATTGCTTGCTGTTGATTTATTAGGGGAATTAAAAGCATCCCATACAGCAGGGATGCTGTTAAGGGTGAAAATTATTATTAGTTTAAATTTGCAATTAAGTGTTAATGACAAAAAGGTGAATTCGATGAAAGTATATGCTTACGGTGAAGATGCCCTGACCCTATGGGCTATTAAAAATAGGTTATCAGAAATTCTTGGCAAGTTGGGCGATGAAACCAAAGTTGATGAGTGCAAAATATTCTTTCGCCCTAGTTTTGGCAGGGGAGGTAAGGGCACTTCTAATTTTGGGGAGTTTGATTTTATTTTGCTGACAGGTAAAGCAATTTATCTTGGAGAGAGTAAGTGGGACGGATCTTCAGAAAAGCTGAAAGATGGATTGTTAGAACTAAGGCCGGAACAGCTATTTAGGCATAATGTTTTTAAATGGTATATAAATAATTGGACCTTTGCTTGCCCGCAACTGACCGATTGGAAAGATCTAATTCATGCTTCAAAAAACAGGGAGCCCAAATTTCCAAAATTAGAACCAAATGGAAACGAGCAGGAAGATAAAACCGTTCCCTCGGAAGACAAGTTGTTAGCTTCTAATATTAAAACTGTATCAGATATAATTTCTAAGCATTTTGGATCATCAAAGCCTGCTGTTATTAATGTTTTATTATATTTGCATAATGGTGAAGGCCTTAAAGAAGATTCCGGTCCCAATGATTTTAAAGTCGTCAATATAAATTACACAGATGCTTTGAAAGATAACTTGATTGAAATAGAGCTTCAGGTGAAAGCCAAGTAGAAGTGGGGCGACCTTTCCCGGAAGAGAATCGGAACGAGATTTTGGTTTACGGTAACTGCACCATTACTGGCTCGCTGCGAATATTAAAATTTATAATAGATTGTTAAAGGTATTAATTATACTATTTAAAACTCAAGAATATTTTTATTAACAAAAAGGAGGATCTGATGAAAGTATATGCTTACGGTGAAGATGCCCTGACCCTATGGGCGATTAAAAGTAAGTTGCCAGAAATTCTTAAGCAATTGAATGGTGGGAAGGATGAAGCAGAAGAGGTTGTTAAGGATTGCAAAATATTCTTTCGTCCTAGTTTTGGCAGAGGAAAAAACTATGGTGAATTCGATTTTATTATACTTGCAAACGATAAGCTTTATTTAGGAGAAAGCAAATGGGATAGATCTTTAATTAAATTTGAAGATAAGAGCAAAAAAAAATTGAAGTTGGATGCCCCTCAAAATATGAGGCATAAAATCTTCAGTTGGTATGTGGACAAAATGAAAAATATTGAGGATTGGAGTGCTTTTAATGAAAAAGATAAGGCTGATTTTAATAGTGCTCATCCCGGGAAAACAATCCCTGGAACAGATACGGTATTAGCCAAAAATTTAATGACCGTATTGGGCATGATTTTAAACTCCAAAATAGAAAAATTAAAAATTAAAAATGTATTCTTGTATTTTTATAACACTGAAGATGTCGAAAAATCTCCGAAAAAGAAACCTGCTAAAACGCTTGAAATTTTAAATGGTATTAAACAACAACAACAGGAATCACACAATTCTGAAAACGAGGAATTTCAAATTGTTACAATGGATTATTCTAAGGTTGCCAAAAATAACCTCATTGAAATAGAAATTTAGGTCAAAATCAAATAGCATTGTTTTTAAGGGGTTTGGATTAAGCAAGAAACGGTTTCGGTTATTGCAATTAACTGCCTAAGCCTCTCCCGCTTATTAAGTCTAAAGAGGCTTGGGTGTTTTTAATAATGCTTTGCAATTTACTTCCCTTTGTTCCAATAGATGCGGACATTTTTCGTGGCTCTGCCAACTGCAACGATGTCGATTTTGCCATCGCCATCTAAATCGGCTGCAGCAAGATCTTCAATCGCAACGCCACCTTCATCAACATCATTGCGGGTCCAAGTTGCGCCTTTGCCATCACTTGTTGAGTAAATACGCACGCCACTTTTCTTGCCCTTTTCCTTGGCAAACTCATCTCGCACGCCAATGATCAATTCATCACCAGGCATGCCATCGAGATCTGCGCAGGTAA
>CALARU010000347.1 GCA_937888715.1 uncultured Planctomycetaceae bacterium | reverse complement strand
TAGTATTTAGAAACATTTCTTAAACCTTTCTGTATATATGGAACAAAATCAAAACTAAATAAGTTACATCAAAATCGATAGAGTGAAATACTGCAGGCAGCACTAACTCGTATCAAGAATTTCGACCAAGAGTTTCCTCCCCTGACCGTGGGTATTCTGCAAATAAGCTCAGCCTTTTCTAGGATTTTCATGCTCCTACGCCTGCTAGCAAGCGATTGCGGGCTTTTGCTTCCTCGAAGATTGAAGCCATCGCCATCAAGAAAATCACAAATTATTCCTCCCGTATAAGATTTTTTTCCGTTGCCGACCACCAACAGGTTACAATGACTGGGGAAAACCGACACCATGGTCCGAGGGTTAATTAGGTGCTGCCAATTAACGACAACATTGCTGGATATTGGGAAAAGATGGGAGATAGCCGTTTCATCATAGAACCGGAAATTGAAGTGGAAGTTTATCGCTGGTATCCACATGGTCAACCTAAAGAATGCTTTGTTGAGTTTCAAAGTCCAAAGGAAGCTCCAAAACGGCGATTTTACCCAACCAAGGTTTTAGAAGCGTTAAAGCTTAGAAAACCTGCTGACGACTATGTGGAAGAAATGTGTCGCCTTGGGATTCAATTTCTACCCGAATTAGAGTCCGATTTCCTTAAGTGGTGTCAAGCTAATCAAAGTGGAAGTGATTTAACCACAGACAAATATATCCCAACCAAAGAAAATCTAGATTTTCATCTGGCAATCTTCAAAAGTCGTCATGAAGGACACCAAGGGGTTAACCGGAATTTTCACAGGAACGATGATTTTTACGGAACAGAACAGAATCGAGATTTAGACGATTTCCTAGTACCTGGTTTTAATCTCTCTTTCAAAAAGCTTGGTAGCAAACAGACAGGTTCTGATATCGTAAATCATATTTTCGAATCGGTGACAAATGTTCCTATATCCACTTCCTCCGAAAAAAAGGCTGGAGCAGAGTCTAATTTCCCAATCTTTCTGCGGACTGTACTCGACTTTATTTTAATCCAAGGTTTCAATAGTGATGACAGCCTTGCCTCATGTGTACAAATCGAACAGAACGCCTGTAAAATCGCTCCTGCGCTGATAAACGAAATTGATTTAGCAAACGATTTGAGCTTTGCTGAGGATAACTTTGATGACTATAAACATTTCCATAGCCGACTAACCGAAAAGTACTCTTCCGAGCCTGCTGATTTTCAAAGATGGCTAAAACAAGAGCGAGAAAAAGGATACATTCGTTTACTGCCCGGGCACAATAAACTTAATGGGGACAACAGGGATTCCGCAATTGAAAAAGGAAAGTGTTTTTTTAGGGTTATTTTGTGGACTAGTTTTCAACTAATGTCTCGTGCTTACGGAGTAACGGTTCTTCAGCAATGGAATTCACTCTCTAATACCAAATGCGTCAGCCCCTCCGACAAAGAAGTCCTAGCGTTTTTTTCATTGCATGCACCGCGTAGCGATCATGGTGGTTTACCAATCTGGTTCTTCGGTCCCAATGTAATTAGGTGGTATATGGAAATTCTCCCCGATTTGGTTTGGGGGGCACCACACAAAAATTCCAATCGCCTCACATTTCTCGTCGCCCTTTACGGGGCCACGGCCCGCAATCGTAGGGATGTCGATGCTAGGAAAAAGGGAATGAAAAGAGTCGTTGATAAAAGTGATCTTTCCACAGAAAAATTCTTTATCAAATCCTCCAAAAAATCCTCCGGAAATACAAACGCAGGTATTGGCTACTTTGATTCCCTTAATGAGATCAAAGATGTTTTTGCCGCTGAATCCACTGAAGAGATTGAAGATGTTATAGTTGAACCCACTGAAGGGATTGAAGATGTTATTGCCGCTGAACCCAATGAGGAAATTGGTGATGATTTAGCTGAAAAGCACCCAGAGATCCCGTGGCCCCCTATTTGCCCTTGCAACAGATATTTAAATTGGGTGGGACCACGACCACCATTGAAATCGGAAAGCTGGTTGATCGTTGAAACCGAATGCAAATCATGCAAGCGAGAAGAAACTTACCGGGTTTCACGCAATAAAACCTATCCTGTTAATTAATCAAACGAAAAATCACCCTCATTTATTGGTCCCAACCGAGCCCATTGTACCGGCAACCTTTATAAGTCCGGATAAGGGATTTTTTGCATCATGCTTTACTATTTTCATCGGTTTTTGCCAAGCAAAATACATGAGTTACTACATTGAACCGTTTATTATTTACCTGACCGACAAAATGGCCTGCCTTTATAACTCGTGTTTGAGCTTATCTGCAAGCCATTGATTTGGGAGTTGTTGTTTTAAATCTAGTTTTTTACCTTTAACCTTGAACTACTATTGGCTATTGGAAAAAACCCTCGTTGGAATACAGCCCAACAAATAATGAAAACGATGGTTTTGGTATAGCCCTTTTCTGGCAACATGCCTTGGTCCCATCCCTGCTGCTGGTTCTGGCCTAGATTACTTTCAAACCACCCAATTTCGGCCTTTTAGGCTTTCCTTTCTTGGGTTTACTAAAACCCAAAGCTTTCAACACATCAAAAAAAGAGATTCTCCAAACGGTTATTGTTCATTTAAACCAATAACCCATTACCACAAATCATCCTTTCAAATGGGTGGTGTCGGTTTTCCCCAGCCTATTAGTGGTGGCCATCAACTGGAATGTAAAAATCAAAGGGAGAACTAGATATGGATAAAGAATCATCTCTTTCTACAAGCGGGGCAGTCGCTAAACGGCTCCAAATTCCAAGGGCACGGCTGCTTTATCTTATTGAGAAAGGCGATTTGCCAGAACCATCCTCACAAGTACCAGGGAGGCGATTGTTCACAGAGGAGAACATTAAGGAAATTGAGCTTTTTTTGAGAAAACAGCTTAGCTTGAGCAACAAAATGTTAGGACAGCAATTTCCAATCAAAGGAGATCAAAAAGGGTAACCAAGAAAACCAGGATGGGGAAATAAAATCCCATTTTTATCTTCTCGCTTCATTAGGTTTTATTGGTGGATTTTTATTGGAATCGTTCAGTACCTGATTGGTGGGCAGGGTCACCAAAACCGGGAATGTTAAGAGCGTCTGGCGACCCTGCAAAGGTTATCACACTTGATTACTTTTTTACTATTTGCTTCATGGCTTGTTGCCAAAGGCAAATATTAAAGAAAAAAGGAGACTAGAATCATGAAAGCAAAAGCAAAAAACATTGTAAACGATGTACCCCTTGGCAATCCATCTGATGAAAAAAATGTAAATTTCGAAATCATGGTCGATTCAACTTTGGAAAAATTGCCTTTATCCGACAAAGACAATTTAGAGGTTGCTAACAATCTTCGAAACAAGTGTTTGGCTGCCAACCAAATATCATGCAACCTACAACAGCTATTTACCTTCTCAGATACTGACCACTGGATGTGTTTAGATTTCCTTGCATCTTTAAATAATTGCCTATTTCAGGATGGTGAGATTACTCATACCAACCTTTTTGATGCCGTGCTAAATTTACAGATTTCTTCAGAGAAAACTGAGGAAATACGGAAATGGAAAAAGATTGCCTTGGAAGCAACGGCTTTTTGCTTTCCTGACTCATTAGAAATTGCATGTAACCAAATTAAAAATAAAATGTCTGAATTGAAAATCAAAGGGATCCAAACCAAAGCTTTGATAGCGGAAGCTAAAGAGATTCTATCTATCATTCGGAACCCAGCAGGAAAAGAAAATCAAAACCTAATCATGGTGAAGGAGATTTTTCCCGAAGCCCCCGTTAACGATCAGGTCGTTATACCGGCAGGGTGGGCATTAACGGACAAAGGTATCACTCGGACTACAGGCTCTGGTGATGATTTTTCTGCTCCTGTAGTCATTACAGAATGCGGGTCTGATTCTCAACGCGGGTCTGAATTTCTTACCATTGCGTGGAAAAAGAATGATCGATGGAAAACCAGAATTGTAAATCGAAAGGAAGTGGCAGACCAGAGAACGATTATAGCATCGGCAGAATTTGGCTTACCAGTAACCAGCGTTAATTCCCGAACACTGGTTAAATACCTCGAGGATTTTGAATCAGCCAATTTAGCCAACCTTCCAAGCGTGCGGGTATCCGGGCGTATGGGATGGCAAGGTGAGAATGGAAGGGATGGTTTTCTTTGGGGACGCAACCTAATCACTGCTGATCGAATTAATTTTGATGGAGAAAAAAATGAACCCATCCCCTTGATTCGGTTTCGAACGACCGAACCTGGAGAGGAACAATTAGCCGACGGTTTTCATCAAATGGGGGATTATGATGAGTGGATCAAAGCAGTAAAAACAATCAATACACACCCAAAAGCAATGGTAGCTTTTTATGCAGCCTTTCTCCCTCCAATGCTACAGGTTCTCAGAACTCCGAATCATGTAATTGATTTTGCAGGCATTACAAGCTGTGGAAAGAGTACGGTTTTGCGGGTCATTGCCAGTGTTTGGGGAAACCCAATTGAAGGAAGCAGTAATTCCGTTCTATTAACATGGAATGGCACTGCCACTTGGCGTGAACGAGTGCCTGTTGTTTGCTCCGATCTCCCTTTTATCTTGGACGATACAAAAAATGTTACATTCCCTGAAGAGGTTGCCAAGACTATTTATAGTGTAGTGCAGGGACGTGGAAGAGGCCGTGGAACAATACATGGACTTGCTTTACAAGGGCATTGTAACACCGTGCTTTTCTCAAGTGGTGAACAGTCTGCAATTGGGTTTACCAAAGACGGCGGCACGCGTCCTCGAGTCTTATCGTTTTGGGGTTCCCCGTTCGGAAACATGGATCTACAAGCAGGACAATTGGCCAGAAATCTTACAATGGCTCTTGGTGACCATTTTGGGCATGCAGGGCCCCGATTTATCCAGTATCTATTAACTCACTCAAAAAAATGGAATATATGGCAGAACAAGTACAAACAAATGGTTAAACATTACGAGGAGTTGGCTGGAGATAATTTTATTGCTGGCAGAATGTCAGTACACTTTGCTGCCATCCGATTCACTTCTCGTCTCGTACATCGCGCATTAAGTTTGCCGTGGGTATGGACTGATCCAATCGAGCCTGTCTGGGATGATTTAGTTTCAACCTCAGGTGACGGTGACACGGCTGCCCGTGCTCTTCAAAGTGTTTACAACTGGGCTGTTGCCCACAAAGGGGAATTCTACAGTGATGGTGATTATCCCACCGACAAACCCTCTCTAAAAGGTTTTGCAGGGCGCTGGGATTTAATTTGGAAATGGATCGGTATCATGCCGCATATCCTCAGCGAGGTGCTCAGTGAACTTAAATATGAGGAAGATGCAATAATTCGTTCTTGGAAGGATCGGGGTTGGTTAATCACAGACATTGACAACCGCAATGTTAAAAAGATAAAAATTCTACTGGATAAACCCCGTCTTGTGACAATTAGGCGCTCAGCTATTGAAGCCTTAAATTAAAAACTAGTTTTTTAAATTCCCGTTATTCCCGGTATTTTAGAAGAGGTATATGTATTTAAGAGAAAAAACAAAAAACCAAAAAAACTAAAAGTAAAAAACAAATTCAAACCCATAGGCACCTATTTTAAATACCGGGAATACCGGGAATAACGAAAATAAGCTTTTTTAGTTTTCACCCTAAGAAAAACAAACTTTTTGAATGAATGATGGTTATGTATTCAATGGACAAATATGAGGATCCTATTATGAAAAAAATAATCCCTGACATCGCTCCAAACCCTGAAATCCCCAGTCCGGGCAAGGAGGAAGTTTACCGGACTGCGTGTTTATATGTGGAAAAAGGGCTTTCTTTAATACCAATTATGGTAGGTGGGGTGAAGAATCCAGCATTTAGCTTGCTTCCCCGCAAGTGGGATGAGGAGCAATATAAATGGCGGTCTTATTGGTCCTGTTTTAAAGAAGTTCCGCCAACTGCATCGCAACTTAAGGAATGGTTTTGCGATAGCGAAGGTGATTACGGACTCGGAGTGCTAGGGGGTAAGATTAGCGGAGGTCTGGAAATTATCGATTGTGATAACTGGGATGCAGCAAAACGCTGGGCCGAAGCGGTCTACAAACTTGCCCCTAAACTTTTGAAGCGGCTAGTCCTTGTTCAAACCCCGCGACCCGGGCTTCATGCCTATTACCGCTGTTCCGAATATGGCGGAAGTCAAAAATTGGCCAGAATTCCGGATCCAGAAAAGGGCCCTCAAGAACTCAAGGCGATAATTGAATTGAAAGGTGAGGCAGGGTATTGCCTCGCACCGCCTTCCCCAGCAAGTTGCCACAAAACTGGCCGCTGTTACAGGATTCTAGGAACCCGGAAGCTAAGCGCAATCCAAACAATTCTTCCTGCAGAAAGATCGTTGCTGATCTCCTGTGCAAGGGCACTAGATTGTAAGCCAGAACCAAAACGTCCTCCCATTAGTTTCAACCATCAAAAACCTTATAAAGGCTTGCTTAGGCCAGGAGATGATTTTAACCAGCGCACAGATTGGGGCAGTATCCTCACCCCACACGGCTGGTCTTGGGAAGGGCGTGGTGGCGATGGTAATGACACATGGGTTCGACCCGGCAAACACAACGGAACCAGTGCTACCACCAACTATCGAGGATCAGATCTTTTATATGTGTTCAGTTCCAACGCCGAACCGTTCGAGGAATTAAAAGGTTACAGCAAATTCCACGCATACACGATTCTTGAGCATGGAGGAGATTTCCAGGCTGCAGCTAAAAAACTATCGAAAATGGGATATGGCCACCAATCAAAGTCAAATTCTCAAGATAAGCGTTCCCAAGGGAACACCAAATATCCGATACGATTTTTCACATTACGAAAATAAACAAAAACGGATGTGATAATGAACTTCCAATGACCAAATAATTAATCCGAATCAAACAATGGGTTTAGACTTCAGCAACAGTTTTCATATTTAACAGAAAGGCCGAGTTCCATGCGTAAGTCAGATTTTAGGGCTAAAATAGTATGTTCAAATTATGCACTGAAAAAAGCATATAGGCACTGGGATAATTATGTAGACAGTAATCATTCGGATCTTGATGAGATTGATATTGCAATAGATTATTGCTCGATAGCAATAAAAAGCGATCCACAAAATGAATTGGCATATCACTTACGAGGATCAATGTACAGTAATAAACATTGGTATAGACGGGCCTGCAAAGATTTGAATAGAGCAATAAGTTTGGGGTTTAAAGATGAGTATATTTATACAGATCTTGGGTTTGCACATATGTTAGTAGATGAATACAGCGAAGCTGTGAATAATTTCTCGCATGCACTAGAGATAAATCCCAATTATTTCAAAGCATGGGGTCAAAGAGGTTACGCCTTCTTACGAATGAAGTTGTATGACAAAGCTATTCCGGATTTAATAATTGCCCTTTCTTTATTTCCCAATGACCCATCCACACTTAGGGTTCTTAGTAATGCCTATTTAGAAAGAGGGCGCCATCATTTGAAGGCGGGTAGAAATCTAGAAGCCGTAGACGATTATACAAAGGCAACAAGTTCGAGAGATTTTATCGTGGAGGCATACGAAGGTCGTGCTGCCGCCTATACGAACCTTGGAAGGTTTGATGAGGCTACAGCCGATATTGCTAAAGCCAAGTATTTTCGTGAAGAAGAAGAACATTCAAAAATGAATAGTCATGGTTAATGAGGTTTACAAAAATAGGTTTTAATACCGCTAGCATGAATTTGATGACGCATGAAGAACTCAGCCCCTTATTCATGGCAAGGGTTCGCCTCATTGTAGGAGGCATGCCACCAAACCATTGTCGCAGTTGCTCGAGAACTACGGCTGAATGTTTACTTTTGTTCTGGTGCCCAACCCATTTTAAGTTGCTTTAATACTAATTCGCACAAATCAGGATTACGCTACATGCGGTTTCCTTGCCAACGGCATGACCAAGCAAAGTCGTCACCATAGCCTGGTTGGTAACCTATATGTATGTAGTGCGGGTATTGCGCCTCATCTCTCTCGATATTGATGGACTGCACGATCCATAGATGTTGCAATTTGCCTGATTGATTGCCCGCCTTCACGAAGTCGGGCAATCGTACAACGGTCTTCCAGCGTGAAATGTCTTTATTCTTTTTCATAGTAACAGCAACTCATAGTAATGCTGCACTTCGTTTGTGAACCCAGAGTGCGAACTTCGTCAGGCTTGTATAAAAGTTAGCACAAACATAACTCCATACGAAACAACAACTTGCGATTTCTTGGTGCTAACTTCGAACTTTTGTCAATAAAGTTTGCTTGCTGTAGATTTATCTGTATTGGTTTTTAGATTATTATATTTTTTTTTATTAAGAAAGTTAGAAAGTTAGCACTATATATTTATAAAGCATTACCATTAAAGACTTTACAACAGTTCCAACTTTGATTAAGTTAGCACTAAGTTAGAAAGTTAGCACTGATCAGAGGTGACCTTTAGGCATACCCTCCTCCATGCTACAACCCCTCCTCTATGCCACAAACCTTCCTCCATGCTACAAACCTTCCTCCATGCTACAGAAGGGGGCGGCTCACTTTACCCCCTACTCAGTTATACCTCATTCTGGGCGGGCATCAGTGTATGCCTAGAGAGTTGGGCATAAGAGCTAGCGAAGCTTAACCAATCCACCCTAAGGGCTTAGGGTGGCACCGTTATGAATCCCCATAGAGTGCATTGAATTCCTCTCTTAAAGTAGCCGCAGAACCCTTTCATTTAGGTTGCTGAGGTTCTGCCTCTATTTTCCTTGAAGTCAACAAATACGAACGAATAGGGGTCACTAATGAGCTGGCATAAAGAAACCACCCCTTCGTTAGGAGTTTCTGCATTTTCGTACTGAAAGTCTACCTCCCAGTTTTGGTTTACCCTTTGACGCTCTTGAACCAATGCTTCGAAACTACTGTTGGGGTTAGCTTCAACCAATCCAGATAAAGCGAATACACACCCTTTATCCGAGTCAATACATAGCACGGAAATGTTAGTTCTGCAGAGTACTGCAATAGGTAACAACAGTTGTATTTTTTTTTGAAATCGATGCTTTTTAAAATCCGGAATTTAAAGATCTTAAAAAAATTAATACTATTCCCATACGTCAATATTTTTTGTAGTTTCTAGCTTTAAAAACTGTCCTGTTAGTAGACTGTTTTGCTTACTCTTTGCCCCACCCAACACCTAGGATAGATGTTCCTACATGTGAGCATCTCTATGT
The DNA here is from genome assembly GCA_937888715.1 of uncultured Planctomycetaceae bacterium. Taxonomy (GTDB): domain Bacteria; phylum Planctomycetota; class Planctomycetia; order Gemmatales; family Gemmataceae; genus UBA969. Next base: position 11 of record CALARU010000347.1, on the reverse strand, counting down.
GATGCAGGAAT
>CALARU010000346.1 GCA_937888715.1 uncultured Planctomycetaceae bacterium | reverse complement strand
AGCTTAAAGCCGGCTCTAATTCGAGCCGCCTGCTCCCACACTGCGGCGGTCACGGGCAACATTTGAATCCCAGACGAATTAAAAAACTTTTGATAATCAGCGAGAACCGCTGTATCGCCCGATTGAAATGGCCCAATCAAGGTTTCTAAACGAACCGCATCACTAGTAGCCAACATATCATTATCTGCAGCAATTTTCCTGAGTCTATCTTCAACCTTCGGGCCCCAATAAGGATCACATTCTATGTAGTAAATAACAACATTTGAATCAAGAAAAATCAATCATGGCGTTGCATTCTCGCCATCCACTTGATTCCGCCGATTTCGACATTCTTCCTGAAGGCGAATAGTTGCATCAATTTCGTTTGCCATCAGTACTTTTAAATTTTGACTTTCCGATTCAACCTCTTCAACACTTCGCAGAACATGGCCTCTGGATCGTTGTGCCGACCATATTTCTTCCATCATTTGAAAAAACCCATCTCCAAGTACCTGGGGCTTTTTTGTATCGATACCTTGCAACAGCACCTTTAGCCCACCAGGGGGCAGTTTTGGCGCTTCATCCAAAATTAGAGTCCCATCTGGATTCAATGTTCCTTCTAGGACTGTTTCGGTAATGCTCATGGTTCCCTAATTTCTTAATTCATTTACCTTTTAAACATATTCTACCCGAATAACTGATCACAGGCATGATTTTACAACACTATTCTAAAAATCCTCTTATAAGGAAGCTTTAAATACCGAAGCAATAACCAGTAATTACGGATTCCTCGCCAAGCGGGACCCAAAGGGATTGTTTCGATCGATCGGTCGAGGCACTACTGCACCGGATGGAAGAGCAAATCTAGAAGAGCTTTTTGACTGCCCGATTGTTTTTTTAAGAGGCCTGTCAAAAATGCAGGCAAGTAATCCAAAAGCCCGGAGATTAGCCAAATCAATCTGTTGCACCTAATTACAAATAACGGTAATATAGGAGAGTATCCAAGTTATCCGAAGTGCCTGAAAAAGGGCTGTTTTAATAGTACTCCCACCATGCAAAAAATAATGAAAACAATAGCTATCCTTTCTTGCCTTCTTTTTGCCAGCGTTTCAGTTGCAGGGGAAGCGGAAGACTTCGCTTTTTTTGAAGCCAAGGTTCGGCCCCTTCTCATCGAGCATTGCTATTCATGCCATGCCAAGGATGCAAAAAAGATTCGGGGTGAACTGCTGCTCGATTCCAAAGAAGGCTGGATGAAAGGTGGTGAAAGTGGTCAGGTAATCATCCCTGGCAATATTGAGAAAAGCCTATTTGTAAAAGTACTTAGCTACAACGATACGATTCAAATGCCACCCAAGGGAAAGTTGGCGGATAAAGATATTGCAATCCTTACCGAATGGGTCAAGCGGGGTGCTGCCGACCCACGCAAAGGAACTGCGCCCGTTATTGCTGTCAAGAAAATCGATTACGAAAGTGCGAAGAAGTATTGGGCCTGGCAACCCCTGAAGAATGTTGCGCCTCCAAAAGTTAAAGATGCGAGCTGGTGCAAGACCCCCATTGATCACTTTCTTAAATTCAACATGGAAGCCAAGGGTATCACCCCGAACCCTGTTGCAGAGAAAACAAAATTAGTTCGTAGGGCTTATCTGGATCTTTTGGG
>CALARU010000345.1 GCA_937888715.1 uncultured Planctomycetaceae bacterium | reverse complement strand
ATACTCGATAGAAAATTATCCGAGCAACTAGGCGCTGCAGGAAATAGCAGGATCGCAAAAGAATTTCTTTGGGAACGAAAATTCCAAGTGTTTGAAAGTGCTCTAAAATCTTTGGTTTAATAAGTGTAAAGTTCTAAGGCTTGATCTTGAGAATTGCATCAAACGCTGCATCAATCACTTTTTCGTTTTTATCCTGCAATGCGCTCTGAAGTGCAGGCATCGCTTTGATTGCTTTGGCTCCCATTTCACCCAGTAATTTTGCAGCGATGATTCTTACTTCCGCATCGGTATCTTTTAAAAATTTAGCAAGCACAAAAACGCCAGGTTCTCCCTTTGCAGGCGCCAACTTCATCGCTGCTTCGATCAAATCTCCAGCAGGTTGATTATTCCCCCATCCACAAACTTGCACCATGGAACGCAATGCGAGTTCCGCAATATTGCGCTCCGGAGACCGAAAAGCATTAACCAAGAAAGGCAAAGCGGGATAACCTTGGGTGCCAAGATTTCCCAAAGCAGCAAGGGCACGAATCTTAGTATCTTTATCAAAATGCTCGGTAAGAATGCAAAGTTTTGGAAGTGCAACAACTGCATCTTCGCCTAGGCCTGCAATTGCGGTGAGTGCCAGCAACCGCACACCTTTAGGGCCAGTGGTTGAAAGTTTCGCCAGCGTGGGTACTGCAGTTTTACCCATCTGCTGCAAGGTTGAAATAGATTTGGTTCTAATTTCCTGATCCGAATTAAGCGCAAGTTTTTCTAAAACAGGAAGTGCCTGAAGATCAAACATCCCCAATGCAGAGATGATGACAATCTTCCTGGCAACCTCGGGATCTGAATCTAACTCTTTAACCCATTGCTGCAGATTTTTCCCCTGAAACACTTTTTCAGTTTCAAAAGTAAAAAGCGGTACAGCAATCAAGACCAATGCAATCAGCAATTTAAACCCTCATTCATCACTATCAATTTAACTTCTAGACTTTTGAAAAATCGCATCCACAGATTTACCCTTACCATCTTCCGTTGCATAGAAAGGCCTTTTCTCGATGTCAAAAGCAGTCTTGGGCGATATTCCCATCGCAGTAAAAATTGTCGCATGCATATCGGGAATTGATACCGGATCTTTGGTAACTATCAATGGCCTTTCATCTGCAGTAACTCCATGCACATGCCCCTTGCGCACACCACCGCCAAATAACACCGCAGAGCACGAACCTGTAAAATGCCTGTGTAAGCCATAATGCTTGGGCTCTTTTAATACATCCGACTTGGCACGCGATTGATCCGAGGCATTACTTCCAGGCACGCCTTCGATCATCATGTCTCTGCTGAATTCCGTTGCAAGCACAACAAGTGTTCGATCCAGCATACCCCGTTTTTCAAGATCCAAAACAAGCTGGGCTATCGGCCTATCGATCTGCTGTTTCATATTCGTTAAAGTTGCATGGCCATTTTCATGAGTGTCCCAATGCAAGAAAGGAACATACTCGGTAGTAACCTCAATAAATCTAGCGCCCGACTCCGCAAGCCGCCTAGCAAGCAGGCAACCCTGACCAAACCTACCTGTGTTGTAATTATCGTAAACTTCCTTGGGTTCGCGCTCGAGCTCGAAGGCCGTGCGCTCGGGTGAACTTAAAAGCCT
>CALARU010000344.1 GCA_937888715.1 uncultured Planctomycetaceae bacterium | reverse complement strand
ATCCCAACTCGAGATGAACTCCTGTTGAGATTTTTATCCGCTTTCGGTTACATTTAATGGCTAGGGCCAATACAGAAGCTAGAGAATTAGTTCCATGCGTATCACGGATTTGTTAAACACCAGTAAAGTTACTTTCTCGCTCGAGTTCTTCCCACCGAAAACCGAGGAAGGTGAGCGCATTCTTTTTGAAGAAACCATCCCCAAACTTAAAACTCTAAACCCTACTTTTACCTCGGTTACCTATGGCGCAGGTGGCAGCACTCGCAACCAAACCCTGCGCATTATTAATCGCATCAAAAAAGAATTTAACATCGAAGCGATGCCACACCTTACCTGCGTGGGTTCCACCCGCGAAATGATTGGCGAGGTCTTAGAGGAAGCCCGAGGCATGGGGGTTGAAAATATCCTCGCACTTAGAGGCGATCCACCTAAAGGTGAAACTGAATTTAAAGCCACCGAGGGAGGGTTTTCCCACAGCCTTGATCTCATCGAATACATCAAGGTGAAAAACCAATTTGCTATCGGTGCATCGGGCTACCCTGAAGGCCATATCGAATGCCCGGATAAAATTCTCGATTGGGATCGCACTGCTGCAAAGGTTAAAGCGGGAGCACAATTTATTATCACGCAACTGTTCTACGATGTGGAAGCGTTCCTTGCTTTTCAAGATTATTTACGAACCAAGCATAAGGTGACAGTGCCAATCATACCGGGGGTTCTGCCTTTTTTAGGTGCGGAGCAGGTGAAAAGATTCACCTCAATGTGTGGCGCAAAGATTCCGCCAGCCATACTGCAAAAAATTGATGCTTGCAAAACCGATGAAGAAGTACGCAAGGTGGGGGTTGAGGTTTGCAGCGATATTTGCAGTCATCTAATCAAGCATGGCACCAAGGCAATTCATATCTACAGCCTAAACAGAGTGCCAAGTTCTGAAGAATTAGTTAAAAACCTTGGACTGATTTAAAGAATCGTGGTAGATAATAATCTAGCGATAAGATGATCTGTTCTTAACCTTGGGGGAGCTGATATGAATCATTTTTCAAAATCCGTCTTTGGGTTTGTGCTTAGCATTTCATTTATTTGCATTAGCAATGTTGTTGCGCAGCAACCGGAAGATTTAAA
>CALARU010000343.1 GCA_937888715.1 uncultured Planctomycetaceae bacterium | reverse complement strand
GTCTGGGGAGGCGAGTTTGGCAGAACCCCCACTACCGAAAACGCTGATGGCCGTGATCACAACCCATGGGGATTCTCGATGTTCATGGCGGGTGGCGGGGTTAAAGGTGGGCAAGCCTACGGTGCAACCGATGACTTCGGTTTCAAATCTGTCGAAAACAAAGTCCACATCCATGACCTTCATGCCACCATCCTTCACCTGATGGGGCTTGATCACGAAAAGCTGACCTACCGTTATGCGGGTCGCGATTATCGCCTCACCGATGTGAGTGGCCATGTTGTTTCAAAACTACTTCAGTCGCCTCAAACACAAGTATGATTCACCCCCGTTGATAATGGGTGACATCTATTTGCGTTCTTTAAGCAACTTGGTTACATGCTCCTTCATTGCAATAGAGCTTACCTTATGGTTGAGAACTTTTTGTGCTGCTACTTGAAGTTCAGAAATCGGAGTTTCTGATATGCCATAAAGTGCATCGAAGTAATCCAAGGTCATCATCGCTCCAAAAACACTCACTTCAGCGGGATCTAATACAGGGCGCAAAAGCTTGACCGCTTCTTTCCTTGCACCCAGCGCTTCGGCAGGCAATTTAAGAGCCTCGAAATCTGTTGCAATGCGATTCCAAAGCCTGCCCTTCTCGTAAAACACAGCTACTAAAATCTGATCTCTTGTGCGTTTGATTGCTGTGCGATAATCCATCTGCCTGCGTGCAAACTCTGATGCCATATCATAAACTTTGGCCCGATAACTCAATGACGAATAAGGCAATGCAATCGCCTTCACGAACAATGCATCAACCTCTTCTGCCCCTGATTTAGGATCTTTAACCGTTGCCTCCATGTTTAATAGCATTGCATTTTCATACTGATAAGTGCTGGCATTCGCATCAAGAAGAACAGATTGAGTAAGCACTTTGGCTTCAGGAAATTTTCGCTGGGATATCGCAAGGGTGGCAAGAAGGTTTGCTGCTTCTAAACGATAAAGCACAGGAGATTGTTCAGTGCGATAACGATTCGCAAGCTGTTCCATTTCCTTGGGCTTGCTACGATAGGATTTAAGAAACTCGGTTCGGAAGGTGTTGAAATGTGCGTTGCTGGAATCACCACGGTTCATGCCAGCATCGATAGTGATGAAATTAGTACGCACCCAAGCTTTAAGCAGCCCTGCTCCGTAGGCTCGCGCCATATCCGAATCAAGTGCTGGTCGCACCTGCGTGTATGGAACCTCAAGCGTTGCTGCCATCTTGCAAGACCCAAGAGTTGCCATGTAGTGCGAATTCATTTTACGGTTAACAGCACCTGGCTTAGTGGGATCAACAAGGAAGTTTAAAGGTGCCATCACTTCTTGAGGGCGCTCTTCTTTTATCCAAGAAATCCATTCGTTGAGGTTGTCTTTAACATGAGGAACTCCAAGGCCGAGAAAATGCATGGCTTCATGTATATCCCCTCTAAGCGCAGGGCAGTGAAAATCGATTGCAAAATGAATCTTGTATTTGTTGGCTATATCAGAGATAGCTTGGATTTCAGGATAAATTGGGTTATCGCCATAGTCGCGGTTGTGATCATGGGGCATACGATTTTTGCCCTGATCGCCTGCTTCAACACCATCCTTATCCACAATAGGCACAGCAAATAAGACATGGCGTTTACGAAACTCTTTACCTGCTAGTGAT
>CALARU010000342.1 GCA_937888715.1 uncultured Planctomycetaceae bacterium | reverse complement strand
TTTTCAAAACAGTACCAATCCAATCCACCATGCCCTGAGGGTTTGCCTTAGTCACAGCATCCCAATCAACAAGGATGAAAGTAAAAGGCCAGGCAGCAAGAATCCAACCAATGGTTCCTCCCATGCGAACAATGCCAAACTCATTCTTGGCATCCTTCATGTTTGCAAAAGCAATGGAATTAGTAATGGAAATCGTTGGCACATAAAGCAGGCAATGAACCAGCATCAAATCGAAGAAAGGCCAGAAATCTTTGGTAAAGGCGCAACCCAATATTGCCAACCCTCCAACAAGGTGACTAAACGCCAGGAATTTTTCAGCTGCGAAGTTTCTATCCGCAAACTGATTCGAGAAAAACATCCCGACAATGGCTGCGATAGGAAACGCATTCAATATCCACGACTGCTCTGCTGGGGAGAAATTAAGGCTTGGTAAGTACCCGAAGATTAAGGGTAACCAAGCGCCCCAGATGAAAAATTGGAGAACCATCATCACAAACAATCTTAGACGAACAGACATTTTGTTCCCTTTCGTCAAATTCCAACAAAAGATATTAAAAAGACACTATGAAACATTTGTTTACCAAATTCAACTATCGATTCACAAAAAACCATCTTTACCGTTTTAAGGCATTGATCAAACTATCCGCATCATAAACACACCCACCCCAAGTACCACCACCCAAGGTCTGCAATGCCGCCCATAGGCGCGTATCATCGGGCAGATTCGGGTCTGGCGCTAAGTCTGGCCTTAGCCCTCGGCTCTCAAGTGTTTTATTGCCCCATTCAACCCCGTAATCTTTTCCGTTTTCGCCTACAAGGTTCAATGAGCCTTCCAATTTATTACGGTCAATGATTATTTCAACCAAATCACCTTCCAAGATTTTACCTATCGGCCCGCCTGCAAGTGCTTCTGGCCCAACATGACCAATACAAGCACCAGTCGATACACCAGAAAAGCGAGCATCGGTTATCAACGCCACATGTTTGCCAAAGCTCAAATGCTTCAATGCAGAGGTAACTTGGTAGGTTTCTTCCATCCCACTGCCCATCGGCCCCCTGCACATGAGCACAATAATATCGCCCGCCTTGATTTGTTTTTCTTTAATAGCTGCAATCGCAAGTCGCTCTTCTAGAAATACTCGGGCCGGCCCCTTGATGCGATACACCCCATCATCCCCAACCACCGAAGCATCAATCGAAGTAGCTTTAATCACGGCTCCTTCAGGAGCAAGATTTCCCTTGGGGAAGCAAACAGTCGAAGTTAAGCCTTGTTTTTTAGCTTCTGCAGGGGGGAAAATCACTTCATCAGGGTTCACCCCATCCATCTCTTTTAGCATCTGCCTGAATTTATGCCTGCGCTCAGATTCTTTCCACTCTTTCAAATTTTGCGCCAAGGTCTGGCCTGTGCAGGTAAGAACAGAAGTATCCAACAACCCCATAGCTTCAAGATGAAGCATCACTTCAGGAACACCACCCGCTAAAAACACACTCACCGTGGGATAACCAACCGGCCCATTCGGAAGCGCATCTACAAGTCTTGGAACCTTACGATTGATTTCTATCCAATCTTCAACCGTGGGCCTTCGAAGCTTTGCAGCATGGGCAATTGCAGGGATATGTAAAAGCAAATTGGTTGAACCACCAAATGCAGCATGCACCACGATCGCATTACGAATCGCTGCGGGGGTTAGAATATCCGAAGTTTTTATTCCCTCGGATGCAAGTTGATACAACGCTTGCGCAGAATATTTCGCCAACTCTAACCAAACAGGTTGGCCCGAAGGAGCTAAAGCAGAATGTGGCAACGCCAGCCCTAACGCTTCTGCAACCACTTGCGCAGAGGCTGCTGTTCCTAAAAATTGGCAACCACCACCAGGCGAAGCGCAAGCCCTGCAGCCAGCTTCCGCTGCTTCCTTCAAGGAAATTTGATTATGAGAAAAGCGCGCTCCAATAGTTTGAACCTTACCCGCATCTTCGCCATTATCAGCTGGCAAAGTTACTCCGCCAGGCACAATGATTGCAGGCAGATTATGCAAACCCGCAACCGCCATCATCATTGCAGGCAATCCTTTATCACAGGTAGCAACGCCTAGTACGCCTTTTCGCGTGGGCAAAGATCTCGCAAGCCTTCGTAAAACAATCGCAGCATCATTCCTATAGGGTAGGCTATCCATCATGCCATGGGTGCCTTGCGATCTACCATCGCAAGGATCCGTAACAAAGCCTGAAAAAGGAATCGCACCCAAGGTTCTAAAAGTCTTGGCAGCCTCTTGTACTAAAAGAACAACTTCCCAATGCCCGGTGTGAAACCCAAGCGCTAGGGGAGTGCCATCTGGGTTACGAACTCCCCCGGAGGTACTGAGTACTAAAAACTCAGGCCGGCCCATTTCTTCAGGCTTCCAGCCCATGCCCACATTCAACGACCAACCAAACAAATCTCCACTCGGGGCATTAAGCAGTAATTCTTCGGTTAATGGTAATTCACCCTCAGGGCCTTTGGCATGCGATTTAACATTAAAGGTTTCGGGACGGCCCTTAAGGTAATCCTTGACGCCAA
>CALARU010000341.1 GCA_937888715.1 uncultured Planctomycetaceae bacterium | reverse complement strand
TCGATACTGCGTTTCATTCTACGATGCCTGAAAAATCTTATACCTATCCCATTCCCTACGCATGGACTGCTGATTTTAAATTACGAAGGTTTGGCTTTCATGGATTAAACTACGCTTGGTGCAGCACTAAAGCAGCACAATTACTGGGGCCGGAAAAAAACAAGCTAGTGATCTGCCATCTGGGCCATGGCGCATCCGCCTGCGCTGTCAGCGATGGGAAATCAGTTTATACCACCATGGGCCTAACGCCATTAGAAGGCCTGATGATGGGAACACGAAGCGGAACCATCGACGCAGGAATCATCTTTCATCTGGCACGCACGCAGAAACTTTCAATAGAAGAAATCGAGAAAGCTTTATTGAAAGAGTCGGGCCTACTAGGGGTTTCAGGCAAAAGCGCAGACATGCGAGAGGTAATTACACTAGCACAAGCAGGCGATGACCGGGCTAATCTTGCAATCGAAATTTACTGCCTACGGGTACAACAAGCGATAGGGGCACTAAGCACAACCATGGGTGGAGTAGATGCGGTGATATTTACCGCAGGGGTTGGCGAAAACGCTGCCCTCATTCGAGAGAAGGTGATAGCACCCCTAGCTTTTCTAGGATTAGAAATCGATACTGCATTAAACAATGCGTGCCAACCAGACTGCGATATTTCTAAAGCTAACTCAAAAAACAGAGTCTTAGTATTAGCAGCGCGGGAAGAATTGCAAATGCTGCATGAAATTGATTCGCTCTTAAACCAATAATTATTATTGACCCATCTTCTAGAATTGATTTATCTAAAACCGTTATTTGGTTGGGATGACTTTTTCTTTGGCGGGCAATGGTTCATCTTCATCCATGGGCGGGCGGGGCCTGCCCACACCTTGACCGCCAGGCTTGGAACAACCCTGAACAAGAATCATAGCCAACAACAAAAGACAAAGATTTTTGATCATCGTGCACCTTACCAATTATGTCCTTAAACATTACTTCAATAAATTATCTGCCAACTCAAATCACCAAGTCTGCATATTTCCACTAATAACTTCCCATCTTAAGAAACAGATCAACCGCCTACTTATCTATTTTAACACCATCTTTCCCAAACTCTCTACCCATATAAATAATTTAATTTTGATAAACAAATGGGGTGAATATGCCGATTATTATGCCTGTAATGATTATCATGGCAATAATTGTTGTTATTAAAAATATGGCATTCATTCAATTAAACTTGGTACGACTTCTTCAAATCCTTTTAATCACAGGATTAATTGAAACTATTATTTTGGGAAAATGCAACGCAGAAGAAGTTGCGCCAAGGGTTGAAGAACCAACTTTAATTACAGGAACACTAGTTCAACCAGTTTCACTTTTAGAACGATTTCAAGCAGTACCGATTCAAACACCGCCTGTGGGACCTAGGCCAAGCCAATACGCAGAGCCCAAAGAAACGCTGGTTCAACCAGTTTCACTTT
>CALARU010000340.1 GCA_937888715.1 uncultured Planctomycetaceae bacterium | reverse complement strand
CGTCTGCGGGAAAGTCGATCGACATTAATCTTCGCAGGAAGGCTGAGGTTTCGAACCTTGAACCCTTCCATGTTTGGATCATTATCTGGTGCGAAAGGATTGTAAGAAGCGCCAAGGTAAGCTGCTTTACCAAGGTTCAACAACTTGGGAAGATTCACATACGGGGGCATGCTAGGATCGTTTGCACCCTTCATTTTCGCAACCACCGAACCAAGCGAGGGGAAGATATTATCGTTCACTTCAATGGTTGGTTGATAGCCAGTAAGCATCCACTGCGAACCCATGCCATGGCCTGCATTGGTATGGCAAGCAGAACGAAGGATGGAAAGCTTATCCATGATTTTTGATTGAAGAGGCAGATGCTCGCCAATCTGAATGCCTGGCACATTGGTTGCAATGGGCTTGAATTCGCCACGAATCTCGGAAGGCGCATTGGGCTTGAGATCATACATATCGATATGACTAGGGCCACCTGCCTGCCAGATTAGAATGACAGAGCGCTTCTTGGCAGGTTTGGATGCAGCTCTCGCCTTTAGCAATTGAGGTAAAGTCAAACCACCGAGGGCAAGACTTCCAACTTTAAGAAATGATCTGCGATTAACTCCATCGCAAGTGGCTGAACCTTTTCCAACAAATTCTAGCATGGCATCTTCCTTTAATAAAAATACTAGTGGTTGAACATGAACTCTTTCGAGTTCAAAATCACCCAGAGCAAATCTTCGAGGGCTTGTTGTTTGTTATCCGATTTATTCACATGATCCAATGAACGCGCTTTTTCTTTGGCAGTGGGCAACCTAGAGAAAGCAACTTGATAAAGAGTATCAATCACCTCGGGTGCGGGGAGATTTTGTTTGATCAATTTCGCCAGCCTTCCCTGTGTCGCAGTAATCTTGCCTTCCATCTCGTCGGAGTTAGCCAACAAAAGCACTTGTGCCAAAGTTGCACCGGTAGAGCGTTCGCATTCGCACCCGGTAACCCGTTTGGGCCTATCGAAAGTATCGAGGAAGTACGAACCAAAGTTTTCATTGGGAAGATCAATGGCCCTGCCGTTGGCGCTGATGCCACTGAACCCAGATTTATTGCCAGTGACCTGATTAACCGCATCCAAGAAAACCTCTGCGGGCATCCTGCG
>CALARU010000339.1 GCA_937888715.1 uncultured Planctomycetaceae bacterium | reverse complement strand
CAGAAAACTTCTTGAGGCTTGGATCATCCACCAAAGAGATTGCGGTGAGATCAAGTAACCAAGAAGCGATAACGCTACCGCGTCTCCAGACCTCAGCGATGTCGCCAAGATTGAGATCGTATTGGTAGTGTTCTGGATTACGAAGAGGAGTAGTTTCGGCATCAACTTCAGAGTGTTTTTTACCGATGTTGGCACTGTGAAGCACGCCTAGGCCTTCAGCATACGCAGCCATCATTCCGTATTCGACTCCGTTATGAACCATCTTAACGAAGTGGCCAGCGCCGTTGGGGCCGCAATGAAGGTACCCTTCTTCAGCAGTTCCAGTTTTCACTGCCCTACCTGGGGTACGATCAATGTTGCCAATGCCCGGGGCCAAAGTAGCGAAGATAGGATCAAGATGCTTGACGATGGCAGGTTCGCCACCGATCATCATACAATAACCGCGATCCAATCCCCAAACCCCGCCGCTTGTACCAACATCGACATAATGAATGCCTTTTAAAGCGAGTTCTTTGGCTCGACGAATATCGTCGACATAATAAGAGTTTCCACCATCGATAAGGACATCACCACTCGATAAAAGAGGGACTAATTCATGAATGGTCTGATCAACCACGCCAGCGGGAACCATAAGCCAAATGATTCTTGGTGTAGGAAGTTTTTTTACCATGTCAGCATAAGAGGAAGCCCCAGTGGCTTTCTTGGCTTCATATTTTTTAACGATTTCTTGACTGCGGTCAAAAACGACGCAGGTATGACCGTTTCGAATGAGGCGCTCAACCATGTTGCCGCCCATTCTTCCAAGCCCAACCATTGCTATATTCATTAAAGAACTCCACATTTTAAAGGACAAAGTTACTTACGAAACAACTCTTTAGTAAGGTTAAAGTTGCTATCACCAACGAGAACAACATCAGCCATTTGGATAAAAAATCCGGTGTCAACGATACCAGGTATTGTCCGGATAGACATTTCGAGTTTGGCAGGATCAAGAGTAGGAGGAATAACACAATCAAGAATAAGATTACCATTGTCGGTAATCCCTTGAGTTCCGTTTTTCATCCAAATCTCACCATGAACGCCAAGCAAATGAAGCTTATGTTTGACCAAAGCTGCACCGAAAGGTACGACTTCGACAGGAAGTTTCCCCCTAGAGCCTAGCGAGGAAACAATTTTGTCATCGCCAACAAGAATGATGAATTTTTTTGCAGAAGCAGCGATGATTTTTTCACGAACCAAAGCCCTGCCGTAACCTTTGATCAAATTAAGATTAGGGTCAACTTCGTCTGCGCCATCAATTGCGCAAGAAATATTTCCAAGAGCTTCCTCGAGAGAAACAAGAGGGATATTTAAAGATCGAGCAAGGGAGGCTGAATCTTCAGAAGTAGGAACCCCCTGAACCTTAAAGCCAGCTTTGACTTTTTCACCCAAGAGTTTGATAAAGGCAGTAGAAGCTCTGCCAGATCCTAGTCCGACAACATCGCCAGATTTTATAAACTCAAGTGCTTTTTCGTATATGGTCATTGCTAGCTTTGTTACCCTGCTATGTTTGGACACCAATCCTTAAGCCTTTGCGTTTTTCTTAATTTGGTCTTTAGCAGCAGTAATAACAGCATCTGTGGTGAAGCCGAATTTCTTTTGTAATGCTTTGAGAGGTGCGGAAGCGCCAAAGCTTCGCATCCCGATGGTAACACCATCAAGACCAACAAATTTTTCCCAACCAAAGGTGGAAGCCATTTCGACAGCTACCCTGGCCCGAACTGCACTAGGGAAAACTTCTTCGCCATAACCAGGATTCTTGAAACAATAATGGTTGTAGATTTCCCAAGATGGGATACTTACCACTCTAGATTTGATGCCTTCTGTAACTAACTTCTCATGGGCTTCAATGCACATGGAAACTTCACTGCCCGTTGCAATCAGAATAACATCGGGTTTGTTGCCCTTTGAAGCATCTGCAAGAATATAAGCACCACGAGCAAGGCCGTTGGCAGGAGCATATTTAGTGCGGTCAAGTGTTGGTAAATCTTGGCGGGTAAGAACCAACACAATAGGTTCATGCTTGATTGGCATAAGGAAGCGCCAAGCTTCTGCTACTTCATTTGAATCGCAAGGGCGAATCGTAGTAAGGCCAGGCATTGCACGCAAAGATGCTAAATGTTCAATCGGCTGATGCGTAGGCCCATCTTCACCTACACCGATGGAATCGTGTGTGAAGATATATATAACTGGTATTTCCATGATCGAACCTATACGGATCGCGCCACGGCCATAATCACTGAAAATAAGAAAACCAGAACCGTAGGTTCGTAACTTGCTGAGATTCATGCCGTTAATGATGGCACCCATCGCATGTTCGCGAATACCAAAGTGCAAATTTCTTCCAAGGTAGTTGTCAGCTTCGAAATCACCAGCAACTTCTTTGCCGTCTTTTTTAAATGTTAGTCTGGTCTTGGTGCTAGGCGCCAAGTCTGCTGCACCACCGATAAGCCATGGTACATTAGGAGCGATGGCATTAAGGACTTCAGCGGAAGCAATACGGCCAGCTTTGCCTTTGGCATCTGCAGGGTAAGTCGGGATATCTTTATCCCAACCTAGTGGAAGTTCTCTTTTTTCCATCAATTCAAGTTGGTTAGCAAGTTCTGGATGCACTTTCTTATATTCTTGGAATAACTTGTTCCAGGCTGCGCTAGCATCAGCGCCTCGTTTGCCAAGAATGTCTTGAAAATGCTGGTAAACGCCTTCTTGCACTTCAAAAGTTTTTTCGGGATCGATTCCGTAATTAATCTTGGCACCCTTGATAGCGGCTTCGCCCAAAGGTTCGCCATGAGCTGAATGATGATCTTCTTTGCCGGGTACGCCCCAAGCAATTAAACTGTCTATGATCACCAAGGTTGGTCTATCAGAAGTATGATGGAAGGCGTTGATTCCGCGTTCGATCATATCTAGATCGTTGGCGTCAGCAATACGGGTTACATTCCAACCAAGGCCGATAAAGCGAGTAGCTACATCTTCAGAAAAAGCCAGGCTAGTATGGCCTTCAATGGTGATACGATTATTGTCGTAAATCCAGCAAAGATTGGAAAGCTTTAGGTGGCCTGCAAGGGATGCAGCTTCATTGGAAATACCTTCCATCATGCAACCATCGCCGCAAATGGAATAGACATTGTATTTGAAAAGTTCGAACCCTGGTCGATTGTAATAGGCAGCTAACCATCGCTCAGCCATAGCCATACCAACGGAGGTTGCAAGGCCTTGGCCTAAAGGCCCGGTGGTAGTTTCAACGCCACTGGTCCAATGATATTCTGGGTGACCAGGGGTTTTGCTATCGAGTTGGCGGAAGTTTTTGATGGCGTCCAGTGATACAGCGGGTTCATTAATGATGGAGTAGTTTTCTCCAACAGTTTTAACGCCTGCAAGGTGTATCATGGAATAAATAAGCATGGAAGCATGACCAGCTGAAAGAACAAAGCGATCGCGGTTGGGCCAGATAGGGTTAGCAGGATCAAAGTTCAAGAATTTCTGCCAAATAGTGTAAGCTAGTGGAGCTAATGAAACTGGAGTTCCGGGATGGCCTGAATTCGCCTTTTGCACAGCATCCATTGCTAAAGTTCGTATAGAATTGATTGATCTTTGTGCTGGTGTTTTATTTCGGTCAGAATGAAGAATTTCAGTTGCCACTTTATTAAAGCTCCCGTTTGGAAAAAAACTTACTACTATTCGATATGCGACTAAACCCAAATTAACTAAAGCTAAGTTAACGAACAAATATTTTATTACAAGTAAAAATCACGACGATTTTACAAGAAAAACTCATTAAATAAAATGCGACAGATTTGTCTGTAAATATTTTTGTAAGTCACCTTTGCAAATTGTCTTTGTCTTGGTGTTTGATGAGTGCTATGCTCAGATTAGTTAATTATCGTGTTATTTCTCCCCCATTTGGTTTTATATGAAAGGAAATCCCTTGAACTCAAACTTAGACCGCAGGAGTTTTATTGGGAAATCAAGCGCTATTGTCGCTGCTGCAGCTTTTACTAACAATGTAATTGCGCAAGATGATGCAGGTTTTGTTCTTCCTAAACTCCCCTATGCATATGATGCTCTTGAACCTTTTATTGATGCCAAAACTGTCGAAATTCATTACGACAAACATCATCGCAGTTATGTTTCTAATCTCAACAAACTGCTTGCAGGAAATAAAGATTTGATGAAGATGGATATTAATCAACTGGTTAGCAATATTTCCAAGGTGCCCGAAGCCATTAGGCAGGGTGTAACCAACAACGCGGGTGGCAATGCCAATCATATTTTGTATTGGGATGTCATGGGGCCAAAAGCAGGTGGAAACCCGACCGGTGCGATTGCCAAGGCTATCGATCAATCCTTTGAAAGCTTTGATAAGCTTAAAGGAAAAGTTAATCAAGCAGGTTTAACCCGCTTTGGTAGCGGTTGGTCATGGCTGGTTGTTGATGCAACCAAGAAACTTCAAGTTATCAACACTGCAAATCAGGATAGCCCATTGATGACTGGGAATATCCCGATTCTTGGTATTGATGTTTGGGAACATGCCTACTATCTGAAATACCAAAACAAAAGGGCAGATTACTTGGCCGCTTGGTGGAATTTGGTTAATTGGAAGGCTGTTTCAGATCGCTTTGGCGCTGCGATTTCCAAAAGCTAAGCTTGTTTGAAAATCTATTAGGTCAACAAAAGAGGGGAGGTACTTAGGTGTACTTCCCTTTTTTTTATCTAGAGCCTGCAGGCTGTCGCAATGCCCGCATTGATTCCCATTGCTCAGGCGACATCACCACTTCTCTCGCTGAACTACCGTTGTAGGTGCCAACGATTCCATCTTCAGCCATGAAATCGATGAGCCTTGCAGCTCTGCCGTACCCAACCCCCAGAGATCGTTGAAGTAATGAAACGCTGCCCCTGCCTTCACGAATTACAACTTCGACAGCAGCTTCGTATAAATCATCACGAGACCTAAGCTTTTCAGCAAGATCCTTGGAAGCTGAATCATCCTCTTTAGTTTCAAGTTGCATAAGTTCTTGTGCATAGCAAGGATCGCCTTCAAGATTTTCAACGATGTTGCTGATTTCTCGATCGCTTGCAAAAGTGCCCTGTGCTCGAACAAGGATGCTGGTGCCTGGGGGAAGAAATAGCATGTCGCCTTTGCCAAGAAGTTTGTCTGCGCCCATTTCATCAAGCACAACTCTAGAGTCGGATTTGTTGACAACCTTAAAACAAATTCTTGCGGGCATGTTGGATTTAATAAGGCCAGTGATAACATCGACCGTCGGTTTTTGAGTAGCAACAATTAGATGGATGCCCGCAGCTCTGGATTTTTGAGCAAGCCTGATGATATGGGTTTCGACTTCCTTTTTCATCGTCATCATCAGGTCGGCCATTTCGTCGATAAAGATTACGATGTAAGGCATTTTCGCTGGGATTTTGCTGCGATCCTCGCCCTCTGCAGGATCAACTCTGCGCATGACTTCATCCCCGCCCAGTTCGTTGTAGCTTGCGATATTTCGAACTTTGGCGCGCCTTAGCAGTTCGTATCTTTCTTCCATTTTTTCAACAGCCCATGAAAGGATGGCTTCCGCCTTCTTCATGTCGTGAACCACGGGATGCATCATGTGGGGGATTTTTGTGAAGTTGCTAAGTTCAACAACTTTCGGATCGATCATGATCATCTTGATTTCATCGGGTGTACGAGTCATCAGCATGCTTAAGATGATGGTGTTCATACAAACAGATTTACCGGTGCCTGTGCTACCAGCGATGAGAAGGTGAGGCATGTCTGCAAGGTCGTAAACCAAGGGCCTGCCTTCAGAATCTTTACCTAAGAATAGAGGTATCTTTAAACTCTTAAGCATTGGGCCCGTAGATTGCAAGACTTCTTTAAGGCGTACTTCCGCCCTAATTTCGTTAGGGATTTCCACGCCAACGGTGTTTTTTCCTGGTATGGGTGCCACAATTCTAACGCTGGGGACTTTTAAGTTTAAAGAAATATCATCATTCAATCTGGTGACTTTGTTAACACGCAATCCGGTTTCGAGTGCCAGTTCGAATTGGGTTATAACAGGCCCAGTATTAATACCCACAACTTTGATGTTAAGCCCGAAATCTAAAAAGGTTTTTTCAAGCAGCACAGCCCTATCTCGTAAATCCTGCTCCTGTGTATTTACAGCAAGTGGCTTAGGATCTTCAAGCAAGCTCATCGGGGGAAGTTCATATTTTTCTGAAGTGGTATTCACTAGCAATGCTGCAGCAGTTTTGTTCTCTTGCTTGGCGTTGAATTTTTCATGATGGAATATGGGGATGCTATCATCCACCTTTTCCCGAGACTTGACTCGAGCTTTGGCAACTGGTTTTTCTATTATAAATTCTTTGCTTTCAATCTTGATGGAATCGGTTTGATTATCAGTTTTAATTGGGAGTAAATTCTTGAAAAGCTGGAGAATTGAACCTAAAAGTCGAGTAATAGAAACTAGCAATTTAAGTAGGTTAGTTAAGCAAAATCTTAGGCCTATACCCAAGGTATTCCAGACCGCAGGTAAGGCTAGAAATGATGCTGCTAATGCAATAATGATAGCAATGGGTAGAACTAGCCATTCAGGAATAATATTTCGTGATTCTAAAAATAGCAGTGCGCCTAGACTGCCCCCAGAACCTGCAGGTGAAACCATAGGAAGGAATTCTTGATTCATGGTTGCAATAACGGAAGCAGCAGGAATTAAAGTAAGCCATCCTGCAAGACGGAGTATCCAAGTAAAAGGGTGATTTCTAAGCAGAAGGCCAAAAACCAAAGTAAACCAAGTACCTAAAATAAAAAATGAAGAAAGGCCAAGGAACTTGAAGAAGGAGGACGAAATCCAAGTTCCCAAAGGTCCCAACGGATTTTTTGAAGTCGTGCCCGGAAGTTCATATTGCGTAGGGAATGAGGGATCTTGCCCCAGCATTGCAATTCCCAGAGCAAAACCAAAAAACAGCATACCAGTGGCTACAGCGTCCCAAAACCAATTTCTTGGTGTGGTTGGCTCAACAGGTTTTTTTGTTGCAAAGAACAAGTTTCGACCTTGAAGTAAGACCTTGTAATGGAAACAAAAATACAGAAAGAGTGGCCTTGTCGTTCCATCTCCATTAAAACTTTAGCTTAAAGAGGCAAAAAAATGATAAAGGTTGCACTATTTGAACCGGAAATTCCGCCCAATACGGGCAACATAGCACGATTATGCGGGGCAGTGGGGGTGCCTTTACATCTTATTGGTCGCTTGGGGTTCCGGATTGATGATAAATCCCTTCAGCGGGCAGGCCTCGATTATTGGGATGCAGTATCGATTCATACCCACAATACTCTTGAGGAGTATGAAAAAATCGTGCCTCCAGGCAGGCTGTTTTGCTTTTCCAGCAGAGCCACAACGCCCTTTACTAAAGTTCGTTTCCAACCAGGAGATGGGCTTCTCTTTGGGCCTGAATCGCAAGGTTTGCCAAAATGGATTCTCGATAAGTATGCAACTAACCAAATTCTGATTCCTATGCCGGGCTCCAAGTCCATTCGAAGTTTAAACTTGGCAACCTCGGTAGGGGTTGCCGTTTATGAGTGTTTGCGCCAATTGCACGGCTGGTAAGAATTATTGCTTATCAGTTATGCCAATACTTATTGCAGTAGGAGGAAATTCCAAGACGATAAAATTGTACGACGAAGTGATTACAATTTTACGGAGGTTGGAATGGAGTCCGTAATAACGCTGCCTAATCTTGATAATATCAAGCAGCATATACACGAAAAGCTATGCCTTAGGGAAAATCTTGACCCAAGTTCATCACCATTAAAAATCAACAAAATAACTCGGTCGGGCAAGATGTGTGGATTGTTCTTTGAAATCAAAGGCCCAAGAATGGTTCGATGTTATGCCCTTTGGGCGGGTGATGAAGAGCGGATCTTATTTTACGATTCAGCGGGCCAACGGTTTGCAGAAACCAAGGTTCATGAAGGGCCCGATTTACGAAGAATTGCTGCTTAATTTTTTAAAACGAAATCAATTATATGCCTTATCAACCAATTCTTGGCACTCTTGCTTATGTTTTATCGAAAGATAAAAACAAGGTTTTGATGATTCACCGTAATAAAAATCCGGAGGATCATCACTACGGTAAATATAATGGTATCGGGGGTAAACTTGAACCCTACGAAGATGTTTTAACAGGATGTAAGCGCGAAATTTGGGAAGAAGCAGGAATCGAATGTCACGATATTTCCCTTCGTGGCACAATAAGCTGGCCAGGTTTTGGTAAAAAAAGCGAGCCTTGGTTCGGTTTCATCTTTATTGTCAATGATTGGTCGGGCGAACTTATGACCGATAATCCCGAGGGGACCCTCGAGTGGGTTGCAATTGGCGATGTTTTGAACAAGAATTTGTGGGAAGGTGATAAATATTTCATCCCTTTTGTTTTTGATTCGAAGAAGAAGCTATTTCATGGCGTGATGCCTTATCATGAAGGCAAACCTACTTCTTGGGATTATCAGTTTGGCAGTTGAATCCACCTCTTTTTCTTAAATATAACACTGTTATTTCCTTCTACAAGTTGTCTGCTAGCCTTAAAACAGTTAGAATTAACATTTGTAGAACAAAATTAACTTAGGGGTTATTGGTAATGAGCGAAAATTCTGGCAGCGATCGATGGAAAACTCTTGCAGATGAACTTGGCCTTTCCCCTGAAAACCCGGTTTCAGATGTTGGTGCTAAAATCTCTGTGAATCCGCATGATGTTGAGGCTGCCCAAGATACCTCTCTCGATGAAGATTTTTTGACCTTTAGCAAACCCAAACCTGTGCAGCGCCAATTAGAACCCTCTAAAGCGCCCCCTGTAAAAACATTTCCTGTACCGAAGGTTGAACCCCGCCACCAGCCTAAAGAAACTTTTGTTGAAGTTGAAGAGATTCTTGAAGTTACTTTTGGGTCGCATCGGGTTCAAGAACAAGCGCAATCAAATAAAGCACAGTTGGATAGCCCGATTGTGGACGCAGAGATTGTAGATTCGAATGAAAATTCAATGAGGGAAGAATCTGAAACTCAAGGAGAGGAATCAACGGGTTCGGATCGAGGTCGAGGCGGTAGGGGTGGTGATCAGGACAGAGGAAACCGAGGTCGAGGCCGTGGTGGTCGAGGTCGAGGTCGTGATGATAGTCGGGGTCATGAGGATAGTCGTAATTCCAATCAGAATAGAAATAATCCAAGCCCAAGTCGTGATAATGAAGGCGAAACAGTCCCTGCAAAAATGCAACCTGCGCCTGTACGAAATGAAAGGGCAGCACCAGTTACTTTTGCCCAAAGTCCTGATTCTCGAACCGTAATTTCTGATGATGAAGTATTATCTGGGCCAGAATCTTATGGCTCGCATCATCCAGAACAAGACGGTGAAATAGACGAGATTGACCTCAGCACTTGGAGTGTTCCTTCATGGGAAGATTTGATTGCTTCACTTTATAAACCCTAAGGTGGCATCTCGGAGTTAATAAGGCATGTCTGATGCAGTGATAGATATCGTTGGGCCAGATTCTCTTCCTGTGATAGTAAAGTTGTACAATCAGATATTTCGTCCGGTGCGAGAAATTAGCGGGTTTCGCAGAAGGTATCTAGGTCGTCATAATGTTCTGCAAATGATAGCCCGTGTTGACGATGACCCTGTGGGTTTTTTTGTAGGCTTTGAACTAAAACCTTCAATATTCTTTACTTGGTTTTATGGGGTGGTTCCGGAATATCGACGCCTGGGAATAGCTTCTCAATTAATGGAAGCGGTTCATGATTGGGTGCGCGAGCAGAAGTATGATTCTGTTCGATTTGAATGCCATAATCAACACCGCCCGATTTTGCACCTTGGAATTGCCAAGGAGTATGATATCGTGGGCATTCGTTGGGATCCCGATCGTGGGACTAATCTGTTGCTATTTCAAAAAGACTTTTTCCACCATTAAGCTGCAGTTTATTCAACTCAGTTGGCAGCATTAATATTCAGAAAATTCTGGAGAAGCTTCGGGCCTTCAATTGAAAGAAAGCTTTCAGGGTGGAATTGCACGCCATGAAGTTCCCAAGATTTATGGCGAACGCCCATGATTTCACCTTCAGCAGTCCAAGCAGAAACTTCGAAATCTGGATTGGTGAATGTCTCTTTTTTTATAACAAGGCTGTGGTATCTTGTTGCATCGAACGGGTTCGACAGGCCTTTGAAAACCCCTTTATTGTCATGATGAATAGGCGAGATTTTGCCATGCATGATCCGGCTATTTCTGATCACTTCACCGCCAAAAACATGGCCAATGCACTGGTGGCCTAGGCAAACGCCAAGAATGGGAAGTTGGCTGGCAAAAGTTTTTAATACTTCGTTAGAAATACCAGCTTCTTTGGGTGTGCAGGGGCCGGGGGAGATGATTATTTTTGCGGGGGCTAGCTTTTTTATCGACTCAATATCAATTTGATCATTGCGGAATACCCGTATATCCAAAGACGCATCGATTTCTCCAAGCCTTTGCACCAGGTTGTAAGTAAAGGAATCATAGTTGTCGATTACAAGAATCATACTTGCTCCCTAATAGGGTAGGAAATCAGGAGGGCCTGTTTTCTGGTGGTGGCTCGAAATTTAAGCGCTTGATGAAGCCCGCTGCTTCTTCCGCAGCCTTGAGTCTGTCCATGCCGGCATCGGCTATCTCAATTGATAACGGGCCATCATATTGAATTATATTTAAAGTACGGAAAATACTTTCCCAATCGATATGCCCATGGCCTGGGCAGCGAAATTCCCAGCCTCGCCTAGGGTCGCCAATAGGCAGGCAACCATTTAAAAGCCCATTTCTACCGCTTAGGCGAACAGCAATATCTTTCAGGTGGACATTGAAGATGCGATCTGGGAAGCGGAGTAAAAATTCGCAAGGATCAATTCCCATCCAGTAAAGTTGTGCAGGGTCGAATGTGAATCCAAACTCTTCGCGGTTGTCGAGTGAAGAAAGGGCCCTTTCTGCACTGGGAAGATCAAAGGCCATTTGGCCGGCATGAACTTCATAGGCGTATTTTACCCCAGCACCTTGAAAGTTATCAAGTATGGGGTGGAGTTTTTCAGCGAAGAGTTGAAAGGCTTCTTCGATTTCGGCTTGATTGGGTTGGGGGTAGCCGGTGATGCGATTCCAAATAGGAGATCCGCTAAATCCGGAAATGATGGGGATGCCCATTTTTTGGGCGGCAATTGCTGCAAGGCTTAGTGCTTCGCTGGTTCTTTCACGAATACCATCGGGGTCACCATCGGCCCAGATTTCTTCTGGTAAAATGCGTTGAAGTACGGAGTCAGCAGGGTCGCAAAGTGCTTGGCTGATGCGATGCATGCTTAAAACAGGGATCGACATTTCAAAACGAGAGAGCAGGTCGAGGTTTTCTTGTAGTTTTGAATCATCGGATTGGGACTGCCAAACATTAAAATGTTTGCCCCAAGAGCATAATTCAAACCCTTGATAGCCCCATTCTGCAGCCAAGCCTGCAAGTTCATCCAATGCAACATCGGACCAAGACCCACTATGTAAAATGATCGGCCTAGTCATGGTGTTTGGTATCCTTACCTATAATTGTTTAATCCAGTAATAAAGCTGGGCAGCCTAGGGTGACAACTAGATTTTGTCATCGGAGTTATCGGTTTTTTGAGGTGGTGCTTCCACCACGGGCAAAGATCTTGATTTTGCTGCTGTTGCCTCGGGTGCCGCAGTTGGTTCGCTGGGAACTGGTTTTTGTAACACCGAAGTAAACTGTTCATCTTCTTCGTCATCAATATGAAGTTCGTTGATTTCGTTGTTATCAAGATCTTTTCTAAGGAGTAAAAAGATGAAGGTTGCGGAGCACCAGAAATAGCTGTAGCCAAAGCCTACTACAAGCAAGAAAAATCCACCCAACCAGATAGCAACAAGGCCAGCGCCGATGATATTCCACCAGACGAGAGATTCTTTCTTGCTGCGTGTTTCGGAATCAAAACCGAGATACTTACGGTATGCGGTTTGATCGACTTTTCCATCGACCACAATATTTTCGCCATCGACCTTGGCGCCTTGGAGAAGCAATTCGCGCCACCCAAACGAGGTAGGGGCGTAAATAAACAGGTATTCAGGGGAACGATTTGCAGATTGAATAAAAGGTGTGCTAGCGACAGACCACTTGGCAAGGTAAACGCCAAAGGATGCCATGAATCCAATGAAAAATACCACAATGATGCCGTAACTTACAGCAAGCAGATTGTAGGCGATATAGTTCCAAGCTCGGGTGTAAAGATACTGGATTCCTCTGCTAAAACTTTCCCAGCTATCAAGCCCTTCGGAGCTAACGGTTACGACCATAAGTGGCCAACCCAAAAGGCCAACCAGAACGAGTGCCATGATAAGGCCAAGGCCCATGAAAACGCCCCAGAATAGCCCGCTAATAAAGATATCGCCAAGAACTGGAATCATCCCTAAGAGAGAGAAAACCATAATGACGAGAAAAAGAAAGATTGCAATCATAGGGCAAAAAAGTGGCGCAGAGATAAAGTTAGCCATATTTTCTCGAGCGTACTTTAATGCTCCTAAAGCCCCGATGTTTTCATTACGTGCAATTTGAACGACAACAATTCTTGAAATTGCGCCACCAAAGAACGACCAAACAGCAATTACCCAAGTTAGCGAAAACAGGAAGTAAAGCCTTTGGGAGAAAGTTGCTTCAGGGTGGATCAACAAAAGTGCGGGACGAATTACTTTAACAAGTGGTTCAATTAAAACAGGAACTTCCTGAATGATTACCCAGTCCCAAAATCTCCCAACACTCCAAGGAATGCCACTTTGGCCCGTTGCAAGAAGGTAAGGATTTGGTCCGCGTTCTTCAAACCAAGGCCAGGTTGTCAAAAGGCCTCTAGGCTTACTTGTGCCAATAAGAGAATTGACATATTCCATGCGATCTTTGGTTATTTTACCTTCGTTAATAAGAAAAGATGTTTTTAGGCCAGCGCCCAATTCATTTTGACCAAGGTTTATTTCTTTTAAAGTCGTAAGTTCTTCTTCGGTTTCTACAAGATCTTCGAGCTCAAAGGATTGATTCAAGCCACCTACACCTGCTGCTTGGTGCATCAGGTTCCAAGTTTCTCGGTCTTTTTTGAATGTTGACCAAGGATTTGCTGATTTAGCATAAAGAGTAGCCGACCATTGCGGAGGCTTTGCATCATAACCCAGTGTGAAAATAATAGAAAGGACCCACCAGCCGGTTGCAGTGGTAAGAATACCCAATGCTGCTAGCAGTAGTTTTGATGTATCAAATGCTAGAGAAAAAGAGCGAAAGATTACCAGCCAAGGTAGGATCTGGGTTATATCTTGAGCAGGTTGTGGCTCTTGTTTCATTGGAACTCCTTTATTTATTGCTGCAATTTGATTCTCTGACGGTTGCTAGTTTAAAGCTTTTAACCATCAGGGGCAATTATAAAGGTAGTTTTCAGAATGGCAAACAATAAGGCCGGCAGGTTTCCCTGTCGGCCTTAAAAAATCAACTTTAATTTAGCTTAGAAGACTAGTGCAAGACCAGCATTAAAGCCGTCAAAGATTCGGAAGGTGCTTGAGTAAGTTGGGTCTAAACCACCCCAGCTAAAATTCACTGGATTTGGTGATGCAATGGTATTGAAGAACATCATAACATCGTAGTTGACGCGGAATTCAATTCCTTCAACTGGGTACCAGGCCATACCAACCGATGGTTGAACTTCTGGAACAATAGTGTAAACGGTTTTGGATCGTTTACTAATCGGCGTGGCATTTTTAACATAGCTAAATTCATACTTGGCTCTTTCTTTTACAATGTTGGCAAAAAGTGCGGCCTGAATATCCACTTGTACCGCAAATCCGTGGCCAAGGTACCATTCCTGCATTAAACCCGCATTAATACCATACAGCCTATTCGAAACGATATTAGAGTAAGCGGCGGCATCATTCTGGCTGCCATTTCCCGCGGCGTTTAGGTCTGTTGCGATCCATTTGAATCGTTCCCAAATCCAAGCGAATCTCGGTCCTACCGCTGCACTTAGGCGATAATCGTCAGTTTCATAAACCGGTTTACGGTACATCATTTCCAATTGTTGAAATCTTTGGGTGAATTCTATTGTCATCAAGTCTGCGGCATTCCAGATACCATATGCTGCAAAAGGCGTTGCAAATCCCCCGAGTGGAACGGAAGCTGGCGCTCCTGCAGGTGCGTTTGGATCATCAACCGTTGGAATAGTGACAGTCGGTATTGTGCCTCCTTGAGCAGTTACCTGTGCTGCAAGTGCAGGGTCAACAAAGGCGAAAATATCATTTAATGGCCCGGCGTATTGTGATGGATAGCCGTAAACTGGTGACGAAATAAAGCTTTCAGCACCCGTAGGCCCAATGTTTAAACCAGGTGGAATTAAACTTGCCGTTGCAGAGTAGTTGGCTTTTGCCAACCATAGGTAACTCATTGTGATGGAAGATTCGTCTGCAAATTTCCAGCCACCCTCAACTTTAAAACCAGGCATGTATGTGCTTGGTCCAGATACACTTTGAGTATTTAGTGCGTCTGCCATGCTGCCAATGAATGTTCCACTTGGGACATCTGATGCGACAATGGTAGAGCTGGTACCTGTTCCTACGATGGCTTGGGGCCCAAGGTTTGTCCCATCGATGGCATAGAAGCCACGGTAAGCCACAGTTTGGCTTTTCATGGGGTTAGTTTGCCTATACATGGCATAGGAGCCGGACATAAAGAAACCCCCTGTGTCCGGTCTTGCATGGTAGAGAGGTAAAGGAAGATTGGGCTCCCCGGATGCTAGGTCCTGTGCAAATAGAATTGGTGTGCTTGTAGCCAACCAGCCAGCGATTAAGGCTGCTGCTCCACGGATTAACTTTTTCATATTTCCCCCATCTCCTTCCACATTATTAAAGGTAAATCCTTTAATTTAAACCGAATCCGGTACATTAGCATGGCGATTCCCCCTGCCAAGCATATCAAGAACAACAAAACCCCGGGAAAACTCCCGCTAGGGCAATAAATGCTGCCTTGTGAGTGCGCATGTATAAAGTCCTTTGATTTTGTGTCAATAGTAACTAAGCCAATTATTTGGAAAGTTTTAAGGGCTTCTTTTGTGTGGTCGTAAGATTAATTGGAATAACTGTTTGCGTGTTGTTGGGGTGTTTTTTTGTTTTGTTTCTTTACCCTTTGGATGAATAAAAACAAATTAAAAACAGATTAATTCGCAAATAATTTGCCTGATTTCATTCAATTAATGTGCTATAATATCACGTGGTATCTTTAAGTTTGCTTTAGCAATTAATACGGCTTTTGTACATAAAGGGATTTCCAATGCTCGCTAAAAATCTATTAAAGCTTGGGTTAGGGTTGTTAATACCAGCAGGTATTTTTGTTGGTACCCCTGGAATTACCTCGGCACAGCGTTACCGGGTGATTTTACCTCCTGCCCCACCACCACCACCCGCATTAAACAATACAGTTCAAGCACAGATTGCTAACCAAAATGTAAATTTTAATACAGGAAGCAGTTCTAGTGGCGGCGGCGGTCAGTACGGTGGCGGGTTCCAACAAAGCACTGGGGGAATTCAAGGTACTGCCCAATTCACACAAAATAATGCTCCAGGTATGCAAATCTCACAGCTTTATCAAATTCCACTTTCTACAGGTGGTGGAAACATGGGTGGCGGCGGTGGATTTGGTCAGCAAGGTGGCGGGTTTGGCCAAGGCGGAGGCGGATTTGGCCAGGGCGGCGGCGGGTTTGGTCAAGGTGGCGGGTTTGGCCAAGGCGGAGGTGGATTTGGCCAAGGCGGAGGTGGATTTGGCCAAGGCGGCGGTGGATTTGGCCAAGGCGGCGGTGGATTTGGTCAAGGCGGCGGTGGGTTTGGCGGTGGTGGCCAATTTGGCGGTGGCGGCTTTGGTCAAGGCGGCGGCGGCGGTGGGTTTGGTGGTGGCGGTATGGGCGGTGGTGGTACCGGTGGGCAAGCTGTCGGTATGAACAATCCTTTTTATCAAATGGCAATGCAAGGTATTATGTCTGGGGTTGGCGGTTCAGCATTTCAAAGCGGTGGCGGCGGAAATATGGGTGGCGGTGGGTTTGGCGGTGGAAACATGGGCGGTGGCGGCTTCGGTGGTGGAAACATGGGCGGCGGTGGATTTGGTGGCGGCCAATTTGGTGGCGGTGGATTTGGCGGCGGTGGATTTGGCGGCGGCCAATTTGGCGGCGGCGGCTTCGGTGGTGGCTTCAATAACGGCGATAATGGTTTGTAAAACCATTTAATTCAATCCTAATACACCGGCAGAAAGTTTCTGTCGGTGTTTTTTTATTACTTCAGCTTATATCAATTGATAAAATACATTCCTTTGCTTCGGCAAATAGCCAAGCTCTCTTATTGAGTTCTGAATTTCATCCAAACTTAAATGGTAAACAGTGCCTGCTGAAGAAACCACATTTTCTTCAATCATTAGGCTACCCATATCATTGGCCCCGAATTGTAATGCAAGTTGCCCGATTTTTCCGCCTTGAGTAACCCAGGAAGATTGGATGTTTGGAATATTATCCAGATAAATTCTTGCCAAGGCTTGAGTCCTTAGGTATTCAAAACCACCTGTAGGCGAAATATGAGCCATCTCGGTATTCTCTGGCTGAAATGTCCAACAGATGAAAGCAGTGAAACCCCCGGTTTCATCTTGAAGCTGCCTTAATTTCTCTAAGTGTTCAATCCGTTCAGCAAGTGTTTCAACATGGCCAAACATCATGGTGCAGGTTGATTTGCCCCCTAGGCTATGCCAAACTCTATGAACTTCAAGCCATTCTTGGGTCATGCATTTGTTTTTGGTAAGCAGTTTTCGAACTCGGTCTGCCAAAATTTCACCCCCGCCCCCAGGCAGACTACCTAGACCAGCATCTTTAAGCCGCTGTAAAACTTCTTTTAATGGTAACTTGTTGAGTTTATGAAAGTGCCAAATCTCAGGAGGGCTAAAGGCATGCAGATTAAATTTCGGGTATCTGGTTTTGAGGTCTCTTAATAAATCTTCATACCAATCTAGTTTAAGTGTTGGGTGCAACCCGCCTTGTAAAAGTGTTTGGTCTCCGCCTAATGCTATTGTTTCTTCGATCTTTTTGTAAATTTCTTCGCGGGGGAGAACATAGGCATCTACGTCCGAAGACTTGCGGTAAAAGGCGCAAAAGTCGCAAACTGCTGCACATATGTTGGTGTAATTGATGTTACGGTCAATATTGAAGGTTCGATAACTTTCGGGGTGTAGTTTGTTGCAAACCTTATTTGCAGCTTCACCCAAAGAAAGAATGTCGGCTTTTTCTAAAAGTAAAAGGCCTTCTTCTGGAGTTATTCTTTTGCCATTAATGGCTTTTTGCAAAAGTTCTGCAATCATGGAAATCTATACTTCTTTCCTGTTCAATCAGCCCATTTTGGTAAGCCAAGTGTCGATACAATTCTAACCCTGCTATTTCCCTACTACCCAAATTATATTGAATGATATGCGAAAGGTATCTTCTGCAAAAGCCTGCATCAAGTCCTAGTATTTTGGATTCATGACTTGCGATTTCGCCCACATGCGCCAGCCCCGCTTTTTTTGACTTTGCAAAGTATCGAGTCAGATTCTCCCCAAATGCTCGTTCATGTACTGCCCAGATTGCATATACGAATGGCAAATTTGCATAATCATGCCATTCCTTTCCTAAATCGTATGCAAACGGGAATCCACTCAAACACGCTTTCATTGCTCGGTCGCCAATCAAAAGCACGCCATCGGTTGTGACTTTTTCCGGGTCGGCATTCATGGGCAAGGCGGAGGAAGTAAAGCCAATGCCGTGCAATTGTTTAGAGAGTATTTTTAAAAGTGCGACACTCGTCTTTGATCCTTCGTCAAGAGAAATTGATTTGATTTCGGGCCAGGGAACTTTGCTAAATAGGGTAACACTAAGAACCGGCCCATGGGAAGCGATTGAAATTCCCGGAATGATGCGGTAGTTCGGGTGACGAAAGTATTCGATCACGGGTATCAGAGCAATATCGAGTTTTTCTGCAGCAAGATCTTGTGCAAGGTGGCTTGGAACTTGGAGGTCAAGAACCCAATGGGGTGCAATCTGCGCCAGATTATGTATCAGCGGCTTCGTGTTCAGATAATTAACCGCGCCAACTCTTACCTGTTTCATGCTCACCTCCTGCCTTATATTAACCGGATTCAGCATTGATATATAACCCAAAGATTAATGAGGTTAAGCTAAATCGGTTTAAACTCAGGAAAAACTAGTTTTTTAGATGGCTGTGAATTGAAAAACTCCTCTGGTTAATTTTAACCAGAGGAGTTGATGTTTTATTAAGGTTGCTTGCGGTTTAATTGCAAGTTGGGATGCCGATCATTTCGACGCATGGGATTTTTCTGCAGACCTTATAGGTAACCGTGAAAGGTTCCATGGTGCAATGAGTTTCTGGCACTTGGAAAAGGGATTCTTCCTTTACCAAAGAGCAGGTAGTTACAGGTACTTTGCAGCATCGTTGTTCAGTTATCATTTTGCACCGTTGTGCCTTGATGATTTCCTGACGATTTTCGCAGACCATTTTGCAAGTGGTGTAGGGAATCTTTCTAACACAATGTTGCTGAGTCATGATGCATTTTTGCGCTGTGACCATTTTGCATTGTTCTTCGCAGACCATTTTGCAAGTGGTGTAGGGGGTTTTCT
>CALARU010000338.1 GCA_937888715.1 uncultured Planctomycetaceae bacterium | reverse complement strand
GGGTTTGCTGCTAATTCTTTGCGCTTGATGCGGGCTGTTTCAAAATAGGTGTTGATCTTGGCAAGCAACGATTTCTTCGCTTCGCCATACCCCATTCCACCCGCTTGATATTTTTCAGCAAGCTGTTTTTTTTCTTCTTCCGATGCAAAGAGCGAGTAAAGGGTATACACAGTGCACTTCTGGTGATCCTTGGGGTCTGCAACCGGCGTGCTATCGGTGACGATGCTCATCACTTTTTTTTCCAGGGCCTTTCCTTCTGCGAATATTTCAATGGTGTTGCCATACGATTTACTCATTTTCTGCCCATCAATTCCCGGAACTTTCGATTCTTTATCGAGCTTATATTCTGGGATCGGAAAAATATTGGCGTAGGTACGGTTGAACTTTCCTGCGATGTCCTGAGTCATTTCCACATGCTGAATTTGATCTTTTCCTACGGGAACCAAGGTCGAACGATAAATTAGAATATCAGCTGCCATGAGGATGGGGTAATAGAACAATCCGACGCTGGCATCGATACCTTTTTCGATTTTTTCTTTGAAGGAAACAGCTCGTTCCAAAAGG
The DNA here is from genome assembly GCA_937888715.1 of uncultured Planctomycetaceae bacterium. Taxonomy (GTDB): domain Bacteria; phylum Planctomycetota; class Planctomycetia; order Gemmatales; family Gemmataceae; genus UBA969. The sequence continues at coordinate 2,108 of CALARU010000338.1, read as the reverse complement.
CCCATGTTGGTGACTGTGGAAAAAATCCAAGCCAGTTCTGTTACTTCCGGAACATCGGATTGTCTGAAAAAGATTGCTTTCTCAGGATTCAAGCCTAGTGCCAGGTAATCAAGTGCGACATCGGAAGTGTTTTCCCGCAGGGTTTTGGCATCATGGATGGTCGTAAGAGAGTGATAATCTGCAATAAAAAGGAAGCATTCTGCGCTATGATGAAGCTCGATATGCTGCCTAACTGCGCCAAAGTAATTTCCCAGATGAAGTTTGCCCGAGGGTTGAACGCCACTGAGTATGCGTTTTTTTGGCTGATTAATGCTCATGACGGGGCTCCTTATGGTGTATAAAGAATTAGTTTAATGTTCAGAGACAGTTTTGGCTCGTTTTCTTGAATATTTATGGCGTAGGTATTTCGAAGCCAGAGGTAATTGATGAATCACGAAACGGATATGTTGGTCGCAGCTTTGAGAAAAGTTGTGGCTTCTGGTGGAGAACATTTGTTGTTCAAGGTTTCTAAGCAGGAAGGCTTGTTTGCATCGAAGACGGGGCTTGCAGCAGAGGTTGCCCAGAGTGCTTTGGATAGGCAATTCATCGAGTTGGTGCGTAGTGAGGGAGAGGGGAAGAAATTATGCCAGTGGGTGAAAATTACTGCAAAGGGCATTCGTTTCCTGCATGAAAGAGAATCTCCGGTGCGCGCTTTGGATGAGGCGTTGAGTTTGCTGAAGAAGGAAAAAGAAGCCACTGCGGTCGGGGTGGTGCGAATGCAGGAAAGGCTTGAGGAAATATCTGAAAAACTTTTGCAAGAGGCGAGTCATTGGACTCAGAAAATCGAATCGCTAGAAAAGCGAATATTAGATGCGTTAGATCGGCTCGAGCAAGCAGGTCCCTTGGTGCCTCCGGGTTTGCTGAAAGAAGTTCCTTGGTCGATCGAGGTAGTTCGATATTTGCAATGGCGTAGGGGCGAGTTGGATTCTGGGAAATGCCCGCTTCCAGAGTTATTTGAAATGTTGCAGAATGCTTATTCTTATTTAGATTGCCCATCCTTTCATGATGGTCTAAAAAAACTTTTTCAGGCACGGGTAATAAGGTTGGAAGGCGTTTCGGATCCTTCCTTGATGGATAAGCCAGAGTTTGCCCTTTTAGATTCTGGTCAGGTTTACTACTTTGCTTGTCGTTAACGAATTATGAAGAATGATCAATTATCTGCTTTTTAGTATCAATTTTTGAAAGAGTGCTGTCTACTATTCAAGTGGGATTCATTGCGAAAGAACATAGGATTATTTGATGAATATAGCGGTAAAGGAAGCGATGGAGAGCAGCGAAAAAAAACAGCCGATACAGCCTTTTGAGGTTGATTCTGGTGTTATAGATTCAATCAACCGCGTTTGCGATAATGTTTCCGCCGCCTTACTGGGCAAATCTGAAGTTGTTCAGCTGGCAATGGTAGCACTTTTAGCGGAAGGCCATTTGCTGGTAGAGGATGTGCCAGGCATAGGTAAAACACTTCTTGCCCGGGCGATTGCAAAAAGCCTCTCATGTTCTTTTAATCGTATTCAATTCACTCCGGATTTATTGCCCAGCGATTTACTGGGAACCAGCGTGTATCAGCAAAACACAGGCGCCTTTGTGTTTCAGTCCGGGCCCATCTTTTCGCAAATCATTCTTGCAGATGAAATCAACCGCTCCAGTCCCCGCACCCAGTCTGCATTGCTTGAAGCGATGAGCGATCGTCAGGTATCGATTGATGGGAAAACGCGCCCATTGGGGCCACCTTTTTTTGTGCTTGCTACTCAAAACCCGCGCGAGTTTGAAGGCACTTATCCCTTGCCCGAAAGCCAGATGGATCGTTTTATGATCCGCCTTTCTGTTGGTTATCCTGACCGGGCTTCTGAAAAGAAAATCTTGGTTGGGCATCGCAATGGCGAGCCCGTCGATGCTTTGAAATCCGTGCTTTCTAGTGAAGACCTTGTCTCTATTCAAGGCATGGTTTGCAAGGTTGTAGTGGAAGATAGCATAGCAGATTATCTTTTGGATTTGATTGCAGCTACCCGCAGGCACCCTGATATTTTGTTGGGGGCCAGCACTCGGTCTGCTCTGGGTCTTTATCGTGCATC
>CALARU010000337.1 GCA_937888715.1 uncultured Planctomycetaceae bacterium | reverse complement strand
AAGGAGTTGGCGCAGGTGGTGGCGGAATCAAGGTGCTCTCCTTGTTCGGCGGCGGTATAGGTGTTGGCGCAGGCAAAGGAGTTGGGGCAGGTGGTGGCGGAATCAAGGGGCTCTCCTTGTTCGGCGGCGGTGTAGGAGTTGGCGCAGGTGGTGGAGGAATCAAGGTGCTCTCCTTGTTCGGCGGCGGTGTAGGAGTTGGCGCAGAATTCGTGTTGGGTATGGGGGCGTATACTGGTTCTCTCATTGGATTGGGCAACGGAACATTCGAAGTTACCGGCGAGGGGTTGGTTAACCAAGGCGTAGGAATGATCATGGTGGAAGTTGGCGGTATGGTTTGTGTTTCCACTGAAGGGGTTTTACGAAGATAAGCAGGTGGCAGCTTTAGGGTAAAATCTTTTTCTGCTTCGAAAAGTCTGCCATCATCCAGTTTAAAATGCACGATAACCCGGAGTTTGTCGGAGTTGGGCCATAGTTTCCATTGCATGGTAAGAGCATAGCCTGTGGTAAGAAGGCCATTGCGCCATGATTTGCTGAGTTCATCGTTGGAAACTTGCCAAGTAGAAAGAGGAGTCTTCAACCCTTCGGTTGAGATTTCGATGACTTGAATTAAAACACTTCCCGGAACTTTCACCACATGGCTTTCAGCATCTTTGGGCTCAATAATTACTTGAAGAGCTTCTTCGCCTGTTTGGCCATCAAGGTCAACGCCCCCTGTTTGTCGGCCTAGGGTGATGTTTTTTAATGGGTAAACTTTGTTAAGGGGGTCGTATGGGGTTCCAGGAGGAACTTCGCCCCTAGTAGCATGCAGTTCCATTTCCATGGCTTTGTTATAAGTTTTAGAGCGATAGAGTTCGTTCTTTAGATAATCGATATCGTTATCGCGTGCGCGAAGTTCGGATTCCAGCTTATAATTAGGAGATTTGCAGCCTGCAACGAAAATGCAGAGCAGCAAGAGAGAACAGAAATAAGGATAACAGCGCGTCATTACTCAAAACTTCCGGGTGCGGTTTAACCACACACCCGGAAGTTTGCCATGGGGTTTATTCCTTGGCGGCTTGGCCGGGTGTCATACGCTCTAACACATTATCGATGAGGCCATATTCCTTGGCTTCCTGAGCACTCATAAAGTTGTCGCGATCCGTATCGCGTTCAACCTTTTCGAAGGTTTGCCCAGTTAGCTGTTGGAGCAGCTCGTTCATCTTCTTTTTCGTACGCAACAAGTGTTTGGTTCGGATTTCAATATCCGTTGCAGGGCCCCTTGCCCCCCCAAGTACTTGATGAATCATCACTTCCGCATGAGGCAGTGCGTTACGCTTGCCTTTGGTACCCGCGGCAAGAAGGGTTGCGCCCATACTTGCAGCCATACCGATACAATAAGTCGCTACATCGCAGGTGATGTAACGCATGGTGTCAAAAACACCCATACCTGCGGTAACCGAGCCGCCTGGTGAGTTAATGTAAAGATGAATATCCGCCTTGGGATCATCAAACTGCAGGAATAACATTTGAGCAACTATCAGGTTTGCGCTGTAATCATCAATTTCCCCTTGGAGGAAAATGATACGATCCTTTAGCAAACGACTGTAGATGTCAAATACCTGCGGGTCGCGTCCACTGCGTTCAACCACATAAGGTACCAGAGGCATGGGAAAGTTCCTTAGGAACAGCCCGGCTCGTAAATGAGTTATCGGCAGCCGGGTTGGGGTAAAATGAATAAATATGGCAAGGAAGGTGACTCATCCACCATTCCAGCGTCCTATTTTTCCTGTTTTGCCTCGGAGGTGCGGGTCAAGATCTCGTCCACCAAGCCAAAAGCCTTTGCTTCCGCAGCATTAAAGTAGCGATTTCTTTCGGTTTCTGCCTCGATTTCAGCCAGAGTTCTGCCGGTATGATGGGCAAGAATCTCATTTAATCGGGTTTTTTCCTTAAGAATCTCGATCATCTCAATTTCTACATCCGAAGCTTGACCACCAATTCCACCGCTCCATGGTTGGTGAATCATTACCTTGGCGTGGGGAAGGCAATAGCGCTTGCCTTTGGTGCCTGCAGCCAGAAGGATAGCTGCGCCGCTCGCCGCTACTCCCATGCCGAATGTCGCAATGGGGCACTCCAAGAATTGCATGGTGTCGTAGATGGCAAGGGTCGAAGAAACGGAGCCACCAGGCGAATTGATATAGAACGAAATTTCGGTCTGTTTGTTTTCGTTTTGCAGATAAAGCATCTGCTGAATCACCATGTTGGCAGTTACATCGGTGATTACAGGTTCGTAGACATTGCTGCCCGAGCAGCCAAAGAAAATAATGCGGTTATCGAGAAGAATATCTCCGGTGCCATAATTGCGCTGGCGAGTGTAATCTCGCTGGCGCTGAGCCATATTGGCCATTGGTCCGAATCCGTAAGGTTGCATGAGGGACTCCTACCTTAAACGAGTTTACTATTCCTTAGAAACACCTTGATCTTGCGGTGCCGCATCAGCTTCCGCTGTACCGGTGATCAGAGTATCATGATTTGGAAGAGGTTGCTCTGTATATTCTGCAGAATCAAGCACCAAATCCAATGATTTTCGTTCAATTACTTCCACTGCAAGTGCTTCGATTAAATCTTCTTTTTCTAATCTTGCACGAACTTTGCGTGGGGATTCATCATTCTGCTGTGCAATACGTTCGACTTCAAGGTTCAAATCGTCATCGCTAACTTCCAGCTTTTCGATTTCCGCAATTTTCTGCAAAACGAAGTGCTCTTTGAGAGCTGCAGCGGTGCTTTTTAGAATATCTTGTTGCAGAACTCGAACACGTGCGTTGATTTCGTTATCGCTAAAGCCATTGGATTGCATTTCCATAACTTTGCGTGATAAGGCTTTCTTAGCCTGCCTGCGCAGAAGATCTTGGGGCAATTCCCAATTAGTTGTACCTGCGATAAGTTCCAGAATTTGATTACGGGATGATTGGCGTTGTTGATAATCCAACCTGCGTTTGAGTACAACTTCACCCAGCTCGCGGAACTGATCTAAATTCTTGCAACCAAAGGCACCTAATATTTCGGCTGTTAATTCGGGTAATTCCAAGGTTTGCAATCCCTTGACCGTTACCTTTGCCTTGACTACTTTGCCTGCCAATGCTTCGTTGGTTACGACGCTAGAAAGTTTAATATCTACATCGCGGGTTTCGCCTGGCTTTGCCCCGCCAATTTGTTCGATGAACTTTTCTGCAACACCATCTCGGAATGCTAGTTGCTTATTAACGCGGATTTCGAGGTTTTTGATCTCCCCAACTTTAGCATCCCCATCATTGATGATTGCATCCAAGAGGAGGTAGTCGCCTTCTGCAACAGCAGGATCTTTCTTGTCAACTTTGGTGCCCAAAGGTTCAACCATGGAGCTGACTTGGCTGTCGATCTCTTCCTTGGTGAAGGTGTGGGTGTAGCGAATCAGCTTCAAACCCTTATAGGAAGGCAGGTCAAATTGGGGCCTTACTTCGACTTCAAATTCGTAAACCATCGGGCCATTTTCAGGGATGATTACCGAGTTAGGGTCTAAATTAGGTGGGCTAAGTGGTGCAATATCGAAGTCTTCAGCTATTTGTTCAAGGCTTGCAAGAATTACTTCGTTCTTAACCTGGCCTGCAACTTCTTTTTGAAATCGTCTTTCAACAATCTTGCGAGGTGCTTTGCCTGGCCTGAAGCCGGCTACGCTAGAATCTGTAACCATTGTTTTGAAATGGTCGTCCATTCTAGATTGGATATCTGCCCTGCTTACGGAAACTTTGATGTGCTTTTTGCAAGGGCCTGCATCTTTGATATCAACTTCTTGAGTTAACTTCACAGGTGCTTTTGCATCTTGATCCGCACTATGATCGTGATCACAGTTGGCATGATCATGATCGTGCTTGTGGGTTTCTTGAACTTCCAATCCGGTTTTGGTCTCAGTCATGGCAATCTGTTTCCAACATGATAATTTTGAGGGATCCTTTACCAGTATACTATAGGCAGCATGACGATGATCATTTTAATTTGCCATGCCAGTTTAAATGTCCGCTGACCCCTCATGGCCCGAACATTTTCTGGAAAAAACCAAACCGAAAGAATCTTGATAGCTAGCTTTAAGCTTTGCATTCAAAATTCTTTCGGCCTACATACAGAGCGGGTGATGGGACTTGAACCCACGACAGCCACGTTGGCAACGTGGCGCTCTACCACTGAGCTACACCCGCAGACATCACCAAACTTGGAATTAACCAAGATGGCAATAGCAACATTCTTTATAAGCACTTCTAGCAAGGATTCAAGATATTTAGGTTGATGTATTAGGAAAATCACTTACCGAGAACCGTCTTAATCAGACGAAAATAGATTTCTTGAACAGATGCGGCCGAAATTACGCTATCAACCGAGGCCCTATCTTCCTCAAAAACAGCGGAAAATCCAATGAAAGTTGGGTTATATCCGGTTAAATCTAATGCCAACGGCCCGCCCTCCACTTCTTGGAGCACCGTTAAAATGATTTTTAAGTAATACAGGGGGTCTAATAATATTAATAGGCTAGATTCTTGAGGTAAGTCCTTTCTGCATATAGGGTAATGGCTTATTTTGTCTAGTTTGTTGGAGTTTTTATTGAAATCTTCAAAAATTCTCTTAGTTTTGTTCCAATCTTCCCCGGTTACCAAAATCACCTCAGTTTTTGTGGTGGTCACCCACAAATTCATGGAACCTCCCATCATTTTTTTTATCATGAGTTTCTGAAATTTGTTCCAGAATTGAATCCCTTTTGTCTCCCGAACCATCAAGTTTGTCATTTTTTCCAAATCCCATTCGAATGAAACTAGATCAAAAGTTTGGCCTGCCAAAGATTCTGCTCCCTTTTTAATCGTTGGGGCCTGCTTTAAAACCGCACTCTGGAATTTCTCTCCTTTGCCTAATTTTTCTAAAAGGTTGAGAAATCGGAGCTTTGTTTCTTCAGGGTTTGCAGATTGAATTATTTGCAAGCCTTCAGGCGGAAACGAGAGCGCATCGTAGCGATTGTTCGCAAGTTGCAAAAACATGTCAAAATCTTTGCCCAAAGCTTTTTGATTTTCTTCCGGAGTTAGCCCCATGAAATAAGAAGCTACGCTTTTCATCACGGGAGATTGGGTTTGTTGCGCCATATATAAGGTTTTGCCTGCGGGCAGACGCTGCATATCTTTCATCGCATCAGGTTTTGATCCTTTGAAAAACGCTGCAGTTTGCGTGTTTGCTTTGAATTCTGTTTCGCCATGAAACACAATCCCCGTGGGCCGGAAATCTATCGAAAAAACCATCCCCTTGCTGTCTTCAATTCCTTTGAATGCCAAAGCGATTGTTTGGCTGATTAAGTCGCTGCCTAGAAGTTTCTTAGTTCCAAAAATTGATTCTAAATCTTTTAGAGAGGTTTCAATTTCTTTTTTTGTTTCTGTTAGGGATTGAGGGTAATCTTTTTGGATAGCCTCTAAATTTACAAAAATGCCTAGATCAGGTTCCTGTAATCGATTTGCTTGTATTCTGCTGATTTTGGTCCTGATGGGGGTTGGCCTTTTTGCGATCAGATTTGCGATATCTCGGTCGGGGGTTACCAGCACTTGGTCTTTTCTTGGAATAAAAAACAAGGTCGAACCATTTTCCATGGTGACCACTTCTGCATTTTTCTCAAGCTTAATGCTTTTAATTTCAGAGTCTTTTAAAACCCCTTCGCGAAAAGCGCTGTAATTGGTTACTTTTATCGCAGCAAGAACTTTGTTTGGGTTCCCTGCCTTGTTGGGTTGGGGAAATTCCATCGCTGCAAAAAAGTGTGGCCCGTTTGGAGCTAGGCCTGTTAATTTTCTACCTCTTAAAAACTCTAAAAACCCATTCACGATGAAATTCTCATTCAATGGCATCGCATCGGGCACCGCATTTTTTACGAATTCATTCAGGCTTACCAGAGTCCCTTCAATTCCTTTTATTTGAACAACAACCAGGGCGCTCGCGGGAATTGCATCCAGTGCAGGGATTTGAACCATCTCGATTCCAGCTTTGGTGGCATCCTGTGGCGCAGAAAGCAACAACAACGGGAATAAAAGCATTACCCCATAACTCAAAATTGATTTTATCTGCATGTTTATTCCCTGCGTCTTTGTCAAATGCAAAATCACCATCTTTAATCTTTAAAATTATAATCTTTGAAGTGGGTTTTTGAAAGCGAGGCTAGGATTTCTTGTCTTCAAGCGCATCCATCCGGAACTTACCCCATGTCATAGGGCGGGCCAATGGTTCGATATGAAGCATCACTTCACCGTTTTGAAAGACACGAACCGTACCGGAAGATTGGCTAACTGTTACAGCGATTGCTTTGGTGCTTTTACTTATAGCGGCTGCAGATGCGTGCCTAGTGCCCAATCCCATGCTAAGGGTAAAACCTGAGTAGGAAGCTTCGATTCGTCTGCATGCAGCCACTGCAACGCCATCTCTTCGAATAATAATTGCGCCTTCCAGCTTGGCGATATCTTTGATTTGTTCGCGCACTGCGAGGTTGCGGACATCGCGTTCTTCATCGCTGTAGCCACGGAAGGGATTGAAGTTCATGGGGCGTGAAAGACCCATTACTTTGCGTGTGTCCCCCACGACAAACATAGTCCCGATAGGGTGGCCTTCTCTGCCTTCTCTGCCTATTTCGGTCGCAAGGTCGACCACGGCCCGGAGGGTTTCTAAGGGTACTTGAGTATCTAGCCTGCGAAGATCCTGCGCACTTAATTTTTCGAGATGTACGCCTAATTTGATCAGGCTGAGGGTATCTATCATGTCGGGCTTGTCTTCGCCCACTTCAATACCATTGTAAAGAACTACCACCTCTGCGCCCTGCCTGAGTTTTTCAGATCGTACTGCTTCGAGAAGTGCAAGACTCATGCGTTCTTGGGTGGGGGTGGGGCCGGATTCAATCTCGATGAGTGTCAGATCGGGGTGATCTTTGATGCGCACGAAGTCATCTTCATGCCTGGCTGCAACCAATATTCGTGTGCCTGATAACTCTTCCAGCACCTTGTCCCATTCCATAGGGCCATCTGCAAGGATCAAAACAGCATCAGCGGGAATTTTTTTTACTAATTCCTTTGCTGCTCTCAGCAGTTTGATGGTTTCAGGTGCAAATGCCATGCAGTCCCATTTTCGTTAAAAGATTTTTTCGATTAATACCCAATGATATTTTGAAAATCGTCATCAAACAAGGCAATAGGTTCTTTATTTTTGAAATTGTTGCCTGACTGGTTCGGAATGTAGGAGGCGAAGGCCTGACTGTTGTTATTCCACCTTGTAGCGCAACAAAAAAGAATACTCATTCCCTTGGCTTGGTTTTTGCACTGCAATCAGCATGGTTCCGCTTAATGCGCGAATCTGTCCCGTAAAACTACTCCCCTGTTTTTGTAAATTCATCTGAGGCTTGTCGTTTGAAAGAATCAGTACTTTCGAAAGTTCGGGCGATTCGATTGCAATGCGATAAATCTGCCCTGTTTTAAGCTTGGCGTTTAATGGAACCTCGACAACTTTGATTTTAGTTTTTGCGACATCGAATATTTCCGGGAAACCCCCAAATGATGAGCTTTTTGTGGCTTTTAAAATGCTGACGGGAGATAGCCCAAGTTTGAACAAGCTAGCTTGAACCAGAGGTTGCTTATCAAAATTTTCCCTAGTGATTGTTTTTTCCAGTAGTTGCCATTTGGCATCTTCAGGGAAATGCGTAAATCGCATTTGTTCTGGGGGCACCATGAAGAACATTGGTTCAAAGTTTTTGACAAACACTTTTTTATCGACACTTCCCGAACCAAAGGTGCAGTCCAGCAGTTCCCATTTGCCATCCAGTTTTACTGCATTCCAAGCATGAGATTCAAAAGCAGGCTTGCCCTTTGCATCTTTGCTGCCGCTGCGCGCAACCCCTGCCACCTTTGATGCCTCAAGCCCGGCTTCCTCGCATAACTTTAAAAACATCCGCGAATACCCCTCGCAGACACAAAGGCGAGTCTTTAGCACTGTTTCAACCGAATTGTCTCCAGGGTTCTTTGCTAAAAAGGCCTCGACATTGTAAGCAAGCCGATCGGTTACCCAGCGGTAGATGCACCATGCTTTTTCTTTGTCTCCCTTGGCTTTTGAAACCAGAAAAGCTGCAAGGGTTGCAAAATCTTTTTCATCTGCTGATTTCGCAGATAGCGCATGCTTTTCCAATGCGGTGAATCGGGGGTTTTTAGGTGATTCTGCAAAGCTGCTACCCAGTGCGATTATTAAAAATGCTGCAATCGTACACGCAGCAAGAATTCTTTTCAATTGATTCATAGATTTAACCATCTGTTTTATTCCAAGAATTAAAGGATTGATTCATTTATACCATAGGTCAGATTAATTTTTCATGAGTTACCAACGAAAAAACCATGCTTTTATAAAAGTTAGTTTGACTTCCAATCGAATATAAGTCAGCATAAAGCTAGTCCCACCGGAGTATGCATGCACCCTGCCTTTCAGATACCAATGTTGTCCAATCCAAAATTAAACAGGCGCAAGGTTCTGCAATTGGGTGGTATGTCGATGCTTGCGGGTGCGGGTTTTGGTTCTTTGCTTCAGGCTGGTCCCAAAATAAACTCCGGAAATAACAAAGCCAAGTCGGTAATCCTGGTGAACCTGTTTGGCGGCCCTAGCCATATTGATACCTTTGATATGAAGCCCGATGCGCCCAAGGAAATCCGGGGCGAGTTTAAACCCATCGCTTCGAAAATCCCAGGGTACCAAATCTGCGAACATCTTCCCCTTATTGCCAGCAGGCTTGATAAAACAACTCTGATTCGAACCGTTTCGCATGGCTATAACAGCCATAATCCTTATTCCGTGCTCACAGGTTTTACAGGTGGTTCCGATCGAGAAAATTATTTTGCAAAGCCCTCGGATCATCCAAGCATGGCTGCAGTATGCCAGCACTTTGGCATGGGTAAGGAAGCAACACCATTTCATGTTGTGATGCCCGCGTTTCCAGGATTCAGCCAAGGGCTTCGAAGGGCTGGGCCCTATGGTGGTTACCTCGGCAAACAATACGATCCCATCACCACTATGTGCGAGCCCGCCTTTGCCCGCAAAGGTTCGTTCTATGATCCGGTTCTTCCAGTAGGCGATCCTGTGCTTGCAGCCTTTGGCCAAACCCCTGGACTTTCACTTGATCGCATTGCAGACCGCAAAAGATTGCAGAGAAAAATGGATGATGTCTCCAAAAAAATTGGTGACCCTGCCAAGTCTGCCAACCTTACCAGACAGCAAAAACAAGCCTATGACCTTCTTACCTCTTCAGGCGTGCGAACAGCTCTTGATCTCGACATGGAACCAAGCTTACTTCGTGAAAGGTATGGCAAAAACCTTTATGGCTCTAGCTTGCTCGCTGCCCGAAGGCTTGTCGAGGCAGGCGTTACTTTTGTAACAGTTAATTGGGAATGCGGTGCCGATTCGCATGGCGGCCATTGGGATATGCATAATAACAACTTTGGCATGCTCAAGTTTAATCTGCCGATTCTTGACACCATGGTTACCGCATTGATGGATGATCTTGAAATGCGCGGGCTCTTCGATTCCACCTTGGTGATTGTCACGGGTGAAATGGGTCGCACACCCAGGATCAATGGCAGTGCAGGACGCGATCATTGGCCTCAGTGTGGTTTTTGTTTGCTCTTTGGGGCGGGTATTAAAAAAGGTTTTGTGCTTGGCAAATCAGATAGGCAGGCTGCTTATCCTGTGGATCATCCTGTTTCACCGGGCGATCTTTGCGCTACGGTTTATACTCTCTTAGGAATTGATTCAGAAGCTGTGGCTCATGATACGCTGGGAAGGCCCACTGCAATATCGCATGGTGGCAGACCCATCCAGTCAATTCTTGGTTAAAGTCTTAGACTTCAATAATAGCTTTTGATTTGCACCAAAACGGTTGTGGTGTTGGCTTTCAGTTTGCAAGTAAATTCATTTGACGATTTATTTTGTTCCTGATTGCACTCTTAGTTGGGCTTTTTTTGCTTCGCTTCGAACCAATGGGACTTTGTCTTGAAATGCAAGCTTAGCTAAGGCAGGAGCAGCATCCTTGGCGACTGATCCCATGTTGCCTAACGAAAGAGAGGATCCCAGGCGAACTTCCGGCGTTGGGCTTTCCAGTCCTTTAATCAATGGTTTCACTGCATCAATACCAATTTTTGCAATTTGATCGCTTGCGAATTCTAAAAGGTCTCTGTTAATAAATGCTGCCATCATTTTTGAAAGCGCAGGCAGGGCTTCCTTTCCCATTGCACCTAAAACGGTTAACGAACCCTTCGCAATTACTAAATTCTTGTTTTCAATTTGTTTGCTTAATTCATCCAAGGCAGGGAATGCATTTGGCCCAAGTTTTTCAAGAGTTGATAAAGCCACTTTTGCCAATGCAAGATCCTCTGTTGAAGGCGAATCAATTTTGAGAAATGCAACAACATCCGGAAGAAGATCTTTGGAATCTGGGCCCATATTACAGATTGTTTTTAAAGCTCCTGCTTTTATTTTGTTGTCTTTGTCTTTTAATAGAATTCCAATTTCTTTGGATGCCACCGATGTTTCTTTTCCGCAAGTAGCTAGCGCCTCTAGCAGAAATAGTTTAATATCAGGCAATGCAAAAATGATTTTTTCTTTAATAACTAGAGCATCAGTTGCACCAAGAGGCGGTTTTAGATTACTTAGCAGAGAAAAAGCTAACTCCCGAACTTTAAGATTTGGTTCGGAACAGGCATCCACAATTTCACCTATAGCATTGCCCTCACGGCCTACTTTTTCAAATATTTTGAGGCAGGCAATTTTGATGTTTTCGTGCGGTTCTTTAAATAAAATTTTCAATTCTGGTGCAAGGACTTTGGCATTGCTTCCCGCCTGTAAGGCTGCAACTAAAGCCAACTCGTGAACGGATTCATCATTCGAGGTGAGTGTAGGTTTTAATTTTTCAGCAAAACTAGCCCAGTTGAACTTTCCCTGCTTGGTGATAAATTCCAGTGCTTTTGCTTGAACTTGCGGACTGTTTTTCTCGCCCAGAAAATCAACCAAAACTTCTAAATCTGGTGCAGAAACAAATGCCACTCCCATGAGAGATTTATTTGCAATATCTAATATAGTTGCATCTTTGCTATCTAAATAAGGCAATAGTAAAGGGACAATTTCCTTAGGCTTCTTCAGGGCGATTTTACCAAGCGCATTTATAGCCGCCTTGGTTGTTTCTGGGTCTTTAACTTTCAAGCTTTCTATGATGGGGCTTTGGAATGCGGAAATGTCGCCTTTGACTTGCCCAGCAAGAACGAGTGCCGCAAATTTCAATTCGCTGGCACTTTCTGGTTTTAAATTGTTTAAATAGGGTTCAGCATCTTTTAAATCGTAGGGGCCAAGATTAATCATGGAATTTGAAATTAATGCTTGGATTTCTGGTGATGCGCTCTTTAAAAGGGCGCATAATTCTGGGAGGATTTTATTGCCATTGGGCTTCATCAGCCCGAGGCAATTAATCGCAACTTTTTTCAGATCTTCATCTGGGCTTTTTGCAAGCTTTACGCAGTCATCTAAATAAAGAAGCACCTCTGCATTCTTGGCAAGGATGGCTTTTAACGCTGCTAGATTGTGTTCTTTATTATCTGAGTTGAGTAGTTCTAAAATTTCCGTGTTAAGCACATCTGCAGGTTTTTTTTGCAAGGCTGCAAGTTGGATGGCATTGTTCTCAGGAATTTCTTCAGGAGTTTCCACGGCAACTACTTCAGCGGGGGCTTCTTTTTTAAATTGGTAAAGAATCAAATTGATGCCACCGAGAACAAGCATCCCAGCTACAGCACCCGCGGCCAAGGCAATTGTGTTTTTCTTTTTGGACTCCGAGGGCGGGGGCGGAATCACTTTTTTAAGGTTGGTGCGTGTGGTTTTTGCAGGTGGTTTTGTTGCTGCGGGCTTAGATTCCAGAGGGGCTTCATTAACTTTTAGGGTTACTTTGCAGCTTGTACATAGTGGGAATTTTTCACCTTTTTTGGTTGGAATCAAAAAGATTTCTAGGCACTTCGGGCAAAACATTTCAGTATTCATGGGTGACTCTGGGCTGGTCGGCTATAAATAAAATTTACAATGATTATCAATTGTTTGATGATAAAAATGGTTGTGGAGTTTAGAGGTTAAAACCCTGAAAGCTTTGATAACTTGAATTTTTCACCATTTTTATTGAAAGATTGTGCTTTGAAGTTCCAGCGTGCGCCAGATTCAAGGCCGTTGATATTTGCAAATGCACTTCCGATTTGAGCGCCACTTTCGTCTAATATGCTGAAATTTATCTGTGCATAACTCAAGGTCTTACTACGCCGGTTAATTACCGTTCCGGTGATCTCCATGCCTAGAAATTGAGTTTCAACAGCTTTTACAGTTTTCCATAATAAAATAAGCCCGTTAGAATCGTATTCCTCTTCAGATTTGCGAGCTTCTTCCGCTTTTTTAGAAGCAATTCGGTTTTCTTCCACTTTTAATTTGGCGGCTTGGCGTTCCGCTTCTACTTTTCGGTCTGCTGCAAGGGCAGCAATTTGCCTAGGATCTGATTTTTTAGGCTCCGGCCCATTTGGCCCCCTGTTTTTTTGTGCTAAATTTGCGCTCGAATTCGTTGGTTTGTCTGCCTGGCTTTTACCCATGAAAAAAGTTGGGGATCCCAGTAATAGAATGGCAAAAAAGCTAGCGGCAAAGTTTTGCCAGGGTTGGGGAAGCATTTGGGCGATTCCTTAATAAGAACTATAACCGGCATATAAGTATATCACCTATAACTATAAGATAATTTGATTATGTTGCAATCTTCAATTCTTGAAAAGGAATCTAATAAAGATTGCCCACCAATGTTCAATGGGGATTAATTTGCAGGGATTGAATTGAAGTTTAAGTTTTGTGATTGCGGTTGGGAAGTTCATTGTTGTTTTGATTTGCACCAAAACTATTGTGGTGTTGATAGCATTAACAACTAAATGCTACAGTTATTTTTTGGTCGCTTGGATCAAAGTTCAAAATTATTTTTAGGGGTGAGGTTTTATGCGTAACTCAAGGATGAGCTTATTGGGTGCATGTGTATTTGTTTTTGGCGGTGTTTTAATTGCTGCCGAATTTCAGGAGAGTGTTGAAAAAGACATGCAGTTCTTAGAAGGCTCTTTTACCATGGTCTCGAGCGAAAAGAAGGGTGAAAAAGCCCCTGAAAATATTGTAAAATCAGCCTTGATTACCAATAAGAATGGTGCTCATTCGGTTAAGGTAGGCGAAGATTCCTTTGGTGGAACTCATAAAATTGACCCAACAAAAAAGCCCAAAGAAATTGATTCAACCGATACATCAGGCGAATTCAAGGGGAAGACTTACCTGGGTATTTATAAAATCGAAAAAGATGTTTGGACCGTTTGCTTCGCTCTACCTAGAAAAGAACGCCCTAAGACTTTCAGCACAAAGTCTGGTACAGGCGAATTTATCCATGTTTGGAAGAAAAAGTAATTGATTGAAGCTTTCTATCGGGCGTTCAGTGGTTGCAAAACCTTGGCCGCCCTTTTTCTTTGTTATCATCATCATTCAAATCGTAGCTTTCAAAATCCCAATGATCAGCAATCCTTGAATTGTTGCAAAAAGTTGTTTGCAACTTAGGTTGTGAACCTTCTTTATAATGACTATACTAGTTTAGCATGATCATTAAATGGAGGACGAAAAGGTTATGATGTTGGAATCAAGGCCGCCGGTGCAAGACTTGGTTTTCCAAGTATACGGCAGGCATTTACATCCAGAGTTATTTGAGATTCTTGCGACTAAAACGGTCGAGCGTGAGAATTACAAACTTCGTGTGGACATCACCACCACAGGCCATCAAATTACCTTTGATCACCCTGAATTAACCCTGACTGAAATTGCGGCTTCATCCACGCAATTGCTTCCTGAAGCTAAGCGCCTAATGGGTTTCAAACTTAAGCAGGGGCTTTCCAAGAGGTTGACTTGTGTCAACAACATCCATTACGAAATGTGTTTTCATGTGGAAACGCTTGCGCCTGATATTTTTCTGAAGATTCACAATGAGATTTTGCAGGATGGTGTCAAGCGTGGATTGATCCATCATTTTAAAAACACCCATCGTTTTTCTCTGCCTCCTCTGGGATTTATTACTGCAGATGCCCGCCCTGGTTGCATTGTTACCAATACTTTTCATACCTTTCCTGCTGAGTTTACGATTGTAAAAACGCAGTCTCTTTTCGAACGAAGATAGATTCTTTTATTGCTCTTCTTTAAATATATATCACAATAGCTGGATGAATATTTTCATCCAGGGAGAATTGCAATGAGTCGTGATGCATGTGTAAAACAGGTTCTTGAGACGGGAATCGTTGCGATTGTTCGTTCGCATGACAGTCAGCAACTTGTAGAGGTTGCTCGGGCGTTGGTGGATGGTGGCGTTACCGTGATTGAAATCACCATGACGGTTCCGCACGCTCTTGATGTTATTAAGCAGGTTCGCCATGCCTTGGGCGATCGGATCATGCTGGGCGCCGGCACAATCCTTGATACGGAAACTGGGCGTGCTGCAATTCTTGCAGGAGCTGAATATCTGGTATCTCCCGTGCTGAATTTGGATTTGATCAAAATGTGCAGGCGCTATGACAAAGCAATCATGCCTGGCGTATTTTCCCCGACGGAAATCATGGCAGCATGGGAAGCTGGTGCGGATGTTTGCAAAGTGTTTCCTGCGGATGTACTGGGTCCGATGTTTTTTAAGGCGGTGCGTGGCCCTCTTCCACAGGTTCGCATGATGCCAACGGGGGGTGTTGACCTCAACACAGCACAGAAATTTTTAGAAGCTGGCGCATGCTGCCTGGGGATTGGAAGCCAGTTGGTTGAGCCCAAAGCTGTGGCAGAGAAAAACTTTGATCGCATCCGCGAGCTTGCTTCCAAGTATGTCGAAATTGTTAAGAATTTTCGTAACTCCACCTTGAAAGGGAAATAATCATGGCGTTTGAAGTGATCACTTTTGGCGAAGCAATGATCAGGCTTTCTCCTCCAGGATTCCGCAGGATTGAACAGGCTAAAAGTTTAGATTTACAAGTTGGCGGCGCAGAGTTGAACACTGCTGTTGCGGTTTCGCGTTTGGGCCATAGTGCCTCGTGGATATCCCGTCTGCCTGATAATCCACTCGGTCGGTTGGTTGCAAATCATGCCCGTGAAGCGGGTGTTGATACCAGTCATGTAATGTATTCCAAGGATGAAAGGCTAGGACTTTATTTTTTAGAGTTTGGTGCGGCCCCCCGCGCTAGCAGCGTTATTTATGATCGCAAGGGTTCTGCCATCGCAGCAGTCCAGCCCGGCATGGTTCCTTGGGCCAAGGTTTTTGCAGGTTCTAAATGGTTTCATGTTACTGGGATAACCCCAGCGTTAAGCGCATCTAGTGCTGCAGCTACACGCGAAGCCATGATGGCTGCAAAAGCCGCTGGTGTTAAAACCAGCATGGATTTGAATTACCGGGTCAAGCTTTGGACCACTACCGAAGCGGGTAATTGCCTTTCTGATTTGATGCAATATTGCGATGTGCTTATCACCACCGAAGAAGATGTTGAGAAAGTGTTTGGCATCACCGGTTCCAACTACGAAGAAGTTGCAGCAAAGGTTGCAGACAAATTTAAACTCGACATCGTTGCGATCACCCTTCGGGAAAATCCGTTGGTATGGCGCAACACTTGGACAGGCATGGCTTATCAAAAAGGCAAGGTCTATAAAACTCGCACTTATGAGGTTGAAATAGTTGATAGATTGGGTGCGGGGGATTCTTTTGCTGCGGGTTTGATTCATGGATTGCTGGGTGGCGATGTGCAGAATGCCCTAGATTGGGGCGTTGCAACCAGTGCGATCAAACATTCGATTCCCGGCGATTTTGCCTGGGTTCGCCCTGAAGAAGTCGAAGCGCTTCTTAAAGGTGGCGGGCTTCGTATTAGTAGATAACTTCACAGAGCTGGCCCATGCGTTACCTAAGTGCTGAAGAATCCCGAAATGTGGATTGGCTCGCCAAGAGTCAGGGGCATATCATGGGGATTGTTCTCATGGAAAATGCAGGCAGGGGCATTGTTGAAATTCTCCTTGCAGAGAATCTAAAAGGGAAAGTGGTGATTTGCTGTGGCAGGGGGAATAATGGCGGGGATGGTTTTGTCATCGCCCGCCATCTGAATGCAGCGGGGGTTGATGTTCAGGTTTTGCTTTTTGCAAATCCTAAAGAACTGATGGGTGATGCCTGCATGAATCATGCAATTATTGCTCATTCAGATATTCCCATGAAGGTTTTAACTTCCCCCAGTGCAGAAGATCTGAAAAGCATTTTTCAAGATGCAGTTTGGATTGTCGATGCCTTGGTTGGTACGGGGCAGAAGGGGAGTTTAAGAACTCCTTTTGATATTATTGTTAGGCAGATTAATGAATCGGGTGTGAAAGTTCTTGCCGTGGATTTGCCGTCGGGGTTAAATGCGGATACAGGCATTGCCTCGGATCCAACAATCAAAGCGACCATCACCGCCACGATGGTTACGCCTAAGACGGGGTTTCAAAATCCCCAAGCGCAAACCTATCTTGGGAAATTAAAGGTTGTTGGTATCGGCCTGCCTAAATGTTTTATGCCTCTTTCTTAATACTGCTTAACCCTTCTTCCTCTTTTTAATATGCCCTGCATCCTTTTTGATGTATCTTGTATTTGTGCAGTATTTACTTTGGTAATGAGGGTTGGTCATGTTGCGTGTTTTGGGTTCCCCAAGAATGCTTTGCGATGGATTGACCCGGCGGGAATCCTTGCTTGCAGGTGGCCTTGGGTTACTTGGTGCGCCAGCGGTACTAGGCAAGCCAGATTTAACACAGGGAAAATCGTTTGGTTCTGCCAAGAATGTGATTGTTCTTTATCTTTTTGGTGGCCCCAGTCAGCTTGAAACTTTTGACATGAAGCCTGAAGCGCCTCTGGAGGTGCGAGGCGTTTTTAAGCCTATAGCAACCAAGCTTCCGGGCGTAACCATCAACGAGCATTTACCCAAAGTTGCAGGTGTGATGGATCGGGTTTGTCTGGTTCGCTCATTGAATCATCCTTGGAATTTTCATGGAATGCAATGGGCGACAACGGGTTTGCCTGAAGGAACGATCCCCATCGAGGAAACGCAGAAGCATGCCCAGCATTGGCCCTACCTTGGTTCGGTGGTTTCTTATCTTGATCAGCAAAGACGAGGGCCAAAACCTGCCGGAAATATTCCGGATAATGTTATTTTGCCTTGGTTGCTTTCTACACGCAGGCCTGCAGCTTTTTATGCCCGCCCTCATGGTGCGTTTTTAGGAAACCAGTTTGATCCTGTCTGGACAGATTTCCGGGGCAAAGCAACGCGTAGCATGGTTCGAATGTCGAATGGCCCTGCGGAAAACCTTGAAGATCCGTACCTTGGCATTACTCCTGAGAGTAGGTTTGAATTCTTTGGCGATCCCGATACCAGCGCAGACCTTACTCTTGATCGCTTGAACAGGCGCAAAAATCTTCTCGAGCAGTTTGATATCGCAAACCGAAATAGGAACCAAACTAATCAAGGTCAAAGGCATGACAGGCAAAGGCAACTCGCCTTCGATCTTGTTGGTTCGCCTAAGGTTCGCTCTGCGCTTGATCTGGGCAGAGAACCGATTGGCCTTCGGGAATCTTATGGTCTGACACTTTTCGGCCAAGGGGCACTTCAAGCCCGTAGGTTGGTTGAAGCTGGTTGCAAATTTGTCACCGTTATTTGGGATGAAGTAGGGCAACTTAATGCTGGTTGGGATACGCATGTGGATCATAAAAACCGTTTAAAGAACGATTTGCTTCCGGGGTTCGATGCAGCTTTTTCCGCACTTATCCTAGATCTCGAGCAGCGGGGCTTGCTTGATGAAACTTTGATATGGGTGGCAAGCGAAATGGGCAGGACCCCTAAGTTGGAAAATAATGGTGATGGCCGTGGGCACTGGGGTAGGGCTTACTCTAATCTTTTAGTGGGTGCGGGGGTTAAAAGAGGGACGGTGGTTGGTCGTACCGACCGGATTGGAGCTGAAGTTGTAGACCGGCCAGTTACAGCCAAGGATATTCTTGCAACGATTTATCATTTGTTGGGGGTAAATTCTGAGACTACCATGAAAGATCGATTGGGTCGTCAGGTGAATCTGCTGCCCTATGGTGAAATGATTCGTGAAATTGTAGTCTAGGGAATTACCCCCCCAACAAAGTAATAATAATTGTTAGGGTGGTAAGTTAGAATTATGTCTGAATTAGTTTCGAACAGGCCCCGTGAACTTCAATGGTATCATGCAGGCACAAACTATCTGGTTTGCTTTGCTATCTAGCTTTTCTTTTCTGCTTTTTCGGGCATGTTATCAGTAGGTTCTGGTGGTTCCTTACCAAACTTGGCCCGATACTGTACCGCAAACTTTTCCCTCAAACTTGGGTCGCATATAAAGCATTGGCTCTTCGCACGAATGTGGATATCACACCAATCTTTCTTATCCTGAAAAGCCTTGGCAACCTTCGAACTGCACATGCTGCATTCGCTTTCCTTGATGCCATGCTCATCGCACCACCAACCCGAATGCGCAATTTCATTGGCATTTCCCTTCGCTTCGGCAGTCTTGCCTTTGGTGGAAGTGGCTTCTTTCCCACATCCAATAAGCATGGAAATTCCAAGTAATATCACGGTAGAAAACACAAATCGAATCATCAAACATCCTCCTAAAAAGTTACACTCTAGGTTTATCCTAAAGTGTTGAAAACGAATTACCCGACTCCTTCGTGATGGAAGAGACTTCCATCGTACGAGCTGGTTTTTCAGGCCAGCGAAACACTACGAAAACCACCCTCAGCACCAAGATCGACATGACCATGGCGCTTAGAACTCCGCCTATCACTACCGTTGCCAAGGGCCTTTGCACTTCTGCCCCCATGCCCGTGCTAAATGCCATCGGTAGAAAACCGAGACTTGCAACCAATGTGGTCATCAACACTGGGCGCAATCGAGTGATGGCTGCTTCTTCAACCGCTTTTTCCAAAGAGCGCCCTTTTTGCATCAGGTGCCTTACATAAGAAACCAAAATCATATCATCTAGAACTGCAACACCGGAAAGTGCGATGAACCCGATGCCTGCAGAGATGGAAAATGGCATATCCCGAACCCATAATGCAAGTATGCCACCCACCCACGCAAAAGGGATACCTGTGAACACTCGAAGGGTATCCATCACATTGCCATAAGTTGCATAGAGAAGTGCAAATACGAGAATTAAAGCGACGGGTACTACAAGAAAAAGCCTGTTTCTGGCACGCTGCAATTGTTCGAACTGCCCACCGTAGGCAAGGTGATACCGCCCGGGTGGCAGCGTAACATTCTGGTTGATGGTTGATTGTACTTCATCTACAAAAGACCCAATATCACGGCCTCGTACATTGCAGGTGATCACAATTCGCCTTTGGCCCCATTCGCGCGTAATCGTTGAAGGCCCTTCAATGATTTTGATATCTGCAATTCTAGAAAGAGGAATTCTTTCACCCGTTGCAGCGGGTAGTTGTATTGATCCCACGGATTCCGGACTATTTCGCCAAGAGTCGGGTAATCGAATTGCTAAGGGAAAGCGGAATTGCCCATCCACGATTTCGCCTAAAGGCTTAGAGCCTATAGATTCCACCAGATCAAGCACTGCCCTTGCAGGGATGCCATAACGGGCGATTTGATCCTGCTTAACCTTTACCTGCATGACAGGTTGGCCGGTCACTTGCTCAACATTGAGGTCTGCAACTCCGGGAATACCCTGCATGACTTTTTGAATTTCAAGCGCCTTCTCTTTAAGCACCATGAGATCATCGCCAAATAATTTGACTGCAAGATCGGAGCGGGTGCCTGCAAGCATCTCATTGATTCGCATTTCAATGGGTTGAGAAAAGGCAAACTTCAATCCCGGAATTGATCGCAATTCCCGATCAATCAAAACGGTGAGGGCTTCCTGGGTTGTGGCTTTGCTCCATTGATTTCTGGGTTTAAGGCTGATGAAAATATCCGTGAGTTCAACGCCCATGGGGTCGGTTGCGACTTCTGCAGTTCCTGCCCTACTCCACACATGCCTGATTTCATCGGGAAATGCTTTTAAAAGTACTTTTTCTACCATGGTGTTGGTTGCAACCGATTCTTCGAGGCTGGTGCCTGCAAGTCGTACTGTTCCCAATGCAATCGCACCTTCAGAAAGTCTGGGGATAAACTCTGCTCCCAGATTTGGTGCAACCATACCGAAGGAAAATGCGAGCACTACAAATGCAAAAGCAAGCACTGCGGTTTTATGTCTCATTGTTGCTTTTAAAGTAGGTACATAAATCAACTTGATTAACCTTAGAATAAAAGGTTCATGATCAGGCAATCTGCGGGGCAACATTAGGCTGGCCAACGCAGGCATCAGGGTAAGCGATAATACCATCGATCCCAGTAGTGCAAAAATTACGGTGAGGGCCATGGGGCGAAACAATTTTCCCTCGATGCCTTCAAGAGTCAAAATTGGAAGGTAGACAATTAGTATGATCAGTTCGCCAAACAGCGTTGGCCTGCGCACTTCAAGTGCTGCCTTGCGGATGATTTCTTCCTTGCTTTCTTTCGTGTTGTTTTCGGAAAGATGCCTAACGCAGTTTTCGATCATCACCACCGAAGAATCAACCACCATGCCGAAGTCGATAGCACCAAGCGAAAGTAAACTAGCAGCAATGCCAAAGTGCAGCATACCTGAAAAAGCAAACAACATGGAAAGAGGAATGGCCAACGCAACAATAAAGGCAGCCCGCAGGTTTCCAAGAAACATAAACAAGACTGCTATCACCAGCAAACCGCCTTCAAACAGGTTAGAGCGAACAGTATCAATTACAAAATCTACCAACTCGGTGCGATCATAAACGGTTTCAACTTTAACATTGCCGGGCAGGCGCTCTTTAATTTTCTCTAGTTGGTTTTTCATTCCCCAGGTAACTTCATGCGAGTTTTCTCCCATGGTCATGAACCCCAACCCCAACACCACTTCGCCCATGCCATCTGCGGTAACAGCGCCCCGTCTTACTTCATGGCCGATGGTAACATCCGCAATATCTTTAAGCAGAATTGGAATACCATCGTTGACAGCGAGTTGAATATTGCTGATTTGTTGAAGCGAGGTAGTGCGGCCCAACCCCTGAACTAATAGCATGGAACTACCCTGATCGATGACGCCCCCGCCTACATTCTGGTTGTTTTCGCGAATGGAAAGGGAGACTTGATCAAAGGTAAGACCGAACTTAGCTAATCGTTGAGGATCAACCCGAACTTGGAATTGTTTTTCGAACCCGCCCCAAGAGTTAACTTCTGCAACGCCTTTTAAGGTGCGCATCTGGGGCCTGATCACCCAATCATGGATGGTGCGAAGCTGTGTGATATCATCGCCTTTGCCTGTCACGATATAATGAAAAACTTCGCCCAAGCCGGTAGAGACTGGGCCCATTTTTGGCTTTTCTAGGCCAGGCGGAAGCTGGACCGTTCCTAATCTTTCATTGATGATCTGCCTTGCGAAATAAATATCTGTGCCATCTTCAAAAATTACCACTACCTGTGATAGACCGAATTTTGAGATCGAGCGCAACTGGCTGATGCGAGGCAAGCCGCCTAATTTTTGTTCGATAGGGAAGGTGATTTGCTGTTCGATTTCCTCGGGGCCAAGCGCAGGGGCTACCGTATTGATTTGAACCTGAACCGGTGTGGTATCGGGAAATGCATCAATATCTAAATGGTTGAGGGCAAGTATCCCAGATGCAATAAGCACAAAGGTAGATGCGATGACCATCCAGCGATATTTTAACGAAGTTTCAATAATCCAATTAAGCATGCGAACCCCGGTTATTTCTTGCTATGGCAGGCGCAACCTTCGCCTAAACTACCTTTGAGAAGTTCAGATAATAAAAGCCCACTGCCTTGCTTCACGACAAGTTCGCCTGGTAGAAGGCCCGCTAAGATCTCTACTTGGTTTTCATCTCGAATGCCGATGCGAACTTTGCGAACAGAAAAGAATTTGGGTGCATCAGGATTAAGAAAGTTTGCATCCCTTACAAAAACAATATTGCAACAACCTTCCCAGTGCACTGCTTCTTTGGGTACGCAGAGTGCTAATGGTTCTTCGCGCAGGATGATTTTTCCAGTCCCAAAAGTATTGGCCCGCATTTTGCCACCTTCATCATTTAAATTAGCACGTGCCTTTACGGTTCGGGTTTTAAGATCTGCTTGGGTACTTACCCACGAAAGATTGCATGCAACATCTTTGATGCTTTGATTTTCTTGAAATAGAACTTTCTGCCCAAGGTGCAGGAAGCGGGCATTCTCACTCTTAACATCCAGTGTCATCCATTTGTGTTCGTTATCTACCACCTCGAATAATATCTTGCTTGCGTCCACAACTTCTCCTGCAACCACTTCTCTCGAAACGATGATGCCATCCATGGGGGAAACCAAGGGTAGGAGATTTCTAGTGGTTTTTGCAGGGTCGAGTTTGCTGGCTATATCTGCAGGGATTCCCAGAAAATGCAGCTTGCTTTCGAGCATTTCCGTGGTAATTCCTTGCAAGTTAATGTTATCCATGGGCAGCCCGAGGTTAACCAAAGTTTGCCTGGCTGCATTCAATTTGATCGTGGATTCACGCAAGGAGGATTCAGCTTCTTCTAGGGTTGCGAATGGGGTTGCCTGGCCAGCAGCACGAAGTCTTCCGAGGGTAAGAGTGCGCAATTGACTCAGCGCAACCATTTGCAGCAGATCGGATTTTGCCTTGCCTACTTCCATGGAATCTACCAGTGCTAGCATTTCACCGGGTTTTACTTTTTCGCCCAAATGCCTCATTACCCGCCAAACGGTTCCCGAAGATCGTGCTGAAAGATGTGCCACTTTGGTTTGATCAAAAATAATTTCTGCAGGCGCAGACAGGAACTCTATCATTGGGGCTGACCAAGCTGCTTCAACAGTAATTCCTGCTTTTTCAACTTCTTCCAAGCTTGCGAATTGAATGCGCCTTTGGTGTGATTTGCAGATGGGATTGTTTGTGTTTCGTTCTTGAGATTTCAGCCCAAGCTCTGCCCTTTGTGTGATTTTTTCTAAATCTTTAACTGGGACCGAAGCAGTTTCTGGGTGGCATAGCGGGCATTCTGCCACACCATGCTTAGCGCACCACCCAAACTCTTTTACCTTGGGAACAAGCTTTGGGTCGCATTCAATACATACAGATTCCTTAACATGATGCAGATCACACCAATCTTCTATTTCAGAAGGCTGGCTCCATAACGCTGAAAACTTTGAAACTTTCCAGCCGACCCGGTGCCCACCATAAGCAAGCGTGCCCAGCGATAGCAGTACTAACACAAGAACAGCCTTTTCTATGAAAGGGTGCCTTGGTGCAGTTGACTCGTTTTTATTGTGATCCACTGGTTCAGACATGGGTGATTCCTTGGATAAGGTTTAATTGTAATAGGTTGTAGTTTAGAAAAAACCACCTTTACCACTAAAGAGTAATGGCAGTCGTTTTAAATATATTAAAGATGGGTTAAATTAGAATAGATTGGAGGCGCAGATACAGAGGGACAGGCGGTAGGCTGTGATTCGAAATAAGATCGGATTCTTTTTGTGCCGATAGAATTTGAGGGCTGGGATTGAATTGATGAAATTCAAGGTCGTTACCTGTCTCGCAATCTACGAGCTTTTTAGGCCCCGCATAATCTGAAACTACAGTGGTTTGATCGAATGGGCAGGAATGCGAAGACTGATTTTTCTCAGATCGGCACGGGGGAACATCTTTTCCTTCATGGCATGGGCATGATTCTTCTTCCGCACAAAACAATTCGCCCTGATGCGAGGATGCGTTGCTAACATCTGATGATGCGTTGCTAATGCACGGCAATATACTGCAAAGGCATAAGTTGGCAGGCGCCAACTGTGCCAAGCTTACTAAAAACAAAACTATTGGAATCCATCGATTCAAAACCATCTCCAAAATCATATTCTTGATTCAATCTTATACATTGGTTGTAAATGATTGAGCGGTTTTAGTCAATTAGACAAAGGTAATACCTTTGTTTTCTAACAGATATTTAACTTGTTAGGGTATTATTGAAATAGCGGGTGTAGATGTGTCGAAATCACGAAAAATGGCATGATTTGAAGGTAAATGTGTCACAAACTGAAGAATATAATCCCCATTTAACTAATAAACGCAGCATGGTTGGCTTGCTGGCCATGATTGTTTTGGTTGGCATGGGCGAACACATGGCGGAGCGGTTTCTTCCGCTTTACCTTCAAGAGCTTACCCAGGCCTCTACTGCAATTCTGGCAATCGGGTTACTTGCAGCGATGGATGATCTTCTTTCTGCACTGTATTCCTTCCCCGGTGGTTATTTAAGCGATCGCCTTGGCACCAAGCGTGCGTTGTTATTCTTCAACTTTCTTTCCATGCTTGGGTATCTCTGTGTGATTTTTATTCCAACATGGTGGGCGGTGTTGGTAGGTGCCATGTTTTTTATTTCGTGGTCTGCGATTTCACTTCCCGCAACCATGGAATTACTTTCGAAAATCGTTCCAAAGAACAGACGAACGCTGGGCGTTTCAGTTTTGGCATTGGTTAGGCGGGTGCCCAAGATACTTGGTCCGATTGTTGGTGGCGCCTGCATCGCAGCATGGGGTGTGGAAGCTGGGGTCCGGGCTGCATTTGTATTTGCTTTGGTTCTTGCATTGCTTGCATCCATCTTGCAGCAGGTGATGATTGCAGATGATTCCAA
>CALARU010000336.1 GCA_937888715.1 uncultured Planctomycetaceae bacterium | reverse complement strand
TTGGTATTAGCAAAAGAACAGATCAAGAAAACTTTAAAAGCATCCTTTTTGAAACCGTTTGACTTAAAACCCTCTGCAAATTTACACCGTCGCTTACACTTCCGGCTCTGAAAGATTTGTTTTAATTCTTCATTGAGCATAATCGTTATTCAAGGCAAAATCGTAGCCAAGCTTTTTAAATTACTACCGAAACAATAATTGACTTTACTCACGGCGTAAGCCAAAATAAAATTGATGAACTATTTAAATACTTACGCCCTAGTTTTAACATAGGATTCACCTTACTATTCTAAAATTCACACCTCGTTTGGAAGCATTGGAAAATCGAATTGCATTAGCTGGGGCAATAATTGCTACGGGTGCAGGGGCTGGTGGTAGCCCAAATGTACGAATTTTTGATGCTGAAACCAATGAAGAAACTGCTTCCTTTTTTGCCTACAACGAAGCCTTCACCGGGGGCGTTCGGGTTGCTGTTGCTGATATTACCGCAGATGGTGTTCCGGATTATATAACCGGCGCAGGGCCAGGGGGCGGCCCTCAGGTAAATGTGTTTGATGGTAAAACCCTAAAAATATTAACCAGCTTCTTTGCCTTTGATCCCTCTTTTAGCGGCGGGGTTTTTGTTGCATCAGGGAACTTTGATAACGATCGTTTCTCTGAAATCGTTGTCAGCGCAGGTGCAGGTGGTAGCCCCAATGTCCGCATCTTCAATATTGATAACGGCGTGGCTTCTCTGACAAGCAGTTTCTTCGCCTACGACCAAAGTTTTACTGGCGGCGTTACGGTTGCTGCAGAAAATTATAATGGCGATGCGGGCGATGAAATCATCACGGGCACTGGCCAGGGTGGCGCTCCTCATGTTAAAATATTTCAACCCAATGGCATCGAATTAGGAAGCTTTTTCGCTTACTCGCAGCAATTCACTGGTGGGGTTTTTGTTGCAGTTGGGGATATGGATCTTAATGGAAAATCTGAAATTGTCACCGGCCCTGGGCCAGGTGGTAGCCCCAATGTGCGAGTTTTTAATGGTGGTAATGCCAGCCTACTAAGCAGCTTCTTTGCTTTTGATCAGCAATTTTCAGGTGGGGTTACTGTTGGCCTGACAGATGTTAACTACGATGGCTTCGAAGATATCGTTGCTGCGGCAGGGCCTGGGGGGGCGCCTGAAGTTAGCATCTGGAGTAGTTCCGCCACAGAACTTAGCTCTTTTTTCGCCTATAACGCAGCTTTTCAAGGTGGTGTTTTCGCTACTGGATCTGTTCGCATACCTGTTCAACTTAACAACACTTATATTGATCCCACTGTCCAGTTTATTCATCCAAGCAACGTTGAAATTGGAGGCGCAGTATTAATTGCTCCTTTTGTTATCCTTGATGCAACCAATGGCCCTATTACTATCGGCGAAGATTCCGATTTGCAGGATAATGTACTTATAGTTTCCAGCGGGGATGGAGTCACAATCGGCGATAGAGTTATCATTGCCCACGGGGCTAGTGTTTTAGGTTCTGCCAAGATTGGAAAAGCTGGCGGGTTGCCTGCTTTCGTCGGATTTAACTCCATCATTGATGGTGCAATACTTGAAGAAGACTCGATGGTTCTGCATCTTGCGAAAGTTGCACCCGGAATTACCATACATTCGGGAACCGCAGTGAAGTCTGGAAAATTCATACAAACTCAAGCCGAGGCTGATGACCCAAGTCTGGGTAAAATCACTCCTGTAACCCCTGCTCTACGATCTTTCATGGCGGCTGTTCTTAATGTGAATGTTCAACTTGCGGAAGGGTATGATCAGCTTTATTTCCAAGGCGGAATTCTTGCCCTTCTGGGAATCA
>CALARU010000335.1 GCA_937888715.1 uncultured Planctomycetaceae bacterium | reverse complement strand
CAGACATATTGTTTCTCTTTGCTTTGAGTTATCGTTTTTCAATTGGTACAAAGGACTTATCTTCAGGCCCGACATAATTTGCGCTGGGGCGGATGATCTTGTTATCGATTCGTTGCTCGATCACATGGGCGCTCCAGCCCGAAGTTCGTGCGATCACAAACAATGGTGTGAACATTGCAGTGGGTATTCCCATGATGTGGTAAGCAACCGCAGAGAACCAATCGAGGTTAGGGAACATCTTCTTGATATCCCACATTACAGTTTCTAATCTTTCTGCGATTTCAAACATTTGCATCGAGACCGCTTCTTGCGAAAGAGTGCGCGCAACCTCTTTGATCACCTTGTTGCGTGGATCGGAAATGGTGTACACCGGATGGCCAAACCCTATGACCACTTCTTTGTTTGCAACCCTTGCCTTGATGTCGGCTTCGGCCTCATTTGCATTGGTGTAGCGCTGTTGAATCTCTAAAGCGACTTCGTTGGCACCGCCATGCTTAGGGCCTCTTAGTGCGCCAATGCCCCCGGTGATCGCGGAATAAATATCAGAGCCGGTTCCTGCGATAACTCTGGTGGTAAAGGTGGATGCGTTGAACTCATGTTCTGCGTATAAAATCAAGCTGGTGTGCATAGCTTTAATCCATGAAGCACTGGGCTTGGTACCATGCAGCAGATGCAGGAAATGCGCGCCTATGGAATCATCATCGGTTTCGACTTCGATGCGTTTGCCGTTATGCGAGTAGTGATACCAGTAGAGCAGCATGGAAGAAAAAGAAGCCATGAGTCGGTCTGCGATATCGCGAGCCCCAGGTTGGTTATGATCATTTTTTTCGGGCAGCACGCAACCTAGAACCGAGGCCCCGGTGCGCATTACATCCATGGGGTGGGCGTTTGCGGGCAATGCTTCGAGCGCTTGTTTTAATGCCGAGGGCAACCCACGCAGCGACTTTAGTTTTGTTTTGTAGCTTTGAAGTTCTGCTCGGCTTGGTAGTTTGCCATGCACGAGAAGATGCGCAATTTCCTCGAATTCGCAAGTGTTTGCGACATCAAGAATATTGTAGCCTCGGTAGTGTAAATCGTTGCCTGCCTTGCCTACGGAGCATAATGCGGTGTTGCCCGCAGCGACGCCTGAAAGTGCTACAGATTTCTTGGGTTTGAAAGCGACAGGTTCAGCAGTTGACATGATAACTCCAAAGGATAGATATTAAGATAAATAGGATAGATGTTATTTTTTTAATGCTACTTGGGCTTCTCTTTGTTCTTGGCAAATAGCTCATCGAGTTTTTGCTCGTAGCCCAGATAGCCTAGGTATTCATACAATTCCATGCGCGACTGCATGCTGGGCACAGCGCTTTTTTGCGTGCCCTCTGTTCTTAGGGTCTTGTAGAAATTCAGCGCAGCAGCATTCATCGCACGATAAGCGCCACAGCAATAAAGGGCGATATCAACACTTGCTTCACGCAGTTGATCAAGCGTAAAGAAGGGGGTGGCTCCAAACTCGGTCAGGTTTGCAAGAATGGGCACCTTCACTGCGGTACGAAATTGCTTGTACATCGAAAGTTCGGTAATGGCTTCTGGGAAAATCATATCAGCCCCTGCAGCTACATAGGCGCAGGCCCGATCGATCGCTGCATTTAATCCTTCAACCGCCAAAGCATCGGTTCGTGCCATGATCACGAAATCGTCATCGGTTCTTGCATCCACTGCAGCCTTGATGC
Source organism: uncultured Planctomycetaceae bacterium (assembly GCA_937888715.1). Taxonomy (GTDB): domain Bacteria; phylum Planctomycetota; class Planctomycetia; order Gemmatales; family Gemmataceae; genus UBA969. The sequence continues at coordinate 4,647 of CALARU010000335.1, read as the reverse complement.
GATCTACCATTTCTTGCTTGGATACGATTTCTTTTCCAGGCCGATGGCCACACCTTTTGCTTGATACTTGGTCTTCCATGTGAACTGCAGCTACATCGGCGCGGATCATATGCCGGATGGTGCGTGCGATGTTGAATGCCCCACCCCAACCTGTGTCGATATCAACCAAAAGGGGTAGGTTACAAGCTTCGGTGATGCGCTGGGCATCGGTGATCACATCATCGAGGGTGCTGATTCCTAGGTCGGGCATGCCGAGAGAGTTTGCAGCAACGCCACCGCCTGAAAGGTAGATTGCGCGGTAGCCCGTGGCTTGAGCCATGCGGGCGGTGTAGGCGGTGATGGTACCAACGACTTGGAGTGGGGATTCCGCAGCGACAGCGTTACGAAACAAGCGGCCTCTAGAATCTTCCCGCATATTGCATTCTCTTTCGATTGTTGGATGGTTTAGGCCTTAACAATAAAGCAAAGGGCGGTAGTTGTGGTTGATAAGAGTCATGAAATCATTTTAAAAGCAGCGTATTGGATTTGCAAGGATGCTTTTTGGGGATTGTGAGGGTAAGGGAAGATGCGAGTAAAGCCCACGCACTTTAATATTGCATGGGATATTTTTTTGAATGTTGACAGAATAAGCCCCATCCGCAGTTTATTCCAAAATCGCCCGGGTTGGGTTATGCAGAAACCAAAAGAAGGTGCCGTTTAAGGGAAGCGGACGAAGCCTAGGTTGATGGTCTTGATTGAGTACAAGGTGCCGCCGCCTGTGATGTAGAGAGTTTTTTTATCTGCACCGCCAAAGGCGCAGTTCGTGACTTCATCGGTGGGGATAGGTAGGAAGGTAATCAACCTTTTGCTCATTTCTAAATTAGGGTTGATGACATAGATACCACCTTTGATATCTGCATCGGGTTCGAAGGGTAGATTAGGCTTATTCAAGCCGCCCGCAACATAGAGGTTGCCTGCATTATCTTCCTTCAAGCCATCGGGGCCACGGCCTTGTTTCCAATCATAGATTAGTTCTTGTTGCTTGGTGTTGATTGCGCCATCTGTGTTTCTTGGGAAGCGCCAAAGTTTTCGCGCACCGTTCTTAACATCGTTGTTATTATCCGCAACATAAAGCCATTTGCCATCTTTGCTAACGAGCACACCGTTGGCGCGTTCAACTTCTCGTGCGATAACGCGGTGGATTTTGCCATCGGGATCGATGCGATAAACGCCCTCGATCGTGTTTCCCTTTGCGTCTTTTTGTTCCATGCCATCCTTTGGGCCATAGCGAGGATCGGAAAAGTAAAGCCTTCCTGCATCATCGAGGGAAAGATCGTTGGGTTGGTTGAATGCGAATCCATTGAATTTGTCTGCAAGCACTTTGGCGTTGCCTGAAGAGTCGAACTGGACGACGCGTTTTTTTCCTGGTTGGCAGGCAAGAAGATCGCCCTTGGGAGAAAAGATCAAGCCGTTGGTTTGGGCGTTTTCAACATAGATAGATGCCACGCCCTTGGGATCAAGCCTGTGAATGCCTTTGTGCCCGCTGGTAAGAATACCAAGGGTTGGGTGCCAGGCGGGGCCTTCGCCTGCAGAATCGGGCGGTCCAAGTTTGGTAAGTTTAGATCCTTTTTCAAAGATGTTGTCTGCGGATTGATTGCAAAGAAGAAGAAGGAGAAGGAGAAGGAGGGTGTTCATGGGTTACTCTATTTCGGTTGCAGGTTGGGATAAATTTCGTTCCATGCATTGTCACCGAGGATCTTCTTATATTTTTCGAAGGATTGCAACTCTTGAGAGGTGCGGATCTCATGAAAAAAGAAGGAATCCAAAGTTCAGGAATTGAGGTAAGAGTTCCTGTGTCGATTTTTCTACAGCGGTAAGCGTTGTTGGTCTAGCATGAAGCGGTAGAGTGATTTTGTCTGGGCCGAGGCTTGGTTCGTGCTGCACCGGGCGGGTTGTTACCGCTTCGGCGATTTCTTGTCGTGTTGTTCTTGTACATGGGTTTTTGATGACCCCTGGCCGACCTGATCCTGGGCGAACTTGAACGCAGCCTTCTCGGCCCGCTCCCAGTCGCCCGCTTTCGCCATCCCGATGATTTTTGCGAACGCCTCCTGCTCGGCCGGGGACAGCTTGCCCTCGCGGGTCGTCTTCTCCATGCCCTGCTCGACCCTTGCCAATCGGGCCGGGTCTTTCGTGTTGCATGCGGCGTAGAGCAGTTTCATCAGGCCCAACGATTCCTTGCTGGTTACGGCGGGGTACTGTCGGCAACCCGGCCACCAGATCACTAGAAGCGGGATCAGGAGTATTCCGGTCGCCCCGATCATCTGCCACAGGCGGCGGCGGTTCGGTGTCTTAGCGTTAGTAGGCACCGGGTACATCCCCCAGGTTCATACTGGACAGCGCGGCCCAGGTGTTCAGGTTGATCGAGGTGGAAATAAACTGGACATGACCATCACCGAACAACACTTGCCCGCCGCCGCCTGCCCATGGGGCGTACATCTGGCAGACATGGCAGGTCGGGAAGCTAGGCGGGTGGACTACGCCGGGTTCGCCGGGTGCAGGCCCACTGTGGCACATCACCAGCGTCGCCGGCCCGTCGCACGCGGTGAACGGGTACCGGTTCGGGTCGATAGGGCAGCAGGATGCATTCGGGTGGACGCCAACCCATGTCTTGTCGCTCACGGTCGTGTGTTCGCCGACGAATACGGTACTGCTAAGGCCATCGGTCACGGCGGCGATAGTCGTCTTCGAGTTGCGGGTGAACGGGCCGGTGCCTGGCAGGTTTGACACATCATTCCGGGCGTACGCCCACGACTCGTCCTGACCGTTGTTCACGACATAGTGCGACCGCCCCCACTCGGCAAGGACGGTGCCCGTATCCGTCTCCACCTGCATCGTCGCCCCCTGATTCGGGGCACCCGGATTAATGAAGGCCTTTACCAGAGTCTTGACCATCGCGGCGTTGGTCGGGTGCCAGGCCGGCAGGTCGAGCCGGAGTTGTTTGCTCAGGTTGTCCTGCTCAAGGTACGGCAGGAGGTAAACGGCCCAACCCCATCCGGGCGGGGCGTCGAGGGTACTCGGGTTGGCCGTCGGGTCGAGGGTATTCGCCACATACCCGGCCGGGAACTGGCCCAGCGAATCGTTGTGGCTGTGCATGGCCAGCCCGATCTGCTTTAAGTTGTTCGTACTTTGCATCCGGGCTGCGGCCTCGCGGACCTTCTGGACTGCGGGCAATAGCAATCCGATCAAAATGCTAATGATGGCGATTACCACAAGCAATTCGATGAGGGTGAATGCCCTTGGATTGGAGCGGGTTGGTTTCATGGAAGGTCTCCTTGAAAGTAAGTTAAGCTTAATGTAAATTTAGTCAAGGCTAAAACTATATTAAGCTTAAATATAAATGGAGATTGATGGAAACGAAGAATCTACCTCGGCAAGAAGCTTGCACCTTTCAAAGCGGGAGTAATTCAGAGCTACTTTTTAGGTTTGGCTGGCTTGGAAGTGCTTGCTTTGGCCAGAGGTTTTTTGAGTTCTGGAGCGGGTTCTGCAAGTAACCCGGACATCCCTTCCAACCCCAGAGTTGCGGTTCGTCCCCCCGCCTCTATTTCAAATGTCCCATCCAAAGGGTTCTGATTCAGAATCGTTACCATGGTACCAGGAAGCAAACCCAAGTCTGACCATCTGCGTAGTCTTGCGGGGTGTTGGTCGTGAACTTCCCGGATCACGGCCCGAGACCCTGAAGGGAATTCCTGCAGGGGTCGCAGATCTCTCTTGGTAATTTTTCCATCGCGAGAAGGGATAAGGTGTCCGTGGGGATCTTCCAAAGGTTCTCCCAAATGCTTCGCAATCGCTTGTTCCAACCGTGGGGAAATGGCATGCTCTAATAATTCTGCCTCGGCATCAACCTCGCTCCAATCCAACCCGAGCACCTTGGTCAAAAATAACTCCATCAATCGATGCCTGCGAATCACGCGCCTAGCTTCGGTAATTCCACGAGATGTAAGGCTGGCGCCCCGGCTCACTTTATAGTCCACCCAGCCATCTCGGGCTAATCGCCTTAGCATTCCTGTCACCGAACCCGACTTGACCCCAAGTTTAATGGATAGATCCATGGGGGATACAATTTTCTCATATCCGCCAAGGCTGTGGATGGCCTTGAGGTAATCTTGAACGGCTCGTGAGATCAGTTCTTCCATCGAAGATTTTCCAGTTTTGGGTAGTGCGGTATCGATCCGTACTTCGTCAAGTGTATCGAAATTGATTCGTGCTGTCATTTCAGTAAATGGAAAAGTGGATGTGCAGTTGACAAAAATGCCGCACCAGTGGGTGGTCAAAAAATCTTGTTATCTGGGTTGCTTTAAGTGTTCGCTTTCGTTCTTAAGGAAGCGGGTTGGGATAAATTTCGTTCCAGGCATTGTCGCCTAGGATCTTCTTATATTTCTCGAAGGATTGCAACTCTTGAGAGGTGCCTGCATCATGAAAAACTTGCCAGATCTCTTTTTTTGCCAATGGCGTAGCAATGGATCCTGGCGCATTGCTGTAGAGCCCAAGCATGAGTCCGCCTTCTTTTGCATGATCAACATGGCGATGAAGAATGAATGCATCAATATTTTTGGAGGCGAGGGCTTTACGGTACCCATAGACATAGCCCGCAGCTTGATTTTGTTCGCC
>CALARU010000334.1 GCA_937888715.1 uncultured Planctomycetaceae bacterium | reverse complement strand
AAAAAGACCAAGGGGTGAACCTTGGTCTTTTATGGGCGCTACTGGATTCGAACCAGTGACCCCCAGCGTGTCGAGCTGGTGCTCTAGCCAACTGAGCTAAGCGCCCTATCTACAAACTAATGTAGCTCATTTCATCGGGTTTTAAAGGGGGTAAACTTGAATCATTATGGAAATCATGGCAGACCCCTCAAAAAGGCGGGAAGTAATCAAAGCTGCAGTTCTGCACCATATTGAATCAGATAATCTGCAAGTATCAGCATCCTGCCAAAGGGTAACCACCCCTGGTTTTCATTAAAAACCAGCAGGTTGGCTTTTGGGCTTTGAGGTTGAAGGCTGGCTATTTGGCTGCCAACCTCGTCCTCCCATACCGTAATACCTGATGACTTAAGAGTTCTGTAGCAATAAATCCTGCTCGTAGGCATCAGCAATTGGTTGGAATAGAGAAACCCCACAGTAAGATCGCAGGCATCATTGATAGTCCAGTTGGCAAACGGAACTTTAAGCTTGTTAAGAGTAAATACTACCGGATTGTCATCATCCTCATGGACAGTCCAATTCTGACTGAGGATGCTAGATTTATAAGTGGCGTTGCCCAGAGGCGTTGAGTTTTCAGGGTTTTGAAACACTAAAGCAGGGCCTGGTTTGAAAGTAGAAATCAGAAGCTGTGGGTGCTCAAGCATGGAGTTATATGTTAACCAAAAGCTTGTAAAAAGGAAAACATTTATGATGAAATCAAGGGTAAATGATTGACCCGTTGGTGTTAGTAGGGGTATCTTTAGATTGTTAGACTTGCACACCTAAAACCTTTTCAAGGAATCAAACAATGAGTTTTTTCATGGATCGTAGGGAATTCGTAAAAGATAGCGTTGTAGGCGCAGCTATTGCTGCTGCAGGGCTTGATTTTTCTAAAGTGGAAACCCAAGCCAAGGAGCCTGCCAATGCTCAGGGCGCCTCTGGCGAACAACTTAGGGTGGCTGTGGTTGGGGTTAATGGCAGAGGCATGAGCCATGTGGGCGGCTTTGCGGGCAAGAACAATTGCGTGGTTACCACCATTTGTGATTGCGATGAATCGGTGATTGGCAATGCCATGAAAACCATTGAAAAAGTTCAAGGCAAAGCACCCAAGTTCGAGAAAGATTTTCGTAAACTGTTAGATGATAAATCGATTGATGTGGTGAGCATTGCAACGCCAAATCATTGGCATTCCTTGATGGCGATATGGGCATTGCAGGCTGGAAAAGATGTGTATGTTGAAAAGCCTGTCAGCCATAATGTTAGCGAAGGTCGAAGGGTTGTAGAGGCTGCGCGCAAGTATAATCGGGTTTGCCAATCCGGTACGCAAAGCCGTAGTAACCCTGGTATGCGACAATCGATCGAATACGCCCACAGTGGCAAGATTGGTGAAATCATGATGACCCGTGGGCTTTGCTACAAGCCTAGAGGAAGCATTGGTAAAGTTGCTGCAGATAAGCCGATTCCTTCGACCATGGATTTTGATTTGTGGTGTGGCCCTGCCCCGATGAATCCCGTTCATAGAAATAAAATTCATTACGATTGGCATTGGATTTGGGATTACGGTAATGGCGATTTAGGAAATCAGGGCATTCATGAAATGGATAAGGCTCGTTGGGCGCTTAAAGCCATGGAATTGCCCAAGGGCGTATTTAGCATGGGTGGCAGGTTGGGTTATGAGGATGATGGTCAGACCCCTAATACCCAGATTTGCTCCTTCGATTATGGTGAGAAGGCGCTGATTTTTGAAGTCCGCGGTTTACCCACTAAGGATTTTATGGGAACGAAGGTTGGGAATATTTTCTACGGTACCAATGGTTACATTGTTTGTCCAAGTTATGCCACGGGTATTGTGTTTGATAAGGATAATAAAGAAGTAGCTCGGTTTAGTGGTGGTGGCGATAATCACCACTTCGAGAATTTCTGCAAGGCAGTAAGGGCACGCAAGCCCGAGATGCTGAACGGGGATATTCTTGAAGGCCATCTTTCCAGTGCACTTTGCCATTTGGGCAACATCAGTTATAGGCTTGGGAAAGAGCAAATGCTTTCCGAGAAAGTGGCTGGGCTTGATGAAAAGGCTACCGAAGCGGTAGGCAGGATGGCGGCCCATCTTGCTGATAACAAGTTGGATGCTAGCAAGACGAAAGTCACGATTGGCAGGAAACTGGTTATGGATCCTAAAACTGAAACCTTTATCAATGATGCGGTAGCCAACTTGATGCTTACCCGCCCTTACCGCAAAGGTTACGAGGTTCCTGCGAAAATCTAAGGCGCAAAAAAGAGCTGTTTCAAAGGGAGAGAGAGGCCAAAAGCTTCTCTCTCTTTTTTTAGATGAGGTCGAGTTGACGCTTAGGCATGCGGGCGATGTTGCATTCTTTGCAAACCCCTCGAACAATGAAGGAATGCCTTTCACTTTGAAAACCGTGGGCAAGCGAAGCCTGCCTGATGGTATCTTCGATGGATGAGTTTTGAAACTCGATCACTTTGCCACACTTGGTGCATTGAAGGTGATCGTGTTGAGGGTAGCCATAATCGTGTTCGTAGAAGGTACGGGGGCCGAGTTCTAGCCTGCGAAGAAGGCCAGCATCAACAAGTTTATTAAGGGTTCGATAAGCGGTGGCTCTGCTGATTTTAAGGCTAGCGGCCTGCATATCTGAAATGAGAGCTTCAGCATCAAAGTGATCATGGTTGCTGAAAATAAAGCGAACCATATCTCTTTGCTGGCCAGTGAAGCGCTGGGATTTATTACCCGTGGTTAGGTATTCCCTGAATTTATCTTCTGGGGATTGGGATACGATAACAGATTGCAAATTCACGGTAGAGGTCCTTTCAGATCAGGAAATCAGAGGAAATGGGCAATTCCTCTGATTGATTATGATAATCGATTCCTTGAAGATCTCAAAGGGTTAACCGGAAAGAGTGGTTAATTCTAACCTAAATCGAGTTCGCCCAGCATTTTATCGAGGGCAAGTTCGAATTTTTCGGGGGTATCGTAGGTGCCTGCAGCGATTTCTTGGCGCACTCTGCTAACCAGATCCTGCCTGATGGGTGCACCTTCATTTTTGCGCTTTGCTACGGCTTTGGGTTGTGATTTCCACTTTTTGCCGGTTCGTGAAACTGGTCCGCTGATAGTCGATGGTCCGTGCTTGAACATGATACATGTCCTTTCTCTAGGAATTCTCCGGAAAGATGGGTCGGAGTTTCCAAGAAGATACTACAATCTTTGGCACCGAAGTGCCAACCCTAATGCTGGCCCTGTCAAGAAAAGACATCTTGGCCATTTTGCAGATGGGTTTCAGGCTGCCTTCGTAGAGCCCTTTTCAGAGCCCTGCTGTTCGAACGCTCAACACCTGAATTCTAACATACTTATCGTCTTCAAGATGCCAAAGGATGAGAAAAAATACAGCAAATTTATAAGTGGTAAGTTGGGGGTGTAGCGGATGCGATAAAAGGATGACCAGATGGTTGCCTATACTTCGGCATCGTTCTCATTTTGAAACAATCCTTCCCAAGTTTACAGATTAAATTTTACCTTTGGTTAGCTTATTAGTAACTTCGTGAATGATTTCTGCTGTTTTTTTAACTTGTTCCATAGATACATCGAGGTGAGTTACCACCCTCATGAGATTTAATCCACTTGTATGAATCAGGATTTTTCTTTCTTTTAAAGCCGCAACAAACTCAGGGACCGGCGCAAGTTTAGGATCTACATGAAACCAGACGATGTTGGTTTCAACAGTGGGTTGATCCATTTTTAGCCCGGGGGTTTTCTGAATGGCTTCACCAAGTACTTTGGCTTTTTCGTGATCTTCCTTCAGGCGATGGATGTTATTGTTCAATGCATAAAGGGCGCCGGCTGCAATGGTGCCTGCCTGGCGCATACCGCCACCAAACCTTTTGCGAATTCTTCTGCACTTTGCGACAAATTCTTTAGGGCCTACAATTGCGCTTCCTATAGGTGCGCCCAATCCTTTGGAATAGCATACCGAGACCGAATCGAAAAGCTGGCCCCATGCTTTGGCTTCGATTCCTGAGGCAACGATAGCGTTCCATAGTCTTGCGCCATCGAGATGAAAGATGATGTTGTTTTTGCGGGTCCAGTCGTGAAGTTCTTTAACTACCGTGAACGGTTGCACCCTACCCCCGCAGCGATTATGGGTGTTTTCCAAGGATAGAAGCTTGGTTCTGGGGTAATGATCATTGGGCGGGCGAATGGCATCTTGCAGCATTTCTACATCGATTAAGCCGTGATCCCCCCTGATGGTTTTACAGGAAATATTACTCAAAGCTGCTGGGCCGCCACCTTCCCAATTAAAGACATGGCAAAATTCCTCGCAGATCATTTCATCTGCTGGTTGGGTGTGGGCTTTAATGCAAATCTGGTTGGTCATAGTGCCTGATGGGCAAAAAAGTGCTGCTTCGTGACCAAGCATGGCTGCGGTTTGTTCTTCCAGTTTGATAACCGTTGGGTCTTCTTTGTAAACATCATCGCCCACTTCAGCGGCATGCATAGCAGCGCGCATTTCTGGCGAAGGCTTGGTTACGGTGTCACTTCTTAAATCGATCCATGAATCGGCCATTTAATCATCCTTATTGAGGTGAGATCAACCGTCTTACTTTTTGTTGTTTTCCATGTACCATTTGTTGTTTTCAAGCTTCATGGTGATGATGAAATCTTTGAGGGCAGGATCTTTGAGGGAAGCTGATTTTTCTGAGGCGTTCAGTTTTCCTTCTTTTAGAAGGGATTCTAGGGGAGATTTTAGGCCCTTTTTAAGTTTTTCACGGGTTTCAGCAACTTGTTTGGCAAAGTCGCCTTCATGCACTTCGCGGACATTTTTATCGATGAAAGATGGGTCTGCAAGGTGCGCCAGCATGTACTCGATTTTATCTGAATTAATTGCTTTTAAAAGAGATTTGCGCAGATTCTCTGGGCTGTTTTGCGGGAAAGATGCCTCATCAAGTGCGATACCAAACCTGCCGCTTTCTTTAACCGCCTGGGCAGGCAATGGGCCCGGATTGTAAGTACAATTCACCAGCATAAAAAGAACAACCACTACATTCTTCATTGCTGCCCTGCCTTGAAAAGGTACTTGGCTTTGGAACCTAGGACATTGTACTCATTTTCGGTTATACTACCATCATGCCAGGAAACTCATTCGGAGAA
>CALARU010000333.1 GCA_937888715.1 uncultured Planctomycetaceae bacterium | reverse complement strand
GTTGACCAGCAGACCCGTGCAATGGCATCGATTTGCTCGTTTGAGAATGTTTTGCCTCCAAGAAATAAACGGAAGAACTGATTTACCAAAGGGTTGGTGTCGGGTAATTGGTAATAAGAGAGTATAAGTGCGGCAAGCCGTTGAATCATTCCGCGTTCAAATTTCGAACCCGTGCCTTGAGTGATAACTGAGCCTAGTCTGAAAGGGTGGCTTAGCGTGTATTTGAGGGCTAGAGCGCCTCCGAATGAAGCCCCGAATAGGTTTGGTTTTTCGAGGTTCCAAAACTCTAGGAGTTCATCAAGATCTTGTTCGAAATCGGAAAACGAAATGCTGTTTCGAACCGAGAAAAAATTGTCTTCCCCTTGATATTGGTAACTATAAACCTTAAACGATTTTGAAAGCTCGCGGATTACAGGCCCTAGTAATTCAAATCCCCCAGCAATTCCCGGCAATATGACAAGAGGAGGGCCCTTGCCCCATGTCGCAGTTCTAGCTGTGTAATTGCTTAAACTCACAAAATCCATGTGGTCTGGAGTAGGGCACAGAGAAGAGAATATGCTATTCCATGCATCAGTAGAAATCACAAGAAGTTCCCTTCGATATTCCGATAAATTATAAACTTAAAGTTTGGCTAATCACCTTAATCCTGCTTTGTACTGTGCAATAACCGTGCCAGAGTTTTTCGTTTGTTTGAGATTTACTGGGCTAAGTTGGTTTTCAACAACTTTCGTTAAATCTGTGATCCTCTTGAAATGTCTTAAATTATGGGTTTCTTGTTTTATTTGCCTATTAAAGTGAAACCTAGATGAATTTTAAAGCATTTTTCCTTTGCCTAGAAAATAGGAATTAAAACAATGAAAAAATCAACGAAAATCATATCGGTTTGGGGCTTTCGTGTTGTTTTCGTTAATTTTCGTTAAAAAGTAAAAACAAATAACATCCCAAGAAATAACTCTGTACTATGGGATTGTTGTGACTTGTCGTTTAAACTAATTTTATAATTGTATTTTGATGAGGTTTGTTTTTGTTCTCTCCAAAATTTTTAGTTTGGGCCTTTTTTAGAGAAGCTACGGTACACAACCGAGTACTTGTTGTATTGGGCTCTTTTCTTGCTATGGTTTTTTCTTGCGCAGTTGTTTTCTATAGTTGGTCTTTTCCCGAGGTCGGGGTACGCACTGCTTTTTCTCTCGATATTCAATATTTTCAAAAAGAAAACCTTTTAAATTCAGACCAAGATTTGCCTAAAACTGGTGACAAAATTACCGCTTTAGATGGAAATACCATTTTCAGTTGGCCTCAATTTTTAAGAACAGTACAGCAACTGCCTTTCCGTGATTCTTCTGATGGGGTTCCTCATACTGTGCGCTTAAGCTTTTATCGGCCATCCGATAACACCAACCACGAAGCAGTTCTTTTGTATGATCAGACCTCCTTGGAAAATATGATCCCTTCTTTTCTCTGGTTAGTACTAAAGATGGCAATGGTTTTTGCAGGCGGATTGATTTTGTGGTGGAAGCCCGCCGATGACTCTGCAAGACAATTTTTTATCCTAGGGCTTGTTTCCCTTGTGGCCTATATGGGCGGTTATCATTGGTGGCGAATTGCAACTCAGCCACTATTGATATTTTGCTTTGAAGCGGGGGCAATATTTTTACCCGCAGTCAGTTTGCACTTTTTTATGATTTTTCCTAAGAAAAAGCTTTTTTTAATTAGGCGCCCTCTTGTTACCTTTTCTGTCGTTTATGGTGTTCCGTGTCTTTTTCTTTTCTTAATGATTACAGGATATTTTAGGCTTCGTTTAATTTATGGCGTGGATGTCGCTTCTGCTGAAGGGGCGAATTTTATTCTTCGCGAAATGCTTCTCGAAATTTACTTTTATCTCGCTGTGGCTTTTGTTTGGTTTTTAGGTTGCATTGCGTGTTTGATCCATAGTTTTCGAAACGCATCCGATGAAACTCAGCGCAATCAGGCCAAATGGATCCTTGTGGGGTGTATTGCTGCGCTTGCCCCGATTGTTTACTCGGGCTTTATCGTTTTCACGGACGCTTCTAGATTTGGCCGTGGTGGAGCAACCTGGCCTATGTTTGCTGCATCATTATTTGTTACCGCATCTTTTTCGGTAAGTATTACCCGTTATAAGCTTATTCAGCTTAGCCAGTACCTTTCTAGCGGCTTCTCGTATTTTTTGATGAGTAGTCTTGCTGGCTTGATTTATTATGGCATTGTTTTTTCAGGAATGCTGTTGGTTGGAACCCAATTCATTGAGCAACCTTCGCTTTCTCAGGTGGGGATGGTTAGCGGTACCGCAATGATTATTATTTTAATGCTAGATCGATTGCGGGGCAGAATGAAAGCTGCACTTGATAGACGATTTTTCAAAGAAAAAATCAAGTTGGATCAAACTTTTAGGAAAATGAGTCAAGCTATTGAAAGCTTGGTGGACCCGCTGTTGATGGCTCGCAGGCTCCTTTTGACAACTACAGAATCCCTCGGAGTTCCGAAGGGTTCCGTCTTTTTGAAAGCCCCAGACTTTCCAGGTTTTAAACTCGCTGATTATCTGGGAAATGCGCCCAGACTTGATGTTGTTTACAACGATAGTGTTCTCGCAAAATTGTTGCTTAAGGGCGAATCTGTTTGCTTGGATTTAGCTTCCATGCCTGGAGATCCTGCAGTCCGAAAAGTTTTAAATTCCCTAGGCGGCGTTACAATCGTTCCTCTGCAGCACGAAGAAGATTTGACCGGGTTCCTTGTGCTTGGGCAAAAAGGTTCAGGTGCTTTTACAATTGATGACCTTAATTTACTTGCAGCGTTTTCCCAGATTACTGTGCTTGGTTTGGTTAGCGCAGAAGGTCATAAAAAAATTGATCTTCTCAATAACGAACTCAAAGGTAAAATCGTAAAAATCGCAGAACAGCAAAACCGTATTTTGGCATTACAATCGCAGTTGTCCAGGGGATCGCAGGGTTCCGAATTGGTTGATGGGCAGGTTGTTGATGCTTCGATAATTAACCCCACTTCTGGGCCACAGCCAAATGGCCAATCGCAAAAATTAGTTGGTTCTAGTTTGCAAATTAAATACGTGATGGAGTTGGTGGGGAAAGTTGCGCCTGGTGGATCTGCAGTTTTGTTGCGAGGCGAAAGTGGCACCGGAAAAGAGGTCGTTGCCCAAGTTCTTCATGATCAAAGTTCTCGAGCAGATAAGCCATTTGTGAAAGTTCATTGTGGCGCATTGTCTGCCGGTTTGCTTGAAAGCGAACTCTTTGGGCATGTTAAGGGGGCGTTCACCAGTGCGATTAAAGACAAAATCGGAAGATTTGAAGCTGCCAATGGCGGAACACTTTTTCTTGATGAAATAGGTGACATAAATCAAGAAGTTCAGATTAAATTGCTGCGAGTTCTCCAAGAAAAGATTTTCGAAAAAGTAGGTTCGAATGTGCCTGTGCAGGTAGATGTGCGGATCATCGCAGCAACGCACCAAAACCTTGAAGAATTAATCCGACAGGGGAAATTTCGAAGCGATCTTTTTTATAGGTTAAATGTTTTTCCCATTACAATACCTGCTTTGAAGGACAGAGAAGACGATATCCCGGAACTCTCTTATTACTTCTTGCAAAAAGCTTGTATCAAAATTGGCAAGGAAATTACTTCCATTGACGATGATGCCCTTTTATGTCTGCGCGCTTTTTCTTGGCCAGGCAATATCAGGCAACTTGAAAATGTTATCGAGCGGGCCGTGGTTATAACCTCATCTAATTCTCTACTCATTGATGATTTACCTGATGAAATAAAAGCAATGGCTTATGATTTTAACCCGTCTTCTAATCCAAATAATTCCGGGCAAGGGTTGATGACCAAGATAACGGATCAGTCTAAATCCGATTACTTGCGCAGAGAAAAAGATAAGATTTTACAGGCATTATCGCAGCATGGTGGTAATAAATCCAAGGCGGCGCGAAATCTTGGGGTGGCGCGGAGTACACTGGTTAGCAGGATGAAAAAACTTGGCTTGGAATAAGTTATTCTTGCGCCAAGGAAAAGCACTTTATCTCTTTATCATTGCGCAAAAATATCTTCTTGTCTGCAAACGCCGGGTGACTCCATACAATTTTTCTTTTGGATCCACCCGTAGGTGCTATTCCTGTTGGGTCTATCAGATGGCTTCTGTCGATTTCTTTGTAACCCGAAGGTGATAACTCGGAAATGATAAGGTCACCTTTTTCGTTGAATATGAAAAAGTTTTTGTCGTGTTTAATGAGAAAAGCGTTTCCCCAACGCTCTATCGGTTCATTTTGCGAGCCTGTTGCGCTCAAGTTTTCCCAAACCCGTTCCCCATTAGAAAGCTTGAGACATCTTAATTCTCCATAGCTGCAAACACCAAATATATAGCCGTTCTCCACAAAAGGAGTCGCCATGATTGAATGTAGGCCTTCGGTTTGCTTTGGAGTCTCTCCCCTGCCCTTTCCTTTCCAAATAAGTTTGGAAGATTTTTTTTCTGCGTCAATCTCTACTAACATTGATCCATTGTAAAACGAAGAGACTAAAATCTTATTATCAACCAATCGTGGAGTCGATATTGAAAGGTTTGCTTTAATGCGAAAGGGTTCGCTCCAAAGAAGCTTTCCTGTTTCTGGATCTAAGCCATTTAAGGATTCAGAATGCCAAATTATAAGATGACGATTGTTTTTACCTGCTCCGATTTCGAAAATTACAGGCGGGCAATAACCTATTTCAGATTCCGGTTTTTCGAGCTCCAATGAACTCCAAAGCTCTTTGCCGGTTTTGGCGTCGAATGCAACTGCAACCTTTTTAGGCCCCACTAAACAGATTAACTTGTTTCCATCCAATAAGGGATGTGCAGAAAATCCCCAAACAGGTACCAGTGCGTTGTAATCTTTAGTAAAGGATTTATTCCAAATCGGCTTTCCGGAGTTAACATCAAGGCAATATAGATCGCCCATGGCTCCTAAGAAATAAACCAAGGTGTCTGTTACCACAGGAGTGCAGCGTGGACCACATGGGTAAGCCAATTTATAGGTGCAAGGGTAGGAAAATTCCCAGATAGTCTTCCCGTTTGAGGCGTTTAGGCAAAGTAGGCGCTCTGTGCCTTCGGAGTTGGCCCGAGCAAATAAATTGTCGGATTCAATCTTCCCTGCTGAAATTTGTCTATCAGTAACAAATACTCTTCCTTTGGCTATTGCTGGACCTGCATAACCCCCACTTAATGGGCTTGTCCACAGCAATTTAGGTCCACCTTTGGAGAATTTAGTTAATATTCCTTCCTCGCCCCAGACCCCATCCCTGTTCGGCCCTAGCCATTGTGGCCAATCCGCTGAAAAACAAAGGTTCGATCCCGAAACAAAAAAGATAATTGCGTAAATAAGCTTAACTAATGGTTTTAATGTGATAA
This sequence comes from uncultured Planctomycetaceae bacterium, assembly GCA_937888715.1. Lineage (GTDB taxonomy): Bacteria > Planctomycetota > Planctomycetia > Gemmatales > Gemmataceae > UBA969. The sequence continues at coordinate 1,533 of CALARU010000333.1, read as the reverse complement.
AAACGTTGGAAATCAAGGTTTTAGTAGTTTTGTTGATCATTGATAAAGGTCCCTAAGTTACGAATAAATAGATTCTCCGTATTTTATAGACTATCATCTTGGCAATTAATGGGAAATGCTTTATATTATGAATTGAGTGTTTTGATTTTTAACTGTTTTTTACAGAGTAAATGATATGCCATTGAGGATGCGAGTTCACGACCGAGAGCCAATTGGTTTGGCCCTGAAACGATTCAAAAAACTGCTCGAACGGAGTGGTATACAAAAAGAATTACGTAAACGAAAATATTACGAAAAGCCTTGCGAAGCCCGCCGCCGTGCACAATTGCGCAAAATGAGTGCAATTCGTAAAGCAAGAATTACAATCAAGAAAGTGTAGTTGCATTCGCCCAAAAAAGTAGCTTCAGGTGAAGCGCGTTTTTTTGTTTGTATTCCAGGAGGGTTTCGTAATGTCTGCTTCCGAACTTGATAAAAAGACTCTGTTTTTAACAAAACCTGTTGGCTTAGGATACTATGCACATAATTGGGCTAAAAACATTCCATTTATTTTAATGCATGTTGCTTGCTTGTCTGCATTATTTGTATCGTTTTCTTGGCAAGTTGGTTTGCTGTGCTTGGCAAATTACTCAATTCGAATGTTTGGTATCACCGCTGGCTATCACCGCTACTTTTCCCACAGAGCTTATAAAACGAGCCGCTGGTTTCAGTTTGTTTTAGCTTGGTTGGGTGCTAGTGCTTTGCAAAAGGGTCCGCTCTGGTGGGCCTCCCATCACCGCGAACACCATAAATATTCTGATACGCCTGCTGATCCCCATTCCCCGCATCGCACAAGTTTTTGGTGGTCCCATGTAGGTTGGATTCTTTCAGAAGAACACACCCCATATGATGACAAGAATATTCAAGACTTTACCAAGTATCCTGAGATTCAGTTTCTAAGTAATTATCATTATGTTCCCGGCGTTGTCCTTGCAATCATTTGTTACTTAACAATGGGGCTTCCTGGACTAGTTTGGGGCTTTTTTGTCAGTACAATTTTGGTTTATCATTGTACCTTTTTTATTAATTCTCTCAGTCACTTAATTGGGTACAAAAGATTTGCCACAACCGATGAAAGCAAAAATAGCTTAGTCCTGGCTCTTTTAACGATGGGTGAAGGTTGGCACAATAATCATCACCATTACCAGAGTTCAGCTAATCAAGGCTTTTATTGGTGGGAAATTGATATTAGCTATAGTATTTTAGTTGTTCTTTCGTGGTTTGGGATTGTTTGGGATCTTCGAAAACCTACCGAAAAAGTCCTTAATCATAAAGTTCGAGTACCAAAAACTAAGAAAAATAAACGAGAACTTATTTCAGTAAGCTAATTGTTGTTGCAAGAAAATTTGATTTCATTAAAGGGTCCGCTAGCGGGCCCTTTTTTTATGGCTTAATATAATTCATCCATGCAAGGTCACTTCTGTTTTTACCTTGAGACCCTCTATTTAGTCGCCCCTGAAAAACCCACAAAGATCTTAAAAACTAGTCTTTTCAAGA
>CALARU010000332.1 GCA_937888715.1 uncultured Planctomycetaceae bacterium | reverse complement strand
TGCCTTGGGTGTCGGTTTCTTTTGCGGGAAGCACTGCGACATCTGCGGGAGGTGGTGGTATATGCTCGCCCAGCATTTTGCTAACCACCCAGAAACCCCGCTTCACCGGGCTGGTGCGCTGTGGTTGCGAATTCTTGGTGAGGAATACCGCCATGCCCATTACGCCGCCTCTTCCCAACTTTTGCATTCCTTCAACCAATTCCCAATCATCAGCTTTGCTGTTAAAGGGCAAGCCATAGTGCTGGGCCAGTTTCTTGTTTACGAAAGTAACATCACTGGAAAGTAAATCAGTGATGGGTTTGTTTTGTTGGATGAGATGAGAGGCAAGCCTGGTGGGCTCTTCAAACATCGCCTGCCGAAGTGCATCATCAAAGGTTGGGAAAACCTGCCTGCTTACTGCTTCATTTTTCAGGAACTCGCGATAGCCAAGCCATTGCCCGAAGAATTCCAAGGCAAACCTGCTGACTTTAGGGTCTTTCAACATTCTGCGTGTTTGCTCGCGTAGAACTTTTTCATCGTGGAGTTTGCCACTTGCTGCAAGCTGATAAAGTTCTGCATCAGGAGGGCCAGCCCAAAGGAAATAGCTTAGGCGTGATGCCAATGCAATATCTGGAAGAGCTGCAACGCTTTTCCCAGCAGGTGATACATCCATGCGATAGCTGAAGTAAGGAGAGACTAAAATTCGGACGATCGATGCCTGCACAGCTTGTTCGATACCCAGTTCTTTGTTTTGATTTATCTCGAGAAAGAACTTTCTAAGGCTTTGCAATTCTGGATCGGTTAATGGTCTGCGATACGCAACGCTTGCGAAGTCTTCCAGATTTTTAAGGTAGACTGGAGCGATCGTTTTAAAAGTTTCTGTTCGGTATTTCAGGCCTGTTGAAACATCATCGAAGAAGATGCTGATGGGGTGTTTGCTTAATTCTTCTCCTGTGGATTTTACAGAAGATCGAACCAGGTAAAGCTCTTTAAACCGCTTTATGTTTTCTTCCTTGATTAAATCAGGGTCTTCTTCCTTGATGGAATCGAAATCGGGATGTTTAAGGAAACTGCGCTCGGATCGTTCGAAGAAAACAAACCCACGAAGCATTTTCTGCCAAATATCCGTAACGAAATAAAGGTCGTTCCAAAGTTGATCAATCTCCAGCTTTTCGGGATCGCTAAGTGCTAGTTTGTAAAGTGGTTGATCATCGCGGAAGAAGCCTTCAATCAAGTGAAAGCCTGCGGAGAGGCCACGGGTGCCATCGACGAAATAAAACCGGTTGGGGAACAGTTTGCAGAATGCCTCGCCCGAAGTTTGAATCTTTTGGGCGTTTGCATTACCAGGCTCAAAAAGATTTATTGAAGGTCGATATTTCTCGTTCTTAAAAGGTGTTCCTGCTGAAAGTTTCACTTGAACCAAGCCTTGCGATGAACCCTCAAGCTTGCAGTCTGCAAAAAAATTGAGGTTGCCCTTAGTATTGAATACTGCTGCGGGAATCTCGATTTCAAGCGCCACAGGGGCTTTTAAAACCAGAGAGTCAGGATCTGCTTTTTTGCCATCAGGCCTTGTGCCAAAGGTTAGTTTTTTTAATTGGTCGGGGGCATGCTCTGAAAGTAATGTTCGCAAGGTCCACTTTTTCTTTTTGGCATCGTTCAAATTTGCAGTCAGAGGATTCGATGTTGTAAACCCACCATCAAGGGTAACAAATCCATCAGCTTTTAAA
>CALARU010000331.1 GCA_937888715.1 uncultured Planctomycetaceae bacterium | reverse complement strand
ACTAAGCTAAGTCGTGCTCTAGTTCAAGAAAAGGACCCGAAAGGCTGATATTATTCCCAATTTGATCTTCGACCTTTTTATTGGAAAAATGCTAGCAAAAAGCACTAAGCTAAGTCGTGTTCTAGCTGGCGAATAGTGCCGGAAAGGCTGATATTATTACCAATTTGATCTTCGACCTTTTTATTTGAAAGATGTTAGCAAAAAGCACTAAGCTAGGTCGTGCTCTAACTGACGAATAGTGCCCGAAAGGCTGATATTATTACCAATTTGATCTTCGACCTTTTTGCAGGCATGAAGTACGGTAGAGTGGTCTCTACCACCAAAAAATTCACCTATTTCTTGAAGCGACATCCCGGTTAATCTGCGTGCCAAATACATAACAATTTGCCTTGGGAGCACGATTTCTTTATCCCGTGATCTGGTTTGCATAGATTTAGGCGTGATGCGGAAATGTTTGCCTACTTTAGAGGCAATAGATTCGACGCTAATGGCTTTTTTTAGGTGGCCTGGGGTAGCGAAAAGTTTTTCGAGATCGGAGCGCTTTAAAGGCCTGCCTAAAGTGCGAACCATACTATGAACGCGGTTACAAATGCTTTGTAATCTGCGCATGCTACCTTCCACTAAACCAGCCAGCCATTCTAATGCCTGAGTTTCGATTTTGGTGCCAAAAGATTCAAGCTTGCGTTCCAGAAAAAGCAGTCTGCTTTCAGGCCCAAGCGCAGGTAATTCAAGTATCAAACCCGAAGTTATACGATTAATAAAGCGATAGGAAAACTTAGTTAATTGGCCCGGTGCAATCGAGGTAGAAAGAATAGTAAGGTTTCGCCTAGCGGTTCTTTCATCAAGGATTCGAGCCAGAATATCAGCTTCTCTTGGTTTAAGAAGTTGGATGTCTTCGAGAACCAAAAGATCTAAATCGATGAGTTGTTTTTGCAATGTTTCGAAGTCATCACGGTTTGCCATTTCTGCATCTCGAAGCGATTGGCAAAACTCGGAAGCGCGCATCATCTGGATGGTTTTGTTCTGGGATACTTTCAATATTTTTCGACAAAGAGAGCCTAAAAGCCTGGTTTTTCCAGACCCAGGAGGGCCGTATAGAACGCTAATCGCATCAAATCGCTTTGGTGCTCGCAAGACAAATAATTTGCCCACTCGATCCAGAGATAATCTGGCGAGTCGATGTTCGGGAAAATTCAACCTCAGCGAATGAGGAGCGGCCATTAGCGTCCTGAAAAAGCCTTTAGTGTGTATTTATCGTTCAGCTGACTAGATTTTATGCTACTTCGTTGTCTCTTGTCTTGCAATCCTAACCTTGTTATTCAAGCAATTATTAACTGATACTTCTTTATCATTAAACCGATTATTCGGTTGTTCCAGCATGGTTTCGTAGTGATTGAACAGCGAATGCAATTCTTTTCGCACCTTCTATCACCTCAGCTTCTTCCAAATGAAACCCAAAGCTGAACCTCATGGAAGATTTTAAAACCCCGGGTGCGACTTGCATGGCCATCAAAACGGGCGAAGGTAAAAGCGAACCACTTGAACATGCAGAGCCGGTAGAGCAGGCCACCCCAGCCATATCCAATCGCATTAGCAGGATATCTGCTTTTAAGCCGGGGAAACCCAGATTAAGCGTGAAAGGCAATGCAGGGTTGTATTCGCCATTGATAGTGAAATCGGCTACTTCTTTTCGAAGTTCTTGTAGAAATGATTCTCGGAGTAGGGCGACTTTATTACGCCTTGCTTCGAGGTTGTTCATGGCTAGTTTAAGGGCCAAAGCCATGCCTACAACAAGGTGAACGGGTTCGGTTCCGGGCCGTAGGCTTTTTTGTTGATGCCCGCCAAAGAGCATGGGTTTTAAAGTGCTGCCTCTGCGCACAAGAAGGGCACCAATACCTTTTGGGCCATGAAATTTATGGGCACTCAGGGCTAACGAAGTAACACACAAGCGGTGGAAATCGATGCGTATTTTTCCTGCACCCTGCACTGCATCGGTATGCACCCACATTTTGCTTTGAAGCTGATTGCCTAGCGTTTCGATGGGTTGCAACACGCCTGTTTCGTGGTTGACCAACATCAGGGTTGCAAGCTTGGTATCGGTTTTGATTTTGTCTGAAAGATTAGCAAGGTTGGTCTTACCTTGGGGTTCGGTTTCGAGCCATTGAACCTGAAAGCCCTGTTTTTCCAGCATTTTAAGATGTTCGGTGATTGAAGCGTGCTCTATTTGGGAAGCGAGTATGCTTGAAGGGGAATCAGATAAAGCACTTTGGAGAGCAAGATTGTTGGCTTCTGTGGCTCCACTGGTGAATACCACTTCATCGGGGAAGGCGCCCAAGAGGTGGGCAATTTCCTCGCGGGAATCTTCGAGCGCTTTTCTTGCTTTTCGCCCTGCGCCATGGCTGCTTGATGGGTTCCCGAACTGGGTTAAAGCGAAGGGTCGCATGGCATCCCAGATTTCGGGCAAAACCGGGGTGGTTGCATTCGCATCAAGGTAGATCAAGTCGGGATTATTCATAAGTGCATCTTAGCGGATTGAAAGGGAATGAGTGTTTTATAGCAACCCTTCCAAGGTAAGTTTTTCGCTGATCATTTGTTTTAGATCTTCAAGGCCTGTAAGAGTTTTAAGAGTGTGGGAATCAATAAAGGGCCTGAGTTCCTCGGTGCGAAGGTCTTTGATATAGATTGCGGGGAGGGCATCTTCGAGCTTGAATTCTTTGCGAAATTCATCCCGGTGCATGAAGGTGAGTGGGGGCTTTATTTTGGTTAAGAATTCGCGCCATTCCTTGCGCATCGAAAACGCCCCATGGGTAAGGGCGCAAAGATTGCACGGATAGGTGCTTGGGGAAAGCACCTTGTGCGAGATATCCGCCATCATGTTAAAGAACCCTCTGTCGGCATTGTAAACAAAAACGAGGCCTGAGTTTTTATCCATGACGGGGGTTTTCCTTATGTGATCGATACAACCGTTACCAGTTTAATCTCAAGAAGGAGACTAGGGAAGATAAAGGGCGTCGAATAGAGAAAAACAGATAAAGAAATAGGTTTGAGCAATGTTTTGGAAGAATAATGACGAAATTTAGGATAACTAGCTTGACTAGGGGGTAGTGTTTGTCATAAATTGAAATAACTTGATAGTTATCTGCCAATAGCTATCAGCAACTCTCAGGAGTCGAGTGTGATTGCCGAAGAACGAAGACAGCGCGTTTTAGACTTGGTCAGCACCAAAGGGTTTGCGACCTTAGCTGATCTCGCCTTGGAAATTCAAGTTTCCGAGTCGACTGTCAGGCGCGATCTAGAATTCTGGCATCAGCAGGGCAATTTGAGGCGCACTCACGGTGGGGCAATCTTTGTTGGCGATGGCTCTAGCTTTCCCGCCCTTGAAGAGCGCATTGATGCCCAACTCGAAGAAAAAAGGGCCATTGCCCGAGCTGCGGTTGGTCGCATTTGCGATGGTGATACTGTTCTTTTGGATGGCGGCACCACTACTTTAGAAGCTGCTCGCCTGCTTCTTGGTAGATCGATCCAAGTGGTTACCAACAGTTTGCCCATAGCTGCATTGCTGGCAGGCAGTCGGGAAACCGATCTCGTATTACTGGGCGGGTACATCTACCCCAAAACCGGGGTAGCTCTTGGGCCCTTTACTGTGCGCATGATGCAAGATCTTCATGTACACCAGACGTTGCTTAGTGTTAGCGGATTGACCGAGCGGGGTTTGTTCAACAGCAATTTGCTTTTGGTCGAAACCGAGCGAGCGATGATGCGCTGTGCGGATGAAGTGGTTCTGCTTGCAGATCATACCAAGGTCGGGCGACCTGCTCTGGCGTTTCTTTGTGAGTGGTCTGAGATCGATCTTTTAGTTATCGATCGCAAGCTTGAAGACAGAAAAAAATCAATGCTGGCGCAAACAGGCGCCCGCCTTCTTATTGCGGGTGATCTTGAGGAGTTTGGCAGATGAGTTCCAATATGCTTATAAACAACCTGATGGGCCTTGATCGCAATCGCATCGAGCAATTGGTTCGCGAAGCTGTGGTTACGCAGTTAGGTGGCAATCCTACTAAAGCAACAGCCCCCGGTCAGCCCAACCCATTATTGGTTAATGTTTCTGCGCGCCATGCTCATGTGACTCAGGAAGATCTTGAAAGGCTTTTTGGCAAAGGCCACAAACTAAAGGTGTTTAAAACCCTGTATCAGGATGGGTTCTTTGCAGCAGAAGAAACTGTAACCATCATCGGGCCTAGGCACCGCATGATCACCAACCTTCGTATTCTTGGCCCTTGCAGAGATCATAGCCAGGTAGAACTGGCCTTCACTGATGCTGTGCAACTTGGCCTAGATATCCCTGTAAGAAAAAGTGGCGACATTAATGACAGCCCTGGTTGCTACCTACTCGGCCCTGCTGGAATGATTCATCTTCCCAAGGGGGTTATCCGCCATGAACGCCATGTTCATATGAGCCCTGCGGATGCCAGTTTTTATCAAGTCAAAGACGGCGATCGCCTTAATTTGCGCGTGACAAGCGATTGTGCCGTGGTTTTCGAAAAACTTCTTTGCAGGGTGGGTAACGCCATCAAGCTGGAAGTGCATATCGATACCGATGAAGGTAACGCGTGTAACTATTCCCGGGCAACCGGGTTTGAACTGTTTCGATGAGTTTTTTGTCCGGGCGTGACGGACAGAAGGCAAATCGAGTAATGGAGAAAGAACGATGGCAGTAAACATGGAAGCCCTCGGGATGATCGAAACCCGTGGCATGGTCCCTTTGATCGAAGCTAGCGACACAATGCTGAAGGCAGCGAATGTGAAGTTGGTAGGTTGGACAAAAATTGGCAGCGGTTTGGTAACCGCAATGGTAGTGGGCGATGTTGCAGCAGTAAAAGCTGCGATAGACGCAGGCGCCGCTGCTGCCAGCAGGGTTGGTGAAGTCGTTGGAGTTCAAGTAATTCCAAGACCACACGAAGATATCAGCTCCCTGATTCCTGAACGAAAAGCAATCAGCTAAACCCTAACCATTAATGAAACGGAGGAAAAAGAAATGGCAACAGTAGCGACTCGTGGACAAGCCGAAGCCCTCGGCATGGTGGAAACCAAAGGATACATTGCAGCAGTGGCAAGCACGGATGCAATGTTGAAGGCTGCAAATGTAACCCTTGCAGGCCAGGTACAGATTGGGAACGCATTTGTATGCACATTTGTGCGTGGCGATGTGGGCTCGGTTCGTGCTGCGGTTGATGCAGGTGCACAAGCTGCGACCGCCAATGGCGAGTTGGTAAGTGCGCATGTTATTCCAAGGCCAGAAAAAGATGTCCTTGAATTCTTTCTAGGCAAGTAAAGGGGCTTCTTGATGAAGATACTGGTGGCAAACCTTGGTAGCACCAGCTTCAAGTACCGTCTGTTTGATATGGACGGGGAAAAGCTGTTGGCACGAGGAGGCGTCGAGAGAATCGGCGCACCTGTGTCTCCATGCTTTGTTGAATCTGGTGGAACCCGTGCCGATGCCGAGATTGTGGCAAAGGATCATGCCGCGGCTGTTACGCTTTGCCTAGAGCAGCTTTCCCAACGGGGTTGCTTGAAGGATCCGGGCGAATTGGCAGCAATCGGTTTCAAGGCGGTTCATGCCAAGGATGTCAGTGGTGCGCAACGCGTGGATGAAAGAGTGCTGGCAGCCATGCAGGCTTACGCCGATGTGGCTCCTGCTCATAATCCACCTTATATCAATGCGATGCGATTGCTGGCTTCGAAGTTGCCTCAGATACCTTTGGTTGCTTCTTTTGAAACAGGGTTTCATGAAACCATTTCCGCAGCAGAGCGTTCTTATGCCATTCCCCATGAATGGATAGAGAAGCATGGTGTTAAGAAATGGGGATTTCATGGAGCGAGCCATCGATACATCGCAATGCGTACTGCGGAGCTATTGAAAAACCCGAATGCAAAGATTATTTCTTTTCATTTAGGTGGATCGAATTCTGTGTGTGCGATAAGCGAAGGAAAATCCAGGGCGAACAGCCTTGGGATGAGCCCGCAATCCGGATTGCCTCACAACAATCGTGTGGGTGATTTCGATATCTTTGCCCTGCCTGTACTCTTGCGAGAAACAGGAAAATCAATTGAAGAGATTCTAGATATTCTCGCCAACCATAGCGGCCTTCTGGGTCTTTCTGGTGGCAAGAAAGACATGCGCGATTTAGAGCAAGCTGCTTTGGAAGGTGATGCTAGATCACAAGTAGCGCTCGATGTGTTCATCGCATCGATAAGGCATTATCTGGGTGCGTATATGGTTTTGCTTGGTGGAGTGGATGCCATCGTTTTCACCGGGGGCATTGGTGAAAATTCTTCGGTCACAAGATCGGGTGTTTGCGCCAACCTCGGATGGTTTGGCATT
>CALARU010000330.1 GCA_937888715.1 uncultured Planctomycetaceae bacterium | reverse complement strand
CATCTCTTCCTTGTGTTCTGCGCCAATCGTAGGAAGGCCATGAAACAGCATCGCACCTAAAAGGCCTCTGCCATGAGGCACAGTTTCACCGCAGGTCAACCAACGGAACTCCGCATAGAGATCCAACACCGCAGGAATCGACCAACCAAGTTCGAGAAAGCAACCAACTTCCGCAGAGGCATAATAGGCCACGATTAGATCAGATTTATTAAAAGGGATAGGGCAGGATTGCACACCATCCGCCAACCATACTCGCACTAGTTCCTGAGTTCGTACTTCACGGGCCACCACGCACAAAGGCAAAGGCAACCCGCCCGGTTGATGCGAAAACTCAAAGTCAATGCACCAAACCCGGGCATAGGTTGCAGGGATCATTTTGCCTTTCCTTTCAAGTTCAGAATTGCAGGATGATCCACTGTTGATATCACCGCACCTTTAAAGGCCAGTTTCAAAAGTTCCGAGAAAGGTTTATCTGGAAACTTCGGCGCATCCAAAAGGTCGTTGGTTAAGACAACATGTTCCCGCTTTTCATCTGACCAATAAAGACGAGTCCACTTTTCCCGACCCTTGGTCATCGCTTCAAAGGGAATCCTCACCCACTTACTTCCAGTACCACCTGCTTCAACATCGGTTTTAACTGGCCAGATGAATGGCACACCTTCTTGACTCACGCACAAAACGCACAGGCGGAAAGTAAAGCAAGCATCATGCGCCACCTGCGATTGGATCTTTTTAGCGACCCAGAAAACTTTCCGTTCGCCGTCTAGTTCGAGAATCCCGCCTTGCTGGTGGTAGTCGGGATGCACCCTAAACCACTCACCCTTTTTCGGCTTCCGGGCAGGTAGTTCTACAAGTTCCGTAATTACTAAATCCCTAAGATCGATCTTGTTTAACAAGCGTAAGTTCTCAGGTGAAAATTCATCGTCATCAGCTTCCATCAGTTTCTCCGCAGGTAATGGGTCAGGGGTAACAACAGGTTTAGACTTGGCTTTTTTCGGGGTCTTCACTTCTGCGCCATCCTCGGGCAGGTCTGGGAAAAGGGAACTTTGTACAACATCAGGGATAATCTTTAGATCTGTCACAGCAGAATCCTCCAAGGGTAAAGTGGTATCGGAACTAGGATTTAATTTCTTACGCATCAAACAAAACTCCAAAAGGCAAGGGGGTAGCTATCCCGGTACACCCGGGTTAATTTCCGCCAGCTTAGTAATTAATCATTTAAAGGTTAAAAGGGATCACTTCAGCAGTTGGGCAACACTCGCAGTCAAGCAGGTTTCTGGTTGCAGGTGATCCCCTAAAAATCCAGCAACACTAACACTTAGTTCCGAAGTAGCTTCCGCCAACCTGAGAACTTCAGTGATTGAATTACAAAGGGTTGCTTTATAGGTTTTATCTTCACCAAAAAGGTAATCTGATTGGAGGTGATAGCCTTTCTTAGACAAGGCTTCTATCGTGCAAAGATGGTAAGCACCTTGCGCTCGCACCTGTGGAGGAAAAAGTCCTTTTAATTCTGCCACTGATGGCATAGGGTAGAAGCCAGATGGTTTGACCTGCGGGTAGTTGGAAGCTGCCCGCTGATTTTTTTTACGCATTGCATCCTCCCTTTTGTAAAAAGGTTTCCAAGTCTGCAATCAACCATCGGGGATTTCGCTTACCTAAGCGCACTGGTTCGGGAAACTGCTTTTCCGCCAGCAGTTTGAACACCTGCGATCTACTGATTCCTAGCATCCGGGCAGCTTCCCGGGCACATACCGCCAACCTATGCGATTGGGTCGGACTAAACTTCTCTAACATATCGATCTCCTAAAAAGTTAAGTCGTTCACAGTGAGCGACTGTCGTACTTTAAGGAGTGATTAAGGAAAGTCATGTAACCAATTGTAACGGTTACAATATGTTACATTTCTCTCTTCTGGCGGAGTCTTGTTTTTCGATTTCGGATCATGTCGGAAGTAATGTTTTGACCAATTTTTTCACTTAATAGAAGAGCTAATTCTTTATCTGGGAGCTTTTTTGGTTCTAATTTTAGAATAAGTTTATTAATTTTAATACTGACAGAGTCCCGCCCTTTTTTCTTTTTAACGATGGGTTGTAGTGCTACTAACTTATCAGCAGGGTTGGCAGCTATCTGGTTTATCCTCTCACTATAAGCTCCCAGTTCATGATTCAGTTTCTCAAAGGCCTTGCTATGGGCTTCCGTGTTCCATCCCTTTCCAGTTCTCAAATCTTCAATGCCAGACTCATGCACGAAAAACATCGAGTCTAATAGCGGGTTGAGTATTATCTTAAAGTCTGCACCCGCCTTATAACATTCCGCCTTGGCATTGATTAACAGTTTCTGCAATTCAAGGGCTTCGTCATAAAGGTAGTGGTACATATCTTCTAAGTGAGAGTCTACCAATCCGCCAACATCGTCACTGCCTTGCCTAGTACCACTATTAGGCTTTACTTTAAAAATACTTATGGTTTTACCATCTAAGTTATAGGCCCGGTCTAATTTCTGCTTTTCGAAAAGAATCCTCACCATAAATTTATTTAAGGCATTTTGTGGATGTGGTAATTCATTAGTCTTTTTCGCCATCATCATCTCCGGGTTTCGCTGTCCCGGGTCGCACCATCAACCGGAGAGGTGATAGTGCAACCTGAGTAAACCAATGCGCTTGCAAACGCACTGGGCCAGATCCTTTAAGTATCAATCCGATAGGTTTAATTGGCAACCAAAAAGCAGATCTGCGTAAACAAAACGGGTTAACCAAATAGGTGAAAATCTGTGAACGGATATCACGGGAGGTATTCTACCTGCACCTAAAACAAAAAAGACCCCTACCCCTATCAATCCTGCAAAGCAGGAATGGCGAAAGCTCTTCTGCGCTTCTCTTGGCTTTTTTCTTGTACCAATCTGGCTTCTAGTTTCATTTCATCAATCTCGATTTCATCCGGGTTAATGGGTTTGGGAGCTGCGCCAACCAAATACGGAAGCAAAAACTTGATCGATGCAATATCACCTGCTTTGGCTTGTGTTACCAATGCAGTAACAATGGCTTTCATATCTTCGACTGTCACAGATTCAATCATTGCAGTTCGGAGCTGCGCCACCTTGCGAGCATGGGGATTGCCCCTGCCATATTTATTGCCCTCGCCGAACTGGCCATTCACTTTTCTTAATCCGTTGGTTGACGGAGCTATTGTCATGGTTCAAAGTCCTTTTCAGCCTGGGTTTCTTGTGTGATCCATCACTAGATCTTACCAAATTAGAAACAGATACCACAAAACTTAGAATCCATTTTGCCT
>CALARU010000329.1 GCA_937888715.1 uncultured Planctomycetaceae bacterium | reverse complement strand
CTCGAATCTTCTTACTGCTGGAAATGCAATGAATTACGAAACTGTTCATGCTGTACAATTGACGAAAATCAGGTAGTTTCAATTTCTAAAATTATGAGCGCCACTGGTTGCCAGTGCGGTATGCATTCAAATGGATTACCTTCAACAGAAATGCTTATTTCAGATATTACTGATCGTAATTTAAAACCACAATTATTTAAGGGTGCCAACACTTTCACATTGAACACAAACTTAAACCAAACTTTATCAAGGAAAATTGACCTCTGCTCTTTAAAAATTAAAGATTCAACTTCATTATTACTCATCTATTGCCAACTCAATATTTAAACTTAGTCTTATTAATTAATTTTAGCAAAACATATTTACCAGCTTGCAATACAAAATAATATTAGCTTTTTTGAAGGAGCGAATTATGGCAACCCTCAATAAAAATGGATTAAGTTGGTTTCAACTTCTTGTACTAACGCCCCTGGCAAGGCTTCGATTTATTTTAATTCTTGGTGCAATAGGTTTAGCCCTTGCAAAATGGGATACTCTTATAGCCCTAGGTGAAAAATGGTCATGGAAACGCCAAGTAACGGGAACTGCAGGAGAAGGGTTCGAATATTTCTGCCCCATGCATCCAAGTTTTACTACTGAGAAAAAAAACGAAAAATGCCCCATATGCTTTATGGGCTTAAGCAAACGAAAAAAAGGATTTTCTTCTCCGGATGTACTTCCACCGGGCGTAGTCAGTAGGGTTCAATTAACCCCATACAGGGTGGCACTGGCAGGGGTTCGAACTCAACCGGTCTCCTATGCTCAACTCATCAAAGAAATCAGCACAGTTGGAACCGTGGAATTTGATGAACGAGAACTAAAGCATGTTGCTGCCCGTGTTAAAGGAAGAATAGAAAAACTTGTGGTAAATCAAACAGGACAGATGGTGCATCAAGGCGATGAGTTAGCGGTTTTATTTAGCCCCGACATGATAATCACGGTGCAAAATCTTCTCGATGCACGAAGATCTAACAACCCTGGTCTGGAAAAAAACTCACGCGAACGCCTGGAACTATGGGGCGTTGGACCTATCGAAATTGAAAAAATCATCCGGGACGGTGTACCTGTTCAAAGAATTACAATTCGTTCGCCGATTAACGGCCATGTGTTAAAAAAGTACCCTAAAGAAGGGCAATATGTCGAAGAAGGCGGACCGCTTTATGATGTTGCAAATCTTGAACGCGTTTGGATTCTCGCTCAACTTTACGAGGACGACCTTGGGTTTTTTACACCAGTCAATCATCAATTGGGCCAAGAGAAAAATAACACAAACCATTGGAAAGTATTTGCTACTAGCAGAGCTTACCCAGGAGAAAAATTCGAAGGAACTCTTTCTTTTATTTATCCCCATGTTGATCAGGAAAGCCGAACTCTCTCTGTTCGCTTTGAAATGGCCAATCCTGGAAATCGCTTACGCCCAGGAATGACCACAAAAGTTGAACTGCAAACCAATGCTTCGGAACTTGCAAACTTCAAGCGGGCAGATGGTAAAGCATTATTCCCTTTTCAAATCAAAGGCGACAAAGTCCTCTCAATAACCGAGGATAGCGTGATTGATACAGGCTCCTCGCAAGTGGTATATAAGCAAGAATCACCCGGCGTCTTTGTGGGTGTAAGCGTCCAATTGGGCCCTCGCATGAAACTTCACAATGGGCAATCGGCTTTCCCTGTATATTCGGGGATCAAAGAAGGAGACGATATTGTCACTCAAGGCTCTTTCCTTATTGATGCTGAAACTCGCTTAAATCCTGCTTTAGGTTCGATCTATTTTGGGGGCAGCGGATCAAGCAAGGGTGCAATCCGGCCCTCTACACCCGATGATGAAGAAGCAACCATTGCTGCAAATCTTGCAAAATTATCAACTGCGGATAAGAAGTTGGCGTTAGAGCAACTGTTATGCGCCAGCCAAGAAAATTCAAAACTTGGCTCCATGGGTGTGCCTATCAAATTCACCATTGAGGGCCAGACAGTTTTCGTTTGCTGTGATGGGTGCTTAAAGGAAGCAAAGACGGAATCAGCAAAAACAATAGCACGATTAAAAATGCTAAAAAGCAAGAATCCTGCACCGAAAGAAAAAGCAGGAGTCACACCATGATCGGAAAATGGATTGAATTCTCAATTCGGAATCCTTTCGTTGTAATAATGATTTCCTTAGCCCTTGCCGGCTGGGGGATTTACGCTGCATACGACACCCCAATTGATGCAATACCCGATCTTGGAGAAAACCAAGTAATTGTTTTTGCTGACTGGCCAGGTCGTAGCCCCCGCGAAATCGAAGATCAAGTTACCTACCCGCTTTCCATAAAACTTCAAGGTTTAGCTGGAGTTCGAACACTTCGGTCTTCTTCTGAATTTAATTTCTCAATGATCACGGTCATTTTTGAAGACAAGATAAATTTCTACTTTGCGCGACAGCGTGTATTAGAGCGCCTAGCTGAAAATTCAGATAAACTTCCCGCAGGAGTCACCCCTTACCTAGCACCTGACGCCACTTCATTAGGGCAAATCTATTGGTACACAGTGGAACCAACCCCGGGCACAACGATTGATTTTTCAAGATTGTGGGGGCTTAATAAATTTCTCATCGCACCACAGATAAATTCCGCTCCGGGCGTTGCTGAAGTTGCAAGTGTAGGCGGTATGCCAATGGAATACCAAATCGATGTCAACCCGGAAAATCTTCGTACTTATGGCATAACCTTGGGTGAACTTTTTGACTCAGTTTCTCGATCGAACCAACCTGCAGGCGGTGGCGTTATTCAAAAAAACAACGCTGAATATATCGTTCGGGGTATAGGTTGGATTCGCGGAAAAGAAGACATCGAAAACACCATCATCAAAGAGGTGGAAGGCACGCCTATTTATGTAAAAACAATTGCAACAGTTCAAACAGGCACCCAATTCCGTAGAGGCGTTTTCGAAAAAAATGGATCCGAAGTTGTTGGGGGTGTGGTTTTAATGCGTTACGGCGAAAACCCTCTTGCGGTTACTGCAAGGGTCAAAGAAAAAATACGATCCCTGCTTCCCAGTCTTCCTGCAGGCGTTCGTATTGTTCCCGCATATGATCGTACAAGGCTTATCGAGGGCGCTATTAACACCTTGGCCGAGGTTATGTGGCATGAAATGATTATCGCTGCGGTTGCTATAATTTTAATTCTTGGTCATATTCGCAGCGTTTTTGTAATCTGTATCACCCTGCCTCTTTCGGTTCTTTTTTCATTTTCAATGATGTGGGTACTTCGCCACCTTGGAATCATTGATATTCAAGCAAATATTATGTCACTTGCTGGAATCACGATTTCAATCGGGGTATTGGTGGATCAAGCAATCGTTATGGTTGAAAATGCATCACACCACCTTAAAGAAAAATTCGGGAACAACCCTGTCTCAGGGGACAACACAGACCTTATTATAAAAGCATGTATTTCCGTAGGCAGACCAATCTTTTTCTCCATCCTAATCATGCTTCTTTCATTCATACCAGTATTCCTTCTATCAGGAAGAGAGGGAAAACTATTTCATCCACTCGCATACACTAAAACTTTTGCCCTGATTGGAACTGCTCTTTTTTCAGTAACTTTAGTTCCCGCACTTATTCCGCTTTTAATCCGCGGGCGCTTGCGTTCAGAACAGGAAAACCTTATTGTTCGAAGTTTCATATCTATCTACAG
>CALARU010000328.1 GCA_937888715.1 uncultured Planctomycetaceae bacterium | reverse complement strand
CATTCTTTACTAGCTGTTAGTATGGATTTCCGCATTCGCGAAAATGACGGAAGGGGTACTTCGCACCATTCGTCCGTGGTAAATGCTTGTTGTTTGCTTCTCTTTTTTTCCGTGTTCGTCCGTGGCAAATGCTTCAGATCGCAGCTTGTTCACTCCGCCTCGCGCCTTAGTCACCCCGCGTATGCGGGGCTCATTCTTTACTAGCTGTTAGTATGGATTTCCGCATTCGCGAAAATGACGGAAGGGTTACTTCGCAAAGTGATTTTTGGTTTTAAGCCCCTAAGGGACGAACAAGTTTTTTAGAAAAACTTGTCGCCTTTTCAGGGCAACGACATTGCTCTAGCCAGTGGATTAACATCCGCAGTTTATTGGCATTGGGTATGATTGCAGCCTGTCTAGTAATAGTTACCCAGATGCATGCACTTAAGGTTAGTGTGAGGAGAATCCAGCAAGCCAACCATCCCTTACTTTGAATTTGCAGACCCAATGCAGGTTCAATTAAAAGAGGGCAGGAAAGCAGCCCTGCCAAGGTTCCCACATTGCTGGCAATGTAAAGGGAGTAGGGGTTGTCGGATTTTGGTTGGGAATTGGCGAACCACCATTGTAGTAGGGGGGGGGGCACTTGCGCCTAGCAGCGTAAGAGGGAAAGCGGCATGGCTGATGAGATTGATTAGGAGTTCAAGTGCTGCATATTTTGAAATAGATTCGGTTTGAAACTGTGAAGTGGAAAAAGGCAGGGTTAGAAACGCGAGCAGCCAAAGGGTGGCATGGATGATGCAGGCGAGTACTGGGGTGGTAAAACGGGAGAGGAAATAAGCGTATAAGTATCCGATAAGTAGGCAGCTTTGGAAAAATAGCATTGCGGTGGTCCAGACGGAATTGGATCCACCCTAGGAGGTAAGAAGCATCTTTCCCAGCAGGGGTTGGATGCTGCTCATGCAGAAGGCGGCAAGCAGGCAGGCGATTGCAAATAAGGGTTTCATAGGGCCTGCACCTAATAGTTCAAAGAATCATATTGGAGAAAAATTGGGCTGTTGGTTTATGAAGAAGTGATGAATATTGAAGATGCCACCTGGTTAAGCCAGTTAATACAATCGATATTCATGGGGAATATAGGGTCTTTTTGTCTACACCATTTCTTCATTAAAAACACACAACATCTTCGCTTGAAGTAGCTAAATTTCATTCTACCATTATTTATATGTCTTCATAAAAGCTTCATTAAAAATTTATCAAAGCTTTATGGATAAGTGCAGGTTGTTCTTTTTTCATACACTCTTGTAGGGGTCTTTAAGATGTTTAAGCGATTTGCTGATTTGAAAAAGGGAAAGAAGGCTTTCACCTTGATCGAGCTTTTAGTGGTTATTGCAATCATTGCAATTTTGATTGGCTTGTTGTTGCCTGCAGTGCAGAAGGTTCGAGAAGCCGCTGCCAAAACTCAGTGTGCTAATAACCTGAAACAAGTTGGCTTAGCTTTGCATAGTTTCGCCAGCACCTACAGTTGCTTGCCAACATCGGGTGAAGGCCTTACCGGTGCTAATGAAACTGGTTTTGATACCATTTCTACTTTTACTGCAATCCTCCCTTACATGGAACAGGAAAATGTATACAAGATGATTAATCCCGCCAAGCATTATGTTGCCAACGATGCCACTGGAGCTGCTGGTTCTGCTATTGCCCAAGCGCCATTTAAAGCTGTGATAAAAGCTTTTGTTTGCCCAGCAAATCCTGCTCATAAGGGCCTAGATGCGCAAAGTTATGGGTTGTCCGATTACATGCCGATCGCTTATTGCGATATCGGGCCTATCAACGGGATGCGGTGGACGGATGCAACAGGGCTAAGTAAGCAAAAAGGCGCCCTAACCTTGACTGGTAATGTCCCCTATAACGCAAATGTTGCAGCTAATTTTACTTTTGTCGCAAATATGACTGGTGGTATGTCCTTGACTGCTGTTTCCGATGGTACCAGCAATACTATTGCGCTTATGGAAGATGTTGGCCGTGGTGTAGTATTCAGCGGTGCAAATCTTACTGCCGGGAAATATGTTGATCCTGATGGTGGTGCAAATATTGCTGGCGGTATGCCAGCAAACAATCGTCGTATTGGCCGTTGGGCTGAACCTGATCAGGGCAATGGTTGGTCTGGCCCTCCTACTTGGCCAGTTGTTGCATCCATGAGTGGTACACCTTGTTATGGGGCAGGGACTGCTACAGTTGAACCAGCAAATGCAGGCTCTTGCAATAGCAGAAAGATGATCAACAATACGCCTTCCAGCCTTGCATCAACATGGAGCACCAATAACTATGGCCCTAACGATGAGCCATTTAGTTTTCATACGGGTGGTGCTTTTGGGGTGTTTGCTGATGGCCATGTTGGTTTCCTTACGGATTCTATCAGCCCTTTTATTGTTCGTGGCCTTGCAACAGCGCAAGGTGGCGAAGTCTTCCAACTACCCTAATGGTTGGTTGCTAATCTAAAAATTAGAGGCCTGAAGAATTAACTCCTTCAGGCCTTTTTTGTTTACATGCCGCATCGATGAATTATGATGCACCAGTGACTTAAAGTTAAACCCGCCACCAATATTGCTAAAGGCTGATATGAAATCTACAAAGCCTAGTGTCATCAACATTTTTGTTGTCATGCTATTTTTTTTAATCACCTCGATTCCGGTACTTGGTGCAGAAAAAACTTTCCGTGCGGGCGCTGCAACTTCGGATATCACCTCGCCCTTAGGCAGTAAAATTATTGGCGGCTTTGTGCCCTTCCCTTCTACGAGGGTGCATGATCAACTTCATGCCCGTTGCTTGGTGCTGGATGATGGTACAGCGAAATTAGCGATCGTTGTTTTAGATCTTTTAGGCATAGCGAAGCATGTCAGTGATGAAGCGCGAATCATCATTGAAAAGGAAACAGGAATCCCGGCAGCGAATGTTTTGATCTCTGCAACGCATACGCATTCTGCCGCAAGTGTATTGGGGCAGAACCCGAGATCAATCCAGCAAACCTTGGATGAATATCAAAAGTTGGTGGTACGCAGAATTGCAGATGGGGTAAAAAAAGCAAACGATCAATTGCGGGTAAGTGAAATTGCATTTGGAAATGTTGAAGCTCCCGAGCATGTATTTAATCGCAGGTGGTTTTTAAAGGATGGGAAAATGCCGCTCAACCCCTTTGGGAAATTAGACCGTGTGAAAATGAATCCAGGCGCAGGTAATCCTGATTTGATCGATCCCGCTGGACCTACTGATCCCACCGCCTCTTTTATTTTTCTTCGTGAACCCAATGGCAAACCCATTGCCTTGTTCTCTTCTTATTCGCTTCATTATGTCGGTGGTGTGGATAATGGCGATATATCCTCTGATTATTACGGTGTCTATTGCGAAAAACTTAAAGAACTTCTCAGCCCGCAAAACAATTCCTTTGTTGCATTGATGGCAAACGGCACCAGTGGTGATATCAATAACATTAATTTTAAAACCCCACGAGGCAGGCAAAAACCCTATGCGCAAATGAACATTGTCGCAAACGACCTTGCAACCAAGGTTGCCGAATCGGTGGCCAAGTTGAAGTATGAATCTTTTGTAACACTTGGCGCGCGCTTTCGCGAACCACTGATCGGCCTTCGACGGCCCGACTCTGCCGATATGGAATGGGTGAAACAAACTCTTGCTGACCCAACTAAAAACCCTGCCAAGGGGAATCTCTCAGCAATTTATGCGCAGCGAATTTCTTCCATGGCAGATTATCCTGAAAAATTGAAGATGCCCTTGCAGGTGTTGAGGATTGGAGATCGATCGATTGCCACCATGCCTTGCGAAGTGTTTTGCGAAATCGGGTTGGAATACAAAAAGAAAAGCCCGATCCAAGGAGGTTGGCTGGTTTCATTGGCGCATGGCTATTATGGTTATCTACCTACCCCAAAGCAGCATGAACTGGGTGGTTATGAAACTTGGATGGGAACCAATCGTTTAGAAAAGAATGCATCAGATAAAATGCTTGCGGAGTTATTGGAGATGACTGCAGAGCTAAAGCCTGGGGTGAAGTAAGTTCGTTTATTGTTAGTCTTTTTTTGTGTTTGTGCGCCAAGTGTTTCTGCATTCAAAAGGGTGATCAGTAAGTAATGCATTGATGCCTGCATCTTTGCCTAGTTGCCAATTCTTCGGTTCCTTCCCTGCCACCAGCATGCCGACCAAAAAGACTTTCTTGCCCCGGTTATTGATCTTTTTCACTTCTTCAGCGGTTGGAATGAAGCGCACATAAACCCAGTCGGAATGATTGTCGTTGAGGGCGGACTCAAGGTTTTCTAATTTGTTGGCAAGCATCGCAACATGTGAGTTGGCATCTGCAAGTTTTAACTTCTTACGAATTTCCAAATCGCTTATGGCTAAGCCTATGAACACTAGTTGGGGTAGCACTTGATGTTTATTCGCAAGATCAACGACTTCTTTTTCAATGGTGGCATCGGTGATTTTAAGATCAACTGCAACCATGGTGTTTTTGTTGCCTGATGCTTTTAGAAGAATGAAAAACTCTTCGAGCGTCGGGACTTTTTCGTTCTTGAATGATGGGTGAAACCAAGTCCCAGCATCAAGATTTTTTAATTCTTGAAGGGTGAGGTCAGATACATTTCCTTTGCCATTGGTTGTGCGATTTAGGGTGTCGTCATGAAGGATGATGAGAGTGCCATTTTTGGTGCGCCTGACATCGAGTTCAATGCCGATCTGAAGTTTGATGCAGGTGGAAAAAGCAGTAAGGGTGTTTTCTGGCGCCTCATGCATCAGGCCGCGATGGCCAATGATTTTTAGCTCAGAAACTGTTGATTGGGCAAAAGAATGTGGTACATCAATGCCCATGAAAAAAATCATGAGAATCAACGTGATGCAGGAGGATGATTTCATAAAGAGGGCCTTTTGCTATGGCTATGTAGTTTTATTTCCAGGCCTTGCGAAGTAGGTTGATGAAGTTGCCCGCCATGATTCCTTCGATATCAGGTTTTGAATATCCCCTGCGATCGAGTAGCCCTGGGATTGTTTGCAAATCCGCAATGGTGTCGAGATCCATGGGCGTTTGTTCATTACCAAAACCGCCATCGAGATCGGTTCCAATTCCCACATGTTTAGCATTTCCAGCGATCTGGCAGATATGATCAATATGATCGCAGATACGTTCGATCTTCAATTGGAAGTCAGAAGGTTTGCTTTTGAGATGAACCCAACCCGGCACCATCATGATGGCATCAAAAGCCATGCCTAAAACGCCACCCCGTTCAACTACAGCTTTGATCTGATCATCTGCAAACTGGCGATTCCAAGGCGCAAGCACTCTGCAATTTTGATGGC
Source organism: uncultured Planctomycetaceae bacterium (assembly GCA_937888715.1). Classification (GTDB taxonomy): domain Bacteria; phylum Planctomycetota; class Planctomycetia; order Gemmatales; family Gemmataceae; genus UBA969. The sequence goes on along the minus strand of CALARU010000328.1, from coordinate 2,450 downwards.
TCGCCCAGACAGGCCCATGATAAATATCCATGGCATCCCAGAAGCAAGCATCATTCAAATGGGTGGCATCTAGGATGATGCCGAGCTTTTGCATTTCTTTGAGAAGATCTTTGCCTGCGGGTGGAAGAGAGCCTTCAGCATCGGTGCCATGGGCGTATCTACCCGGGCCGTAGTGGGCGGGTCCCAAGGCTCGGAGCCCATCTGCGTAGCTTCGTTCAAGGTGTTTAAGTGTGACAATCGAGTCTGCACCTTCAAGGCTAAGAATATAGCCGATGGGAAGATGGTTTGCCTTTTTAAGCGATTCCTGAGTATAGGGCTGGGTCCCATTCGAGGTGTTGAAATTCTTCCATAAATCGAGATGGTTGTTGAGTTGTGCGAGGTTACGGATTTGTACGAGTTCGCCCGCTTCTTCCATGGCCCGGTACCATGCGAGCTGGCCTTGAGTTTGAGCCCAGGCTTGTTCGGGGGAATTCCAACCGGGGAGTTTGTGGAAGTAAGGGGAATAGCGGCCTATCTGGGTTGCAACGCATAGCCCTATTTGCCCTTTGCGCATTTCTGGGAAGCTTACAGTGTTGTTGCCCCGGTCGACTTTATCCTTCATGGTGTATTCCCACCTGCGGATCTTTTCGATGGACCAGCGTAAATCGCGATTCCATTCGAGGGCATTCATGCTGAGATCGAGGTGTACATCGAAGGTGAATACAGGTTGGCTCATTTTAAATTCTCGCTGGAAGGTTTGACTTTTAAGGTATGAATGCCAGAACTTAGATTACTACAAAAATCATGGGAGTAGTAATAACTTTTAGGAGTGAGGGCTGTTTTTTAGATATCCAGCTATCGCATGAGATCCATGAAGTTGATTTTAATCACGCAATCACACCTTGTACGGGATCTCCTCCGCGAGCGATGGGGAAAGGCCTGCCGCTTCTATCGTGGATAAGTGTGTGAGGGTCGATGCCCAGAAGGTGATAAATGGTGGCGATGAGATCGCAAGGGCGTACTGGGTGATCGACTGGGTAGCCAGCTTCTTTGTCGGTGGTTCCAAAGACAGTGCCTTGTTTAACTCCCCCGCCCGCTAACAAACTGAAACCGCATTGGGGCCAGTGTTCGCGCCCCGCTTTGCCATTGATTCGAGGGGATCGCCCCATTTCGCCCATTACAATAACCAGCGTTGAATCGAGTAAGCCGCGTTCTTCAAGATCTTGAAGCAAGGCTGGAAGCAGTTTGTCCAGCATGGGGAGGTTGAAGTTTTTCAACATGCCAAAATTGTTTTCGTGCATGTCGTAGGAGTGGCCGTAATGCTTGAATATTTCCTGATGCACACTAATGAAGGGTACGCCAGCTTCCACTAATCTGCGGGCAACAAGCATGCTAGAACCAAAAAGATTACGGCCATATCGTTCCCGTAATGCTTCGGGTTCCTTGGAGAGGTCGAAGGCCTCGCGGGTTTTGCTCGATGTCAAAAGTTCGAAGGCTCGTTGCTGATGGCGATCGAGATTAATGTGCGATGCGGATTCTACTTGTTTTCTGTAGGCGAGATCAAGGCGGGTGAGGAGGGATTTACGATTTTCAAAGCGGTGGGCGGGCATATCAACAGCGTTGCCAAGGCCCGGCATGAAGGGGTCGCCCATAGCCAAGATGGGGTCGTAATGTTTAATTTTTGGTTCAGAGGCAAAGGTGGGGTCGCAGAAAGAAAAAACGGGATCGTACTGGCGGCCCAAAAATCCGCCATAGGGGCCTGGCCTGCGGTGTCCCTCGCCCCAACCGGGATAGCAAGGCAGGCAGACTGCACCTGGAACATTGCGGGGGCCAATTCCAAGGTATTGGCAAACAGCACCCACATCGGGTGGATCATTGGGGTCGGGTGAAAGAGCAGCAGGGTTTCCGTCGGTATAGCCCGTCAGGATTGGCAGAGGATTGTGCGAGTTGTGGTTGTGGGTGATGGTTCGGATGAGGCTAGTTTTGTGCATCCATTTGGCGGTATTGGGAAGATGCTCGCAGATTTGCAAGCCTGGTAGCGAGGTTGCGATGGGTTTGAATTCCCCACGAACTTCTGCAGGGGCCTGGGGTTTCATGTCAAACATATCTATATGGCTTGGCCCGCCCAGCAGATTGAATAGAATCACCGATTTGGCTTTGCCTGGATGTCGTTTGCTACTTTGTTCTTTAGCCTTGAGAAAGCCCGGTGTGGTCAGGCCAAAAAGGGATAGCCCGCCTGCTTGCATCAGCTTTCTGCGATTGAATGTTTCGCCCGGTGTTTTGGTAGCTCCGAAAATTTCAAGCATGGCTGTACCTTTTTATTCAGCAATCAGAGACAAGAAGCAGGCAGAGGAATGATTATCATGGTTTATCAGGTTTATTGCAATTCAATTTATGAGAGTCTTTGTCGTGTTGTTTATTGTCTTGAATAAAGTCCCATTCAATGCACAATGATTAAAATATCGTTGAGG
>CALARU010000327.1 GCA_937888715.1 uncultured Planctomycetaceae bacterium | reverse complement strand
ACCTTAACCTTCACTCTCAGTGAATCTTCTTCTTCCTTTATCGAAGCAGATATATCCATTACAGGTGGTACACTTTCCAACTTCGCCGTAGTTTCTGGCACCTCCTACACCGCTACCTTCACCCCTACTAATAACAGTACTACTCCAGCTACTATCAATGTCTTGGCTAACACCTTTACTGATGCTGCAGGAAACAATAACACCGCTTCCAACATAATTTCCATCACCGTAGATACCACTGCACCTAGCCCTGCACCTAGCCCTGCACCTAGCCCTGCACCTAGCCCTGCGCCTAGCCCTGCGCCTAGCCCAACCCCAACCCCTACGCCACCACGAATGATGACTGCATCAAGTTCTTCATTTATTGCAGGGGTGAGTAGCACGGTAAATCTGATCGACCAAGATACCGGAAAGCAGGTTGCATTAGTTACGCCATTTCCCGGGTTTTCTGGTGAGCTTCGAATCGCAATGGGAGACATGAACCATGATGGAAAAATGGAAACAATCGTAGCGGCAGGGCCTGGGGGCGGGCCAGCAATAATGCTAATGGATTCTGAAACGGGAACGGTATTACAAACATTCTTTGCATTTGACCCAGCATTTAGAGGAGGAATTTTTATAGCAATCGCAGATTTTAACATTGATGGAATCATGGACATTGTAGTCGGGGCTGGAAGCGGTGGTGGCCCACACATTAAAATTTTTGATGGGTTAACCCTAAATGTATTGCAATCCTTTTTTGCCTATCAAGAAAACTTTAGTGGGGGAATAAGTGTCGCAGCAACTGATATCAATGGGGATGGTTTTGCTGAATTAGTAACAGGAGCTGGGCCGGGTGGAAGTTCGCATGTAAAAGTGTTCGATGGAAAAACATTTGAAATAATCAGCCAATGGTATGCCTATCCTTCAGATTTCAAAGGTGGGATTTTTGTTGCAGTTGGCGATATCGGAAATAATGGAAAATTTGAAGTAGTAACAGGCGCAGGTGAAGGAGGTGGGCCGGTAGTAGCAATTTGGGACCCCTACACAGGAGCGTTGCTAAATCAATTTTTAGCTTATGATGAAGACTTTGGTGGAGGGGCGAGAGTAGGAGTTAGCGATGGGAATGGGGATGGTATTGCAGACTTGCTCTCCGGGGCAGGCCCAGGCGGCGGCCCCCAAGTAAACGGTTACAGTTTCCCCGCTTTGGATCTGCTTTTTTCATTCTATAGCGGTAATCCCAAAAACGCCGGCGGAGTATTTGTTAGTTAGTGAAAATTTCAAACAAGTAAAAAATGAACACTTTAGATGCAGTGCGCCTATTTTTTAAGCAAGACTTTAAAAAACGCTTTCAAGTTAAATAAAAAATCGAAGAATTATAGCCGAATTCCTGCACAAAAAAGCCTGCAAACAAAAACACCCGGAAGATTGGCACGCAATATGCTAAAAGACAAACTATAAGGGATTAAAGTTTAAAAAGAACAGGGGGAACAATCAAAAAACTATGGATCGATACTTTCATTATGCCAAGAGTGCAAATAAAACCAATTGCTTGCTTGGCTTCAAAGATTCCAAATTTTAAAAGAGAAAAATATTTAGGAGGACACATTATAAATAAGAAATCAAATAGTTTCGTTTTGCAGAAAGAGTTGGATGTTATTAATGTTCAACAAAACCAACAACAGCAACAATAATATTTATGCATATAGGCATTCGCACTGGGTTTGATTTATACTTAAAAAAACGTTCCGACTGATTTAGTAAGATTTATAGCATGACTTTTATATAACCAGTGTGAATGGCCTATTTTAAAAATCACCTTATTTAAAACTAAGTTTTACTCTATATATTCAATTTATGGTATGATTCAAGCATAACATGCTAAAGAATCAAACCTATGAATTTCATTATCAGCCAACTAATATTACTTACTTTGGGGTTTCCAAACCCAGAGGTTCCTGTATTTGAACAGGAAGTAAGATTGATATTAAAGACCCATTGTTTTGAATGCCATGGTGAGGGAGAAAAACTCAAGGGTGGATTAGATTTAAGGCTTAAGAAACTGATAGTAACAGGCGGGGATACAGGGCCTGGCATAGTAGTAAATGATCCCGAAAAAAGTTTGTTGATTGATAAAGTAACAACTCAAAAGATGCCTCCTGGGAAAAGAAAATTACAAAGTCAAGAAATTGCGTTATTAAAAACATGGATAAGTACCGGAGCCATCACTGCAAACATTGAGCCCAAAGAAATTCCTCGTGGTTTTATAATAACTGAAAATGACAAAGATCATTGGGCCTTTAAAAAAATCAAAGACCCAACAATTCCCACAGTTAAAAGCACATCTATAGTAAATAATCCGATTGATGCATTTGTTTTACATAAGTTGGAATCAAAAGGTTTAACACTGAGCAAAAACGCTGAAAAACACCTTCTATTGCGCAGGGCATTTATTGATCTTATTGGCATGCCACCGACACCTCTTGAACTCGAATCTTTTTTAAACGATAGTTCGCCTGATGCCTACGAAAAGCAGATCGGCTTGCTGCTTAAGTCAGCGCATTATGGCGAGCGCTGGGGTCGTCATTGGCTAGATATGGCGGGGTATGCGGATTCGGAAGGTTTTGACGGATCTGATGTTATAAGAACGAGCGCCTACCATTATCGGGATTATGTGATCAGATCACTAAATGAAGGCAAACCGCTGAATCAATTCATCCTAGAGCAACTTGCAGGGGATGAGTTATTGAAAGCGCCATACCAATCCACCTCACCTGCAGATTTAGAAAAGCTAATCGCAACCGGTTTTTTAAGAATGGCCCCTGATGGCAGTTCAGCAAAAAATGTAGACATAAAATTATCCAGCAATCAAACAATTGCAGATACGATTCAGATCGTTTCAACATCCTTCTTAGGATTAACCACCCAATGTGCGCAGTGCCATAACCATCGGTATGATCCGATATCCCAAGCGGATTACTTTAAACTAAGGGCGATTTTCGAACCGGCATTGAATTGGAAGGAATGGAAAACAATCGCAGGCAGAGAGATAAAAATTCAATATCCGCAGGACAAAATAAAAAGCGCAGAGTTAGAGGCAAAAGCCTTGGCAATCGACAAAAAAAGGATTGAAAGGCAAAGTGCGATTCAAAAAGTGGAGTTCGAAAAATCATTAGAAAAAGTTCCTCCTGAAATGCATGTGCCGATCAAAAAAGCATTTGAAACGCCTATTACAAAAAGGACTGCAGAACAGAAGAAACTTCTTTCGGATTACCCCAATTCCAATGTAAATGCGACGCTGATCATCCAGCGGGATGGAAAGTTAAGTGTTGAGTTTAAAGCATACACGGATGAAGCTGAAAAGATCCGCGCATTAAAACCAGCGGTTGCATCGTATCGCGTATTAACAGAAGTTCCCGACAAAGTTCCGGTAACGAACAGGTTTGAACGCGGAGATTACGAGCAACCAAAAGAAGTTATAAAACCGGGCCATTTCGACTTATTTGCAAGCCACAACCTAGGAGTGCTTCAAGAAGATGACTCTTCAATTCCGACAACGGGAAGAAGATTGGCATTTGCCAAGGCACTGGTTTCGGAAAACCACCCACTGACATCTCGAGTGTTAGTGAACCGATTTTGGATGCATCATTTCGGGCAGGGAATAGCAGGCAATCCTGCAGATTTTGGCAAACTAGGAGAAGCGCCAACGCATCCCGAACTCCTCGACTGGCTCGCTTTAAAATTTATGAAATCGGGTTGGAACCTTAAGGAGTTTCACAAACTTGTAATGACCAGCAATACTTATAAACAAACAAGTTTGCGAACAGAAGCGCTGCAAAAGGTAGACCCCGATAACAAATTGTTGGGAAGAATGAATGTCCGCAGAATGGAAGCAGAATCAATCAGGGATTCCATCTTAAGAATTAATGCCAAAATCAATGAAAAGCTTTATGGCCCGCCGGTGCCTGTAACTCCAGACGATTACGGCCAAATCATCATAGGAACAGATACAAGGGATGGCGCTGGAAGATTTACAGGGAAAAAAGTGGATCTCAAAGGCGAGGAGTTTCGTAGGAGTATCTATATTCAGGTTAGAAGAAGCACACCGCTTGCGGTATTTGAATCTTTTGATGCGCCAATTTTAAATCCTAATTGTGAGCACCGTAATTTTTCAACTTCGCCCACACAATCACTCTTGATGCTTAATAGTCAATTCATTCAAGACCATGCGGAATACCTAGCAATGAAGTTGCAAAAAGCAGCGCCTATGGGTATCGAAGAACAGATTAAACTTGCCTGGATTCTTATATATTCCAAAGCGCCCTCTAAAGAAGAGATTGATGTATCTCTGGTATTCATCAAGGAACAAACCGATTATTTCTCAAAGAATACGAAAAAAAACGACAGTAAATCGGAACTACAATCATTGACTGCCTTGTGTCAGGGATTATTAATTTCGAACAGGTTCCTTTATGTTGATTAATCAACAGGATAAATCCCAATGATGCATCAAATTCCTTCACGAAGAAAATTCTTAGCGGAATCATCAATGGGTTTGGGAAGCGTTGCAGCAATGTGGATGATGCACAATGAAGGATTGTTGGGTGCGCCCATCAAACCAGAGTTAGAACAGCGGAAATTTGATCTTACTGCAAAACAGCCGCACCATGCCCCCAAAGCAAATGCGATGATTTCACTTTTCATGCAGGGTGGGCCTAGCCATCATGATTTATTCGATCCCAAACCAGAAATGGATCGCTTTAATGGCAAAGCATTTCCTGGAACGATCAAATATGATTCCACCGACCAAGCCAGCAACAAGGTCTGGGCCTCCCCTTGGAAATTCAAGAAGCATGGAAAATCAGGGATAGAGTTATCTGAATTGCTGCCTTTCACATCGCAGATCGTGGATGAGATAACGGTGATTCGATCAATGCATACAGGGGTAAATAACCATGGGCAGTCAATCGAAGCATTAAACACTGGGAAAGTGAGTGCTGGTCGGCCGGTATTGGGGAGCTGGCTTGGATATGGATTGGGTACTGAGAATCAGAATCTTCCGGCATATGTAGTTTTAACAGATCCTGCCAGTTTGCCCGTACTGGGTGTTTCCAATTTTTCAAATGGCTGGTTACCATCAATGTTTCAAGGAACGGTGGTAAGATCAAAAGAGCCAAGGATATTGAATCTCGACCCACCTATGCATCTAAAGGGAAAACCCCAGGAACGATTATTATCTTTTCTGGATGTACTAAACAAGGAACACAAGCAACAACATCCGTGGGAATTAGAGCTTGAAGCAAGAATTGCGACTTACGAACTAGCAGCAAGAATGCAATCAGCAGGCAAAGAGGCGTTGGATCTTTCGCAGGAAAGTGCAGCGACAAAAAAACTATATGGGATGGATAACCCTGCCTGCGCTGATTATGCAACCCGCTGCCTGATCGCACGAAGACTGATTGAACGCGGGGTTCGGTTCGTGCAGATTCTTTCAAGAAACCAAATGTGGGACAATCACGGAGCATTAGTAACCGCATTGCCTATCAACTGCAGACAAGTGGATCAACCATCGATGGCCCTAGTGATGGATCTAAAACAAAGGGGCCTTCTTGATTCAACCTTGGTTACCTGGGGTGGCGAGATGGGGCGATTGCCTGTGATTCAAAACGATACAGGGCCAACAAAAATCGGCAGAGATCATAACACCTATGGTTTCACCTGGTGGTTGGCGGGTGGCGGGGTTAAGGCTGGACATGTACATGGTGCTACTGATGATTTCGGCCATCATGCAGTGAAAGATGTGGTGAATCACTACGATTTACTAGCAACAATCCTTCATCTTTTCGGTTTGGATCACAAGAAACTTACCTATCAAAGAAATGGGCAGGCATTAGCGCTGACAGATAATCAACCCGGGCAGATTGTTAAAAACATTATCGCTTGACCCCTTAATTATTTACCAGATGAAGCCTTGGGAATCATCTCTAGTTTCAATCTTGCTTCATGCGAAGAGTTTGCCTGTTTTAAATTAGAATTAATAAACACCGGGAATGCAGCGTTAATATTTGCGGGCATGGAAACTTCAATTGACACTTTCCTAGTATCTGCTTTTACAATTGTTGTACTATTTTTAATACCGGTCCAATCGGGAAATACAATTTCAAGTGAAACATCGCCTATTAATCCTGACGCACGAAAAATATCGAGATGAATCAGAGTAATTTTTCCTGCCTCATATCCAATATTAGGCGATACAGATAAAACATCAAGTTTACCTGATTCTAACACTGCAATCATCTGCTCGTTAGGATTGACAGAGCAGTAACTAACTATGTGGTCAGTTCCTTGATCTTTAATAGTAGCAACTCCCGCAACGCAAATTCTACTTGTTCGACCTATTTCCATCCATGGGCCAAGTTGAACTGCATATTCAAATTCAACAGCCCCTGCAGGAATAACTTTGGGTATGCCATGAACACCCTGAAGATGTCTAGCTTGCTTATCAGCAACATCAACGATAATAGGGCCATCATAACCAGAACGCTCAAGTTTGTAATTACGGGAAAGGGTACCGCCACGGCTCCCCCACTTCATGTTGTATTCGCCCACTATTTTAAAAGGGCAAGGTAGGGCTACAGTAACCCGAACTTTATCGACAGAAAAATCACTGGGTTTTGATTGTACATGGGCAACAACAGGTGGTTGATCTGGTATGGTTGCTGAAACACCAAGGAGAAAAGAATCAATTTTGGTTTCGGGGTTAGCTTTAATTTTAACTGCAACCTTATTTGCGCCCTTCGCAAAGAACGGCGCCGCCGGAACAATAACAATCCCTTGAGGCAAAGCGCCAAATGAAAGATCAATTTTAGAATCAAAACCTGGAGGGCGTTCAATTTTTAAATTAAGTGTAGCCTCCCCTGCTCTTAGGACTGTAAGTGAATTTTCAACGAAGTTAATAATGGGGAGTTTGCTAGTTTCGGTATGCACCAGAATACGATAAGTGAAAGATACCCCGGAACGAGCAGGGATTTCCTCGGCTATTTTCAAAGTGTATTTCCCCTTGGCCGTGGGCGTAAACAATAAAACCGGATCGAGTTCTGTAATCGAAACAGCAGAAGCCAACTCTTTTCCCGTAACATCAGCAATTGAAATTTTTGGCCTGCAAGGGGACCCAAGAGTAAGCCCTCGTGATTCAAATTGAAGTTTTTGACCTGCTTCTAGATCTAAATGCCAAGAGTCAATTTCATCGGCCTTTAGTATCCTACCATTGATTGCACAGGGAAAAGCAGTGATGGCAGAAGAATTAACACCGGTAGAATTTTCAAGATACTCCGTGACATTGCTAACATCAAACAAAAGATTAGAATTGGGAAAAGCCTGATAACTAATGCGATCGGAGGCTTTAAGTTCCACAATAGGAAGGGTAAGGTTGGAGCCAATGACTTCAAATTTGGTAGTGGAACCAATTTTAGCACCCATAGGATAGGCAGATCTAATACTTGGATTTTTGGAAACAGAAAGCCTGTAAACATGGGCAGGGCTACCCTTGCCCGAAGATTCCCTGATGCGAACAAGGTAACGATCATCAATTGGAGCGGTGAAAACAAGGGCAGGATCTACTCCAGAAGCATCATCATTATCAGCAATAATTTCACCCTTTGAATTAACAATTTCCAATCTTGCATCAAGAGGTGAACCAAATTTTTCAGCAGAAACAAAGGCATCGATGGTCTCACCTTTATTTAGTTTTATCTGATAATCATCAAAATCATTTTTGGGATAGATTCTGCCATTGATGGTGATTGGAAGCGAAATTGGGGTTGGGAGGTGATAATGCTCGGATTCTTTTTCGATGATTTCGGGGAAGTCGCCTAGTTCAAATTTCCACCCGCCATTAACTCCCTCGGAATTCCAAACCCTAGCAAGCCTTTTAGAAATTGGGGCATCTTTATCAATCCGAACGAGTGTGGAAAGTTCTTTGGGATAATCTTCAGCTTGTTGGGATTCGGTAAGAGTTAAAAGAGGGCCATCAAACCAAAGGAAAGGAATGCGCTTCAAGGGTGCCTGAATAGAAACGCTTGGACCAAGAATTTCGAATTGCGAATTCGCATGAAAAAAAAGCCCGCCCACCCGTACTTGAACATCCGTTCCACGCTGGCCTCCCGAGGGAAAAAGGTATGAAAGCGTGGGCGGATTGGCATCAGCCATTGAAGGTATGGCCACGAAAATAAAGATCAAATAAAGATATATGCGGATAGGAACAGGCATGGTTTAACTTTCAAAACAAGGGGTCAATTTTCCGGCCTTGGTTCACCGCCATGATGGGCCTGCCATCGGGAGTGATAAATTCATGTTCAGGATTCATGCCCATGGTATGGCAAATAGTGGCAAAAAGATCTTCAGGGCCATAAGGATCGGAGGCAGGTTTTTCAGCCTTGGCATCGCTTTTCCCAACTACAACACCGCCTTTGATGCCGCCACCGCCTAGGGCAACGGTAAACACGGGGCCCCAATGATCACGGCCTGCATTTTTGTTAATTTTGGGAGTACGACCAAATTCGCCAGTAACTACTACAAGGGTGTTTTCGAGCATCCCTCGTTCGGTCAAATCCTTAAACAGAGAAGCGATGGCCCTATCAAAAATAGGAAGGAGATCCTGCTTTAAGGTAGTGAAATTATTATCGTGGGTATCCCAGTTGCTATGGTCGATGGTAACACAACGAACGCCCGATTCAACGAGCCTTCGAGCAAGAAGGCAAGATTGGCCGAGAGTGTTTCTGCCATACTCATCACGGAGAGAATCTTTTTCTTTTTGCAATTGAAAAGCAGTTCGTGTTTCGGGGGAAGTCATCAAATCGAAAGCTTTTTGTTGGAAGGTAGAAACGCTCTTGGCACCTTGATTGGCTTTCATTTCGCCTGTGGCCCTAAAGCGATCAAGTCTTTCGAGGATATGCTTTCGAGAATCAAGCCGATCTGCACGGATTTCAATTGGTGGTGAAAGATCAGGCACTTGAAAAGAAGGCGAGTTAGGATCGCTTTCGACAACGAAAGGAGAAGCCGTGGGGCCAAGATAAGCTGGTCCACAACTTGAGTGCATTTTGGGAACACAAACATAGGGGGGCACGCCCTGATTAGCAGGAGCAAGTTTGGAAATGATCGAACCAATCGAAGGCCTATGATTATTGGGGCTTAGGCCACCATTGAATCCAGCCTGTGGGAAATACCCGGTTAGCATGTAGTGATCTGCGGGGCCATGATCAGAATTATTATGGCGAAACGATCGGATCAAACTCAATTTATTCATCTGCTTGCCAATCGAAGGCAACTGATCACAGATACGAATGCCCGGAACTGCGGTATCACCCTGTTTGAATTCACCACGGTATTCTGCAGGGGCATCGGGTTTCATATCGAAGGTATCGATGGTGCTTAACCCACCATGCAGAAAAACATAGATGAGTGATTTCTGCGACTTGGAGGACTGATCATTGGCAAGGAGTTTGGGAAGAGAAAAAGAGTGCCCAAGAACGCCCGCTACTCCGAGTCGTAAAATATCTCGCCTAGTTTTGCCATCACAATAACTTTTATTATTCATGCATGCACCATGTTCTTAATGATTAAATAGGAACTCGAGGGAATTCATCATGCCCCAGGCAAGATCTTCAAAGGCTTCGCGTTTTGATGTTGCGTCTTTTGCTTTTGCAAGAACTTCGTTTGCAAGGTCAAGCTCACTCTTATCTGGGAATCGTGAGAAATAGGAAAGGAACAATTCTTCAACGATTTCTTTTTGCGTTGATTTGCCTGCAATCAATCGGGCTATTTTACCTTGTTCATGACTTAGCTTTCTATGCAACTCGGGGGAGTTTAGTTCATGAAGAACTTGCGCAATACCTGGTTCCTTCTGCCTTTCACAAGAGCAGGAAGATACTCGCAATGGTCTGCCATGAACTTTCAGGAAGTAGTCCTGATATCTGGAGTCCCACAATTGGATAGCCCGGGTTCCTGTTGGGTAGCCTTCGAAATCGCCTGGTACTCCGGTAGTTTGCGAGATGGCATCAAACAAAACTTCTGCAGGCATTGATTTCAACAGAAAACGGGAATAGTTCCATTCATCGGATTCATTGCCTACTACGGGAGCAGAGGATCGCTGATAGGTTTCGGATGCTGTAATCAATTTGATCAACGATTTAACATCGTACTTATTTTGAATGAGGTGATTGGCAAGTTTAACAAGAAGTTCGGGATGGCTTGCGGGATTGGTATCACGAAAATCATCAATAGGTTCCACAAGGCCATGGCCAAACAAATGGGCCCAGATTCGATTTGCAGCGTTCCTTGCAAACCATTGATTTTCAGGGTTTATAACCCATTGGGCAAACAATTGCCTAGCATCACCCTTGGGTTGCACTTGGGGAAGGGGTTGGCCCAATGCATGTGCGAATACTTTTTCTTTGTATCGAGCATTGCTGCCAGGCGAGGTATTATCACCAACCAAGATTTCGCGTTTACCTGCGTTTTTCGAACGCACCCCAGTAAAGAATGATTGCATGCCTAGATAATCAGCCTGAGTCCATTTATCAAAGGGATGGTGATGGCATTCAGCGCAAGCAATTCGAACGCCCAAAAAGATCTGGGCAAAGGAACTCGAAAGCTCACCGGGGCTTTTTACCACTTTATAAAAGGAACCCTCTGGATGTTCATCCAAATATCCTTGAGCAGAAAGAAGTTCGAATGCCAGCTTATCTAACGGCTTATTTTCACTGAACGAATTCTTGAGCCAGCGATAATAAGCATAAGCCTGTTTAGTACCAAGGGCCTGCCGGTCAACCCGAAGAAGATCACTCCAAACGAGGGCGCTGTAATCTGAATAAGCTGGCTTGCTAAGAAGATCTTCAACAAGGTTTCTTCTTTTATCCGCACTGTTATTAGCAAGAAAAGCTTTCAACTCTGAAGAATTAGGTAGGGTACCTGCAATGTCAAGAAACACCCGCCTGGCGAATTCCTCGTCCTTAGAAAGAGGGGACGCTGGGATTCGAAGCGTATCCAATTTGTTTTGAATCAACTGATCTATCCAGTTTTCATCAGAATACTTTTTACCTGCTGTGTACGGATGAACTGCGGGGAGGATTGCTCTAAAAACAGAAGTTTTATTGCGATAGGTAACAAGAATGACTGCTTCACCCGGGATTTCGTTGGTGGAAACAGTGCCATGAATATCCACCGAAGCAAGAGCTTCGTGGTTTGAAAAGAACCGGGCATGTGAAGTAACTTCTTTTCGGGTGCCATCTTTTAAAGTTGCAAAAACAGCGAGTCTTTGTTTGGATCCACCTTTTATAATTCGAAAAGGAGGCTGCACTTCGATACCAACAACATCGGGGATCGCATCATTAGTTTTAGGTGCACCACCTTTGATCCAATTGATCACCGTTTGATAATCAGGATTGTTATCTGGAATGCGGGCCCCACCGCCATGCGAAATCATCCCAGACATTTTCCGTACAAACAAACTATTTGAAGGAGACTCGGTCATCACCCTTCGACCACGACTTTCCAGAAATATGGAACCGAAATCAAAGTCTGGATCCGAACCAAAAACAGAAAGCTTAAACCCGTTTTGACCTTCAGCTTTACCATGGCAACCAGAAGAATTGCATTGATGTCGGGCAAGGATCGGTTCGATGTCGTGATAAAAAGTTGGGCTAAGAGCTATAGGAGTTGGATTAAAACTAACGGGAACAACGAGTTGTTTACCTTGAACATCAACAAGCAAACGAGTGGTACCTGCTTTTTTCCCGTAGACCCTGCCTTGAAAAATCATTGCAATTTCAGGGTTTTCGATACGGGCTGAAACTTCATCGGTAAGATCTGTGATCAAACCATTTTTATTTTTACTTTCCACTATAAGAGTGGCATATGCACCGGGCGTGGTAAGGCTTATTGAAGCTGGAATTGAGTAAACAACATCGCCCTGTTGTGATGTCAAAGAAAACAATAATAGAGTAAGTGCAGAAAACACCAAGGCCTCCTAGCGGATATACAAGGCGGGAATTAACGAAGGCTATATTATATCGATAACATAGGGAATGAATCAGGGCAACTGTTTTCCGCTAAATCCCAACCCTAAATGGAGGTGAAAGCCATAACAACCATCCGCTAAACAGTTTAATCTTACCCATCCCTCTGGATTGTTAAAACCCTCACCTATTTAACTGTTGGCAATGGCATAGTTAGGTGGTTTGAAGAAACTTCATAATCCCGCTCATCGATTATCGAAATATAAAAAACAATCGGTTTGCCCACAGGAAGCTTAGCACTAACAACATCGTTTGAAGCACTAACAACATCGTTTGAAATCGTCGCAGGGATAGTTTCCCAGACTCGTTTTTGCCAAGGCCCCTCGTTAGTTGCATAATGAAGCATGGCTTTTTTAATCGGTACGGCATGGTGAACCTTCACAAAAGCTGATCCATCTATTACTTTCAAAGCATCAACTTTGGCAAGAGGCTTAGCAGCCTTCAATTGGCTGTCAATAAAGGCATCCACTTCTTTATAAGTCCAGATATGCCCATGAGGCATTCTCACTTTAATTGAAAGTGTTTTCTTTTCTTTAACCAGATCGTAACACTTCTTGTAACTATCTAGCGGGTAGGCAAAATCGTTGGTGCCGTTAATAAACATGATCGGGCAAGTCACACCCGATAAGTAAGAGGAAGGATCAAAGTTACGAACCCACTTTTCTCTTCTTGCAACTTCCATTTTGTCTAATCGGTTTTCTTTCCAAACGCTGTTTTCGTGCAGGTAGCCACAACCGTAAACAGGTACTGCAGCTTTCAATCGATCGTCCAACCCCGCAATGATGCAGGTTAAATAACCGCCCCAACTTATTCCCGTAACTGCAACTTTATTCCGATCCACTTCGGAAAATGAAGCGATCATAGAATGGCCGCGAAGAACCGCAGCAACAGCATGGTAAGTCCACATATCTTTAAGATTATCCGCTGTGAAATCTTGGAATTTTTCTTCATCACCTTGACCAGGTCCACCATCAGGCAGCCTTCCATTGGGCCCGTTTCCTGCAAGATCCATTGCTAAAGCGCAATAACCACGATTATTCCAATGTTTAACCCAATCAGAAAAAGCCTTGCCTCCCCCGCCATGCACCAAAAGAACCGCAGGAAAAGGCCCCTGCCCTTCTGGTTTGCCGTAGTAGGCAAAAATCTTAGTAGGTTTGCCCTTATAGTTTTCTCCTGAATAATAAACTTGCTTGACCCCATTACTAGTTTCAGCCCACGAGGGTTCAACCTTTGCCTTTTGCAAGGCAGGGACATCCCAAGGGCCGGTGACTTTAGCGGATTCAAATCCAACAGGGGATAGCGCAAGTAACAACAAGAAAGAAAATTGCAACATTGTGAACCTCGATGAATAATTCGTAACTAATCAGGTTGCATTAGATTACCGTTAAAAGGTTAGCCATGAAAGAAAATAGCAAAA
>CALARU010000326.1 GCA_937888715.1 uncultured Planctomycetaceae bacterium | reverse complement strand
CTGGCCCAACCTAGATTCCGCTTCTTATTTATTTTGCCAAAGGAATGGCGCATGCTTATTACTCAAACCCCTTTAAGAATCAGCTTTCTTGGCGGGGGTACTGATTATCCCGAATACTTCGAAAAATATGGCGGCGCAGTTCTAGGAACCGCTGTTGATAAATGCGCCTATTTCGCCATTTCGCGCTTTTATTCAAAGCTTTTTGATTACTCCATCAGAATCGCCTATCGCAAAGTCGAATGCGTTTCCTCCCTCAATGATATCGAACATGCCCCATTCCGCGAATGCATGCGCTGGACTGGCCTTCACCAAGATGTGGAAATCAATCACTCTGCGGAGCTTCCCGCAGGCACCGGCTTGGGCTCTTCTTCATCCTTTACCGTCGGGCTTCTCAACACAATCTATGCCTACAAAAGAAAATTGGTTCCAAGCCTTGAATTAGCCTACGAAGCCATCGACATCGAACGCAATGTCCTTAAAGAATCGGTTGGTGTTCAAGATCAAACCTTTGCTGCTGTAGGCGGATTTAATCTCATCGAATTCCGCAGTATGGGCAATTTCATTGTTAATAGAGTCCCTTTTTCGCCCATACGCCTTGAAGAATTTGAAAACCACCTCATGGTTTTCTTTACTGGAATCAAACGCAGGGCAGATGAACTAGCTAGCAAACAGGCTAAGAAAGTTGAATTTAATCTCAAACGCCTAGCGGCTATGCGCTTGCTGGTGGACGAAGGCTACAATGTTCTTGCAGGCTCCGGGCCCATTTCTGCTTTTGGTGATACCCTACATAAATCATGGATGCTAAAACGATCTCTTGATGAAGCGATCAGCAATAATACCGTTGACGAACTTTACCAAGCAGGAATGGATGCAGGCGCTATTGGTGGCAAACTTTTAGGCGCAGGCGGCGGAGGCTTCATGCTCTTTTTCGTTCCACCAGAAAAAAAAGCTGCCATCGCTAAAAAACTTGCTAACTACCAACAAGTTGATTTCCATGTTAATTCTAGAGGTTCGCATGTCGTTCACGCAGATAGCGAACGCTATGTAAGCCAATTTCCTGCTGTTGTTCGCGAGGCTGCATGACAAATCCACTTTCAAATATTCCCGTACTTATACTTGCTGGGGGCTTAGGCACCCGCTTAAGATCCGTCGTTGCAGACAAACCCAAAGCGCTTGCCCCGATAATGGGAAAGCCTTTTCTTGAAATTCAAATAGAACTCCTAAAAGATCAAGGTGCAACGCATTTCGTTCTTTGCGTCGGCTATCTTTCTCAACAAATCTCCGAAACTTTTGGAGATGGATCCAAATTTGGTGTCCGCATTGATTATTCTGAAGAACGAGATCAACTTCGCGGCACCGCAGGCGCAATCAAACTGGCCCAACCATTTATTAAAGATCGTGCCCTCGTCTTAAATGGCGACACCTATCTTGATTTTGATCACAACGAACTGGTTGCAAGGCATCTTGCTGAAATCAAATTTGGCGCCAAGGCCACTTGTACCTTGGCTAGGCTCGATAATGCATCTAGGTTTGGTACCGTTATCCTTGATGAACACGATCATTATGTGGCTGGTTTCCTCGAAAAAAACATAAATAATCATGGCCCTGCTTGGCTTAATGCTGGCGCCTACATGCTTGAACGTAATTTCGTCGAATCTATTGCACCCGACAAAATCGTTTCTCTTGAACGAGAGGTTTTCCCAAACCTGATTGCCAAGGGTGGAAAGATCGCTGCGACTCTTAGCAGCAGGCCTTTTTACGATATTGGCACGCCGGAAGATTACAAAGGCTTTTCTGATCTTTACCAAAGGTGGAATCATGACCGACATCGAGCTGCTTAAAACTTCACTTAAATCTGCAATGGCTGTTTATCAAAATGTTCTTGATAATGAAACCGATTGCATCACCCACATTGCCACCAAGCTTGGCGATATTTTAGAAGCAGGCGGCACCATTTATCTTTGTGGTAATGG
>CALARU010000325.1 GCA_937888715.1 uncultured Planctomycetaceae bacterium | reverse complement strand
GACATTGAGTATTTTTTTGTGAAAGTAATCAAAATTTCACTTCAAACAATTAAAAAACTAAACACTTTAACTATCACTTTTAAGGATATAACCACGGCTTTTTCACGAATTTAAAGATCCTTTGCCCCTCTCGATGTAGCAATAAAAAATTATTATACAAAAGGACATCGAGCTACTTTAAATTAATATCTCTTTCACCACTTCACCTGCGACATCGGTTAGGCGATAATCCCGCCCGTTAAATCGATAGGTGAGTTTGGTATGATCAAGACCCATAAGATGCAGCAGCGTGGCGTGCAAATCATTCACATGAACTTTATTTTGAACTGCTTTGTATCCGAAATCATCAGTTGCACCGAAGTGAAAACCACCTTTCACACCAGCGCCCGCAAGCCAAATGGTAAACCCATTCGGATTGTGATCGCGGCCCTTGGCGCCTTGCGAATCGGAAGTGCGACCAAATTCGCCTCCCCAAATTACCAGAGTAGAATCAAGCAATCCCCTAGCGGCTAAATCTGTCAACAATGCCGCTGCTGGTTGGTCGGTGTGTAATCCGCATGACCGATGATTAGTTTGCACATCGCTATGGCCATCCCATGGCACATCATTCACGCTGCCATCGCCGCCAACACCCTTGCCCGCAAAGATTTGCACAAAACGCACGCCTCGCTCGACCATTCTTCGTGCGACCAGGCACTGCCTAGCGAATGTGGCGCATTCAGGCTTATCAAGGCCATAAAGCTTCTGCGTCGTTTGGGTTTCCTTGTTGATATCAAGAGCCTCGGGTGCAGCCATTTGCATACGATACGCCAGCTCATACGAGTTGATGCGCGCCGAGAGATCTGGTTGCGTAGGGCGCGAAGATGCATGATGTTGATTCAACTTACGCAGCAAATCCAGTTGTGCAACTTGTTGGGCATCTGTATGTTTTTGATCACGGAAAAGATTATCGATCGATTCTTTTCGTCGCGCATCAAGCGCAAGTGCCTGATATGATTTTGGCAAAAAGCCTGCAGACCAGATTTGATCATCGCCACGCGGCCTTGTATCGTGCAATACTACAAACGAAGGTAAATCCTGATTCATCGATCCCAATCCGTAGTTCAACCAAGCACCCATCGAAGGTAAACCAGGACGGTTCGTACCACACATCAACTCTATCGAGGCAGGCGCATGATTGTTCTGCTTCAAATACATCGAGTGCAAAAAGCACATCTTGTCTACATGCTGCGAAAGATGCGGAAAGATTTCCGGTACCCACGAACCCGACTGGCCATGTTGTTTCCATGCGAAAGGCGACTTCAAACACTTCCCACTGGTGCTGAAGAATCCCGTTTTTGAATCAGAACCAGCGAGAACCTGACCATCGCGCTTTTGTAATTCCGGTTTGTAATCCCATGTATCAACTTGCGAAGGAGCACCCGTCATGAACAGCCAAATGATTGATTTCACCTTGGCGGGAAAATGAGGCAGTTTAAGTGCAAGAGGATCCACAGGGCTAGGCGCGGCTTTCGCTTCATCTTGCATCATGCTAGCGAGTGCCATCGATCCAAAGCCAAGACCTGCCTGTTGCAAAAACTTGCGACGCACTGGAAGACCCAAATTTTCAAACGGTAATTCAAACATCTTTAACTCCCATTGTGATTCACTCTGCAAACTTAATCGATGTACACAAATTCGTTGAGGCAAAGCAGCGTATGACAAAACTCGATGAACGCTTTATCGTTATTCGCTGGGTTTGCACCACCCATGATTTTTCGTTGCGACTCCATGAACTTTTGCATCTCTTCCTGTTCGTTATCGCTTGGCAATCGAGCAAAGGCAATGCGATAAGCCGCTTGTATTGCATCTTTCATGGGCGTTTCAGGGGAAGGGGCAATACGCTTTGCCAACTTTTCCGCCTGCTGCCTTACGAGTGGCGAATTAAGCATTACCAGCGCCTGCGTGGGTACCGTAGTGCTAATGCGTTCGCCTATGCTTTGCGTTGGTTCAGGCGCATCGAAGGTGCTCATCAGCGGAATGAGTTCGCTTCGTTTAACACGAAGATAAATGCTGCGCTGCTGTGAGTTATCGTTAGTGGCACTAGGCCCGTACATATTCTTTGTATCCAGATTCCCGCCCACCGCAAGCAATGCATCACGAATGAGTTCAGCATCCAAACGGCGTGGTTGATAGTGCCATAAATATCTATTGTCAGGATCGATCTTTATATTCTCGGCATTGGATTCATGCGATTGCTGATAGGTTGCGCTCAACATGATTTGCTTATGCAACGGCTTAAGCTTCCAACCGTTCTTTGTGAGTTCCTTGGCAAGCCATTCGAGAAGTTCTGGATGGCTTGGTCGCTCTCCTTGGAATCCAAAATCATTCGAAGTACGAACTATGCCATTACCAAAGTGGTTCTGCCATAATCGATTCGCCATCACTCGTGCAAGTAAAGGGCCTGCCCCTTGTTCTAAATCGGTCATCCAATCTGCAAGTGCAATCCGGGGATCTTTTTGTTCAGCACCTTTGGGTAACTCACCCCGGGTGAGAACTTGCAAATAGCCTGGCGTTGCTTTCTCACCCTTGTTATCCACTTCGCCCCTGCGCAGATAGAAAACATCCTGCCCGCCATCGATAGTGGTGTAAACTTCCTTGAGCGGTGGACGCGGCGTGGTCATGTCATGACTTCTTACGGCTTGAACAAATTTATTCGTGGCTTCATCGAACGGGGCGAACCACCGTGCCAAATTCTCACGCAAGGGATCAGGCACCTTGTTATTGTTCGCAGCAAGAATACCTCGAATCTCATACACATTCTGTGGTACAAAATCGCCCGCCCATGTTGTCGGATTCGGTTCGGTACTCATTGCAACCCGCAACCGGCCAATTCCCAACTCACGGAATTGCAAGGTGATTTGAATCTCCGTTCCGCCTGCAAAGCCTGCAAGCGGTTTGTCCAGTTCGAAGATGGCAGCGTTATCTTTCTTAGCTGTTGTTTTTACAACCCAGGCGGTGGCGGGTTTGCCATCCACTGCATTGGCCAAGGGTTGATCTTTATCTTCAAATGCAGCAAAGACAGCCTTAAGTTTTAATTCCTGCAGCGGCTCTTTTGATTTGGCATCAAGTGGCTTCGCAGTAATCTTCAACTCGGTAAGTTGAAATCCACCATCCGCATTTACTCCGGGCCCCCGTTGTGGCAGCGCTTTATCGGTAAAGCAATCCAATCGAAATGAACTAAGATTCTTCTGATGGGTCTGAAAGGTAATTTGGTACTCATCGTTTGCAGGAGTTGCTTTTTTCGCTCCCCGACCTCGCTGCTTCATGGCGCCAGGGCTGATCGTGCCATCTTGAGCAACGATACCACCGGGCAACCATTTCAGATACGAACGCTCTGCATCCACAGTTACAGGCTCTAATATTTGCCAACGTGTTGCTTCAGGTTGTTTAGGCAGTTCTGCCTTCTGCCAAGCTTCAAACCGCTTGGGTAACTCATCGTTGGCAAACTTACGTAATGCGGTTGCCAATGGTTCGCGATCTTGCTGATGTTTATCCAACTTTGTTTTCGTGGCAACAGGATCGGGATCAAGCACCCGAGTGCCATGCACGGTTTTTGCCAAGCTCGCAGCAAGTGCGTAATAATCTTTGTGCAGCAATGGATCATACTTATGCTCATGGCAACGAACACAACCAAGTGTAAGGCCAAGCATCGAACCACCAACAGTCATAAGCATGTCATCGATTTGGTCGTAACGAATTCGCTCGACGGTTTTTGCTGTGATCTGCCCAGGGTATGGCCCTGCCACAAGAAACCCAGCTGCACTCGCAGCTTGAAAATCTTCTGGGTGCAATTTATCGCCCGCTAATTGCAGTTTAACAAATTGATTGTAAGGCATATCTTCGTTAAGTGCTCGAATCACCCAATCACGATAATGATACGCAGAGGGTCGGAATCCATCGAACTCATAGCCACCACTCTCTGCATAACGGGCGACATCAAGCCAATGCCTTGCCCATTTTTCACCATATCGCGGGCTCGCCAATAATTCATCAACTACCTTTTCAAACGCACCTGCCGATATATCTTTTGCAAACGCATCGATCTGCTCAGGCGTTGGTGGCAATCCAATAAGATCGTAATACGCCCTACGCAGCAACTGTTCCTTCGTTGCTGGTTTACTCAATTGCAGTTTTTTTCCTGCACTTGCCTGTTGAATGAAGCGATCGATTGAATTGCTTGCTGTACCAGCAGGAGGTGCGATTTCTTTCAATGGTTGAAATGACCACCATTGTTTTCCTTCCGCAAGATTTATCTCACGCTTAGGCTTTGCCGCTAACTCTCCCAGACGGGGATCAGGAGCGCCCATATCAATCCACTTGGCGAAATCTGCAATCACATTTTCTGGCAGCTTACCAGTGGGCGGCATATCTAAACCATCATACTTAAGAGCCTTCATGATCAAGCTCTTCGCTGATTGACCTTTAATAAGCGTTGGCCCAGTTTCTCCGCCTGCTAACATTCCTTTGGCAGTATCAAGATACAATTCAGCCTTAAGCTTCTTATTTGTTTGCGCATCTTTTGAATGGCACGAATAGCAATGCTGGTTGAGCACCGGGCGAATCTTTTGCTCGAAGAATTTCAACCCCTCATCATTTGCTTCTTGGGCAATTGAATGATTCACAGAAAGACAAAGGGTTATTCCTACTAACGCATATCTCAACATAATGAAATTCCTCATCGAAAGAGCTGTTTATTAAACGCTCACCCTGATTCTCAATTTATTTCTCGACATCGTAAATGAAGGCCTTATCATCTGCGGGTTTAACCCAAACATTACGAAACTTCACGGGGTTGTTGTGATCCTGAAGAAATACCGGCCCGGTCATCGTCTTCTTCTGCATATCCCGAATCTTTTCCAAATAAGGCGTTGTTCCAAATCGGAATGGATGGAATGTTGACTTCGGTTCGCCAAAGGGTGTGCCATCTTGCACTTTCATTTCGTTGAACCAAACCGTGACGGTGCCGTTTTCAATAATTGCTCCAGCTTCGTTGCGCCTTGGTGCCCGATAGCGAATATCAAAGACCTGCCACTCACCTGGTTTTCGGCATGCGTTCACAAGAGGTTTCGAAAACCCATACACTGCCCCCGCATCTTCTTGGGTGATCTTTTCCTTATCTTTGCCAAACGAGTTCAGAATCTGAACCTCGTAGTTACCATGAATGTAGATACCGCTGTTGGCAGGGCCCTTTTCAGGCAGCAAGAATTCAACATGAATATCAGCATCACGGAAGTGAAGTTTGGAGACGATGTGATTCTTGTTCCCTTTGGGCGTGGAAATAAGCATGCCGTCTTCAATAGGCCAGTTAACCTTGTCGCCTGCCATGCTCAAAAACAGGTGTTTGCCCTTTTCATCGAGAAGGATGGTGGCGCCTTTTGGTGCCATGGCTGGAAGTTTGCTTTGATCGGGTTTGAAATCAGGATCAGCACCCAGAACAGCTAGGGAAATTAGAAGAGCAGGAATCATTGGTTCGCCTCAATCGGTGGGTATTTAGCATTGCTATCTAGAATACCGTTCCTGAGGCCGATTTGCAACAACCGATTGGCCCAGATGATGGCTCTTTTGCCCTCAAAATCGGTCCTAATGTACTTATTTAGGCAGCTTTATACCTGCCACAACCCAGAACTATCGTTCAGAGCCGGTTTTCTTATTGAGCTGAGGTTGTTAATCCGCTGGTACTGGAAGGCTATTGTTTTTCTTGTTTTATACGCAATAGGCGGTACAATTTATTGTGCATATTGATGACCATCCCAGGACTCAAGCGGCGGCGGTAACAAAGGCACGCCGAGCCGAAATCGTTATTATGAAACCAGAGGAGAATACCATGATTGAAAACACCGCATTTACGGATGCACTGGATGCCGTAGAACACTTGGACCCTGACGCCCAAGCGGAATTGATAGCCGTTTTAAATCGTCGGCTGGCCGAACGAGGTCGTGAACGCATTGCCGCCACGGTTGAGCAGGCGCGGCTCGAATTCGCATCTGGACAGTCAAAACCCATGACTGCCTCCGAAATCGTGCGCGAGGCACTCTCGTGAGACGCCTTCTTTTACAGTCACCGGCCTTTGGGCGCGATTTGAAGAAATGGCTGAAATCGCATTCCGACACAACAGATTCGATTGTCAAGACCTTGGAGTAATTATCTGCCGACACCAACCATGCCTCATTGCGCACTCCCAAACTTAGCGGCGCACTGGCAGGGTGCTGGTCGTGCAGCGCTGAGTACGACTTGCGTATCGTGTTCGATTTTGTGCAGCACGACGGGGTTGAGGTGATTCTTCTACTATCGCTTGGCACACACGACCAAGTATACTGACCAAGGCGCTGCAGCAGACCAGGACCGATATTACAGCTTCATTGTTCAAGTGTGACCAAGGGGCCTTGCGGCCTCGCTAGACGAGGGGCACGGCGAATCTACGGCTCCGTCAGCAGGGTGATATCTCAAACCCGATCAAGGGTTGGTACCAGGATGGCATTAAAGAGTGAATAATTGATACGGACTTAACTTGGAGTCTACAAAACTTGGCTCAGTCTAAGAAGCAGAAAATAGTTTAGCCACGGAAATACACGGAATGAAGAACAAGCAGATGATTAGTCACGATTGATGTGCGTATTGAAAAGACCCATCGACTGCGTTCACCTCTCCGTCATTCTACGCAAAAGCGGGGAATCCAGAAATACTGGCGGTAAAAAATGCGCGTGTTCCCTTCGACAAGTTCAGGGACCGGCTTCCCTTGTACGGTCAGCGAGTTGCCAGCGGTGAGCCAACCGAACCTGTCGAAGTGTCCGTTATTAGTTGAGATGGGTCGCTTTTTTGCATGATGCTAGTAAAAAAGCCCCTATTTAGATCCATTCGCAAAATTTAAAACACTGACACTTAGGGTTTAGTGGTTAAAACTTTGCAAAAGGTTACACGGGCTGGGTATTTTTCACAAAATACTATTAAAACGATCCGGTGTTTCTTAAACTTACACCGCCATCAAACCCAACCCTAAATGGGCTAAGCAGTAATTACGGAGTCCTCGCCAGACGAAGCCCATCGGTGCCGCTCCGAATGGACGGTATGCCGTTGACCCGGATGGAAGAACGAGCCCTCGATTCACGGTCTACGAAAGATCCGCCTCGCAACACACGGTAGGTTCCTGTTGTTGTCCCCTTGGGATCTTTTACCGCCCCCGTTGAATAATCACCTGGCGTTCCGTAACCACCTTTCCAATCCTCACACCACTCCCAAACATTACCATGCATATCATAAAGGCCAAACGCATTCGGCTTATAACTTCCTACTGCTTTTATTCTGTCACCATTAATATTTGCATCCTTGGGCGTAATCTTATCCCCAAATGAATACGCTGTTGTAGTTCCAGCTCTACATGCATACTCCCACTCCGCCTCTGTTGGCAAGCGATAACCACCATCAGTCTTCATATTTAACTTCTTGATAAATTCCTGACAATCTTCCCATGATACATCCGTTACTGGTAACTTACCACCTTTGGTTCTTGTACTAGGGTTATTCCCCATCACCGATTCCCACTGCTCCTGGGTGATTTCATACTTCCCGATGTAAAATGGTTTTGTTATCGTTACAGCATGCTGCGTTTCATCAAAAAGAAAACTTTTTTCGCCAGATTCTGGCGAACCTATCACAAACTTCCCCGCAGGGATAAGCATCAAATCAAGACTAACACCATTTTCTAAATTTACTTTTTTTTCAACTTCTTTTACTTTGGTTTCACTAAAGGGCGCCTCTAATATATTTCCGGTTGCAGGCGTTACTACCCCAGGATCAGATTTGGGTACTATAGGTTCAGCAACATCAGCTTTAATATCGGCTGTCCCCGCCAAACGAAATCCATTGTTACTTATCCGATTGTTCGGCGAGGCGCCGTAGCCCCGGCAGGCAGAACGAGCATTTTTCGGATCATCATATAAGAGTTTGAAAGACCCACCCCGCAAGATCCGGCCCCAGCCTTCTCCCACCGCGGGCCCTTTCGGGTCTGTTACAGATCCTGATGGATATTGTGCCCACCAATCCTCACACCACTCCTTTACATTCCCATGCATATCGTAAAGCCCAAATGCATTTGGCTTGTAACTTCCTACAGCCTTTGGGCTGCCAGCCCCTTCAAAATCAGAATTTGCATCCTTGGAAATAATAGGGCTATCCCCAAAAAAATACGCAGTCGTTCCACCCGCCCTACAGGCATACTCCCACTCTGCTTCTGTTGGAAGTCGATAACTGCCATTAGTAATTTTATTCAACTTTTCAATAAATTCCTGACAATCTCCCCACGACACATCCGTTACCGGTAACTTGGCGCCTTTAGTCATCCTACTTGGGTTCTTACTCATCCAATCTTCCCACAACACATCCGTTGGTAACTTGGATCCTTTAGTTCTATCACTCGGGTTACTCCCCATCACAACTTCCCACTGTTCCTGCGTGACTTCATATATACCCATGTAAAATGGCTTCGTTAGCGTTACCTCATGCTGCGTTTCAACCTTATGTCGGAACTTTTCAGATTCTGGCGAACCCATCACAAACTTCCCCGCAGGGATTAATACCATCTCTAACTTCACATCTTTGCCAAGATCAATAACCTCTATCTTTCCGGGTTTTATTTCCTTTGCCTTAAAGCAACTAATCATCACCGTCAACGCGATCACCAAACCAAACACAATCACTATTCCAAGTATTTTTTTCATTTCTAACCTCTGGGGATAAAGTTTAACCTTACACATAATAAATCACCGAAATTGCCACCTTAGCGACAAATAAATAACTCATTTACCTGCGATAGAGTAAGACCATCAAAGAACTGCACAACCCCCAATTTTATAAATTTCCCCTCCGGCGAGGCTCTTTAAATACATAAGCATCAAGCAGTAATTAAGGTGTCCTTACCAAGCGGAACCCACCGTAGCCGAGCCGGTAGGTCTGCTCCATGAAGTCGGTGCTCCGGATGGAAGAACGAGCCAGCGAACCATTGCTGACGAAAGACCCGCCCCGCAACACATGGTATCTTCCCGTTCCTGTCCCCTTCGGGTCTGTTACAGATCCTTCCGAATAGACTTTATATTCATCCTCACACCACTCCCATACATTGCCATGCATATCGTATAAACCAAAAGCATTCGGTATATAGCTACCTACTTCCTTTATGCTGTCACCGTCAATATTTGCATCTTTACTGGCTACCGGTAGTGCTTTCCCAAAATTTGATCCACCAAAGTTGACGTTTTTTGGTGTAATCTTATCCCCAAACGAATAAGCAGTCGTTGTTCCTGCCCTGCATGCATACTCCCATTCTCCCTCGTAAGGTAATCGGTAACCACCTTTTGTATTGGCATTCAACTTGCTAATGAATTCCTGGCAATCTTTCCATGATACAACCGTTACTGGAAACTTGGCTCCCTTGGTATTACTTGGGTTATTCCCCATCACTACTTCCCACTGTTCCTGCGTGACTTCATACTTGCCCATGTAAAATGGCTTTGTTAGAATTACTTCATGCTGCGTTTCATCATCACGGCGGCCCTTTTCAGATGCGGGCGACCCCATCACGAACTTCCCCGCTGGGATTAATACCATCTCTTTTTCGATAGTTGCAAAATTCGCTTCTAGCTCCATCTGGTTCGCCTTTTTTTGCGGTACTTTTTCATTGGAACAACCTGCTTTTAAAGTTAATGCCCCCACTAAACCTAACACCACTGCTATGCGAATTATTCTTTTCATCTATAACCTCTGGGGATAAAGCTAAACCTTTTATATTTCAAATACAATCTACAAAATCCATATCTAAAAACACCTTTAAACCACCCTTGCCACCAACTATTTCCTTCACTAACACCAACCACCGCGTTATAATCTGGATAAGAAAAGCGGTCAGGTCTGAATGCCATTAACTTAAGGTATAAGTATTAATTATGGGAAGGGTT
>CALARU010000324.1 GCA_937888715.1 uncultured Planctomycetaceae bacterium | reverse complement strand
ACGAGGTTTCTTATGTCGAAAAAGACAGCAAAAACAACTGTTGTTGCCTTTAAAGTTGAACAAGAACTTGCCGATCTTCTTAACAGCCTTCCCAATAAAAGTGCTTTTATTCGTAAAGCTATTGCAGCCCAATTAGGTGTTTCTTGCCCTTTATGTAAAGGTGCAGGTGTTGTTACAAGGGCAGTTAATGATCATTTTGTTCCGTTAATTGAAGAATTTAAACATCAATCGTGTGTTAGTTGTGGTAATAAGATTGAAGTTCCTGTTGAAGCTGAAGATATGGATAAAGAAAGTCGGTCTCGTTTAGAACAATTTCTTTTGGGTGGACCACTATACTGTAATGCTTGTTACGAGATTGCGCCAAGTTGTGATGATTGTGGTTGGCATATTGATAAAGAACAAGAGGAACAACATCACCGCAAAAGCCATTGTGGTGATGAATGTGATATTTCTCATGAAGAAGTAACACCGCAAGTTTAAAATAACGGTTTCTTTAATGTCCTTCTTTTACCATGTTTCGTGACCATGCTGGTATTTCTACTATTAAATCTTGGGTTCCATTAGGTACGCATTGGCACCCTAATCGAGATTCAATGGTTAATCCCCGGGCTTCATCTAGCATATCTTGTTCATCATCTGTTGATTCATTGCAACTCTTCAAGCCTTCTTTAACAATAACATGACAGGTTGAACAGGCGCAAACGCCCCCGCAGGCATGATCGATTTCTACACCTGCAGCATAAGCGATATCTAAAATGCTGCCTGGTAATCCAGTCCGGTTGTACGGGATTTTAGCAGGATCCACCTCGAAAGTTTTATTGTCGGGTAGAAAAGTTATTTTGAATTTCTGCGTGGGTTTTTCAAACTTAGCCTGTTCAATATATGGATTTACACCAGCCATGAAAGCTCCCTGAGTTATAAGCATGTATTTACACTAGTTATGTTAGAGGCTTAGGTGATACTTAGCAATTGTTTATGCACAACGGCGTAGTTCTGGGGTTGGATTTTCAGGTGATTTGTTTCCTTTAATTAGCCATTTCTTTAGGTTCCTATGCGATGTTTTTCTGTTCTTTTGTATGGTATATCGCGTATTTATGAATGCGGGCATGTTGAAAAGCAAAGAAGCAAGAACATGGAAATATGTTTTAGCTATTTTTAATTTTTCTCTTTGTACAATTCCTAAAAGAAGGCCTTGAGTTACCCGGATACATGATTTTATTGCGACGATTGCAAAACATCTTAATGCCATTCCCAGAGGGGCGTTTTTGAGACTGATCAATGCCCTATTTCGCTCTACATGAAAAGTAAAAAAATCTGACCATTCACCAGAACTGCCACAATGTATATGGTAGACAACTGTTTCAGGGGTGTAAACACAGCGCCAATTTCTAAGTTTCGCACGCCAAGCGAGGTCTAAATCTTCGTAATACATGAAAAGTCGTTCATCGAAATGTCCTATATCGGTTAGCATTTCTTTTCTTAGAAGAACGGATGCACCACATGCCCCAAAAACATCTTCGATTTGATTATATTGCCCTGAATCTTTTTCTCGGAATCCGCGGTCGCTTCCTCTCCCATCGCTTAATAATTCTAATCCCGTGCTGTTAATGGTTTTTCTATCTGCATGGAAAAGAATTTTGCAGGTGACTAATCCGATGGCTTTGGACTCTAGCATTGTAGTAACGAGCGTCGAAAGCCAATTCTCTGGAACTTCTGTGTCATTGTTGAGCAGGGCAAAGAAATCGCCATTTGCATGATCAAATCCAAGATTATTGCCTGCTGCGAAACCTAGATTTCTTTTTGCCTCGATAATCTGCACGTCCGGCCAATTATTGTGAATAAATTCAATTGAACCATCTGTTGATCCGTTGTCTACAATAATGACTTCATACCTTGATGACGGGTAACTTTGATTTTTAAGTGAGGCTAAGCAGTTTTGGAGGAAGCGTAAGCCATTGTAATTCACAATAATTACAGAAATAAAAGGAGAGGTTTCATTCTCAGGTTTGTTATTGGATGATGTCATGGTTTTAAATTTTTGTTGTGCGAATGCTGGGGGTTTCTGACTCTGGGTTTAGATTCGGGCTGTAAAATTCATCACCAGCCATCAATTGCTTGTTCCATTTAGATTTAAAGTAATTGATCTCTCTTTGAAAGCGGGAGATTTTTTCCGGTGTGTCTTCTGGGCCGCGTGTTTTGGATTCAAAATGGGTGTATTCTGCATGGGGTGTCCAAACCACTGAGTAGCCCCTATCTCGAAGTTTTAGGCACAAATCTATATCGTTAAATGCAATTGCGAGGTTTTCATCGAAGCCATTAACCTCTTCGAATGTTTTTCGCTTAATCATCAAGCATGCACCTGTAACACAGTTTACATTTCTAATGGTTGCCATGCGGAATCCATAGCCTAATTTTCCCTTTGGAGTATATCGTAAGGCGTGGCCCGCAATTCCAGTCATACCCAATACTACGCCTGCGTGTTGGATTGTGTTATCTGGATAAAAAAGAGCTGCCCCAACTGCGCCTGTTTCAGGCCGGAGGGCGTGTTCAGCTAAACGGAATAAGTTTTCTTTTTTGAGTGATTCAATGTCGTTGTTTAAAAATAAGAGCAATTCCCCGGAGGCTAATTTAGCGCCATAATTGTTGATTGCTGCATAGCTGAAGGGTTGTGTCCAATTAATGATCTTGAATCTAGGGTCTTGTTTAAGTTTTTCATAAAGCTGAAATGTTTCGGTATCGGTACTGCCATTTTCCAAGATTAAGATTTCTAGGTTTGGATAGTTTTCTGCAAGGATGGAATCCAAACAAGTGCGTAGGGTGCTCGCTTGATCTTTAGAAGGGATAATAATCGAGATCAACGGCCATTCGGTTGGGTGATAAATTGCTTGATAGAGACCAGTTGCCAAACCGTTGGAAGCCTGGCCAGAAAGATTGCAACGATCCAGATGGTCCTGAAGAGCTTTTCTGCCTGCATCGTGGGCATAATTTTTAGCGTTTGGGTTACCTGCAGTGGAAGCTGGGTGCACTCGCCAATGGTAGAGTATTTTTGGGATATGCACAATTTCGCGAGCTAATTCGCATGCTCGTAAAACAAGATCGTAATCTTGCGAACCATCGAATCCTTTGCGAAATCCTCGAGTTTTATTAATGATTTCATTACGGAATACCAAAAGATGACAGATGTAATTATGGCTTCGTAATGTATCCCATCCAAAGGATGGTTTGAATGTAGGGCTGAATCTTTTTTTGCCATTTGCATTAATAAAATCTTCATCGGAGTAGAGAATATCGATTTTTGTTTCAGGCTGTTGTAATCGTGTTACTACTTCGTGCAACGCAAAAGGGGCCAAGG
Organism: uncultured Planctomycetaceae bacterium; assembly: GCA_937888715.1. Taxonomy (GTDB): domain Bacteria; phylum Planctomycetota; class Planctomycetia; order Gemmatales; family Gemmataceae; genus UBA969. The sequence continues at coordinate 6,399 of CALARU010000324.1, read as the reverse complement.
TGTCATCGTGATCAAGGAGCGTGATAAAATCACCTGAAGCGAGATGAAGTGCAGCGTTTGAGTTTCCTGCGATGCCAAGATTCTTGTCAAGAAACGCTAGTCGAATTCGGTTATCTGATCGGGCGTAATCCGTCAAGATTTTTTTTGTTTGTTGGGAAGAACTATTCCCATCTGCCATACAAAGTTCCCAATTCCCATAAGTTTGAGCCCGGACGGAATCGATCATCTCTTTTAGACAATGGGTCGGGGTATTCCAAGTGGGGGTCACAATGCTTATTTTGGGTTGATACGAGAATAGATGTTGTCGTTGTTGTAAAAGTTCAGCGTTATCGGGTTCGTTTAGCAGGATCCAATTTTCATAATTGGTGTGTAGTTCTACATTTCCTAATTGAGATTTTCTTGAAGTAATAACGTTCCATGAATTTTTTAGGAGAGTAAAAGTTCCTGCAAGCAATTTTGATTGGAAAGAGAGTGGTGGCAAAAGAGTTTTAAACGCTGGGTCAAGTTTTTTGAGTATTTTCCAACCAAGATGGTTATCGATATTTTGTAATTGCAATCGGAGTTGAAGAAGCTCGTTATCTTTTTGTGCCAGGCAAGCATTCAGGAATTGGATATGATCGTAGGCGGGTTCAGTGAGAGTAGAGTGCTGTTCCTCAGTAACGATTTTAAAGGAAGCTGGGCCGAGAAGGTCAGCGGGGTATTTTTTAGCTTCCATGGAATTGCCTTGATAAAAGCAATGTAACTTATTTAAACACTAAGGCTTAAATAGCATGGAAGCGGAAAAAGGGGCAAGAGGAAAGGCTATTTACGCCATTCGTCGATAAGGGACGCAACTAGCCCAGTCCACCCGGTTTGGTGAGGTGCGCCAAGTCCTTCGCCGGTATCGCCATTAAAATATTCGTAAAACAGGATGTAATCATTCCAATTGGGGTCATCTTGGAATTTTTTGTATCTGCCATGAACAGGGCGAATGCCATTTTTATTTCTAGTAAAAATTTTGATTAGCCTGTTAGCAATGTCTTTAGCCATTATTTGGAAGGTGATGGAAGATCCATGAGAAGCGGGGGTACTGACAGCGAACCTAGGTCCAAAAGCTTTGCCTAATTTGCGGATGGATTCGATAAGTAAGAAGGATGTCGGGAACCAAATTGGTCCACGCCAGTTGGAATTACCCCCTTTAAGTTTTGAATCACTTTCCGCAGGTTCGTAGCCAACCGAGATGCCATCGTAAACAAAAGGATTTTTAGCGTGAGCTTTTGAAAGGCTTCGAATGCCAAAATCGGAAAGGAACTCAGATTCGTTATAAAGCCTGTGCATAAGTCGGGAAAGTTGATTTTCGTCGACAATGGTAAGGGCATAAGAAACCTTGCCTTCTTCTTCGGTTTTATGCACGACATTTTTAACAAGATCTTGTCTGTTTTTAATGAACCAAAGAAAGTTTTGGGTGAATTCTTTGAATGGTTTGATCCATTCCATCTCAATGCGTTCTACAGCAAATAAAGGAACAAGGCCAACAAGAGAGCGAAGCCTGAATTTTTTAAAGTTTCCATCAGGGAAACGAAGTACATCATAGAAGAAACCATCTTCTTCATCCCACAGTTGATAATCCCGATTGCCCATGTGTTTCATTGCGCCAGCAACATAGGCGTAATGTTGGAAGAACTTAATTGCAAGGCCTTCGTAAACTCGATTTTCCTTGGCAAGTTCGAGAGCAATGCGCATGAGATTAAGGCAGAACATACCCATGTACCCGCCAGCATCGGATTGTTCTAGAACAGAACCATCGGACATTTTCATGCTGCGGTCGACAACAGTAATGTTGTCCATGCCCAAGAATCCACCTTCAAACACATTGTTGCCTTGGCTGTCAACTTTGTTGATCCACCAAGCAAAGTTGATGATAAGTTTGTGGAAACATCGTTCGAGGAAATCGCGGTCAGCTTTTCCTGTTTGGATACGCTCCATGTTGTACACGCGCCAAACCGACCAAGCATGAACAGGAGGATTAAGATCTGAGAATTCCCATTCATAAGCGGGGATTTGCCCGTTGGGGTGTTGGAATTGTTCAAACAAAAGAAAAAAAAGTTGTTCCTTGGCAAATTTAGGATCAACCCTGGCGATAGCAGGGCATGTGAAAGCAAGATCCCATGCAGCAAACCAAGGATATTCCCATTTTTCGCAAGGTATTAACACGCGAAGCGAATTAAGATGGCGCCAATGCTGATTGCGAATGGTTTTTCTGGACTGAGGCGGAGGCGCATCAGTGTTATCGCCATCTAGCCAGGTGTTTACGTTGAAAATATAATTTTGTTTGGTCCAGAGTAGTCCACTAAAAGCCTGTCGCTGGATCATTTTTTCATCAGCAGTAGCTTCGGGTGGGTGAATGGATTGATAAAATTCGTCGGCTTCATCTTTTCGAGTTTTGATCGTGGAATCGACATCTGCGAGGGGCCTGCTAAGGGTGACATTATCGGAAAGCCTCAAATGTAAAACTTGTGTTTCGCCTGGGGCAATAGCAGGGAAGTGGTAGCAGAATGTAGATTTGGTTCCTTGATGTTTTGGGTTGATGGTGTTTTCGCCATTAATAATATGACGATGGAAAGCATCCTTGGTGTAGGGTTTTCTAGATAAGCTATCTTTCCCAAAAATAACAGGGCCGTTGGTTTCATTGTAAGTAAAAAGAGACATGCCGTTTCTAGGGCCGTAAAGAATGCGTTGGCCTAGTCGATAGTAGGCAGGAATATCTTTGAGGGTTTCTACCTGAGAATCATCTGCCAAGATGCTAATGAACCCGGGGCCTTCAGGCCCTTGAGAAATTAAAGGTTCAGGGTTGCCTTCAGGAGTCCAAGCATTTTTATCCCAAGCCCAAGTGTTGCGAAACCAAAGGTGGGGAAGAATATAAAGCGGGGCAGGGTCTGGGCCACGATTAATAGCCTCGATGCGAATGCAGAAATCTTCGGTATTAGTCTTGGCGTATTCAATGCTGATATCAAAGTATCGGTTTTCATCGAATATGCCTGTGTCAAGAAGTTCGTACTCCTCGCCTTTACCTTGTCTACCGCGATTAACACTAACTAAATTTTCGTAGGGGAATTCACCCTGAGGATATTTATAAACATATTTCATGTAAGAATGGGTTGGAGTATTATCCAAGTGGAAGTAATATTCTTTTACATCTTCTCCATGATTGCCTTCTTCGGAAGTAAGCCCAAAAAGGCGTTCTTTAAGGATTGCATCTTTGCCGTTCCAAAAAGCGGGAGCGAAGCACAAAAGTTGATATCGATCGCAAATTCCTGCGATACCATCTTCCCCCCAGCGATAGGCTTTGCTTCGGGCAAAATCGTGAGGCAGGTAACCCCAAGCATTGCCATCTGCACTGTAATCTTCCCTTACCGAGGCCCAAGATCGTTCGCTTACATAAGGCCCCCATCGCCTCCAGCCAGATACATCATCTTGTATTTCGTTGAGCCGTTGTTGTTCTTGCGTAGTCATAGGTCTTCCGAAAAATAGTTTAAAGAATTATTTCATGATCAACATTGTGAGTTGGTAAAACAAGGAGAATGAATAAAAAAATCATTAACTAGGAATTAATCTGGTGGCATAATTGGAAGCACCGATAAGTGGTGCCTCAGGGTTTAGTGCAACTTGAATGGGAATGGATTTCATAAGGCCTAAAAATCGCCCCTTAGCAAAGAATCCTTCGAGGAATTTGCCGTTATTCATGAATGGGAGGATTTTAGGGGCTATACCGCCTCCAATAAATACCCCGCCTGTTCCCAAGCATTTTAATGACAGATTCGAAGCTTCCTTGCCATAAATCGAAACGAAAAGGTTTAAAGTAGCAACGGCAGCAGGGTCGGAATTGGCCAAAGCCATTTGGGAAACAACTGCACTGGAATCAGGCTCGGCTTTAAGCCGAAGAGTCAGGGCCTCGGTTGGCTTTTCAACCCCAGTTTCAGTCAGGAATCGGAAAATATTAAAGAGCCCAGGCCCTGACAAGATTCGTTCGTAACTGACATGGTCGGGGTAATGCTGCCTGAGCCAAAGGAATAAATCGATTTCGAGATTGTTGGTGGGTGCGAAATCGCAATGGCCTCCTTCGGAAGCGGAAGGATGGTATTTTTCGCCGTCCCAAAAAAGAATGGCTTCTCCAAGGCCAGTACCCGCAGCAATGACAGCAATATTCCCGCTGGAGCCATTGTTGCAATCTGGGTTCAAGTGGACTTTTTCGGTAGGGTTAAGAAAAAGCATGCCAAAAGCTGCAGCTTCAAGGTCGTTTAAAAGCTTGACTTTTTTAGCTTTTAAAAAGTCTGCAAGTTTATGTTCATCAAGTTCCCAAGGTAGGTTTGTGGTTTTGCATTTTCCGTCAAGAACAGCACCAGCTACACCAAAGCAACCTGCATTTATAGTAAGATTTTTTTCATCAACGAGAAATTTTTCAAGGATTTCTTCGAGGCTTTTAGGGCCCTTGCTAGGGAAAACAGCTTGGCGAGTAAGTTTTAGTTTTCCCGCTTCGAATGCATAAAGTGCTAGAACAGTTTTTGTACCACCGATATCACCAGCAATAATCATTTGGAAAACTCCGAGAAAAAGAATCACTTTTACTATTAGACTATGGAACTTAGGATTTTTTTTGTGGCAAAATCAATGCCACCCTTATCGCCAAAAATTGCAGAACCTGCAACTAGAACGCCAGCTCCAGCAGTTACCACCAAAGGTGCAGTTTGGGCATCAATGCCCCCATCTACTTCAATTTCGATGGCAAGGTTTTTCTGTTTTATGATGGCGCTTAATCTGCGAATTTTATCTAGAGTTTCAGGCAGGAATTTTTGTCCGCCAAACCCTGGGTTTACTGTCATGATTAGAACAAGATCCAACTTGGGCAATATTTCTTCAAGAACAACCAAAGGCGTTGCAGGGTTCAGTGCTACACCTGCTTTTTTACCAAGGCCTTTGATGTGCTGAATCGTGCGATGAAGATGCGGAGTGTTTTCGGCATGGACGATAAGGCTGTCAGATCCTGCATGAGCGAAGGCATCAAGTAAATTGTCCGGAGTGTTGATCATCAAATGTGTTTCAAAGCACAACTTTGTCGCTTTGCGTATGGATTGAATCACAGGGATACCAAAACTAATGTTAGGGACAAATTGCCCGTCCATAACATCAATATGAATGCGATTAGCGCCAGCAGCTTCAGCCTGGGAAATCTGATCGCCAAGGGTGGTGAAATCTGCAGCAAGAATTGAGGGGGCCAACAAAGCTTTAACGATCGCCATTTTAATCTCGATTATTAATTGATTTAAGAAAGTTCGGCCGAAGAATCTGCATCAAGCAGCCAGAGTAAAGAACCATGAATCGGATTGATCCCTTGGGAAGGGTAAGTTTCAAGCGCCGGTTTTCCTTGCAGCACTTCTTTTAAAGCTGAAACTTTGTCTTTTCCTGCAACCAGAAAAATAACATTTTTGGCCTGATTGATCATTGGATAGGTGAAGGTCATGCGATTAGTGTTGAACTTGGGGACAAAATTCGGAACAACCCATTTAGATTTTTCACCCAATGCATTGGTGTCAGGGAATAAAGAAGCAGTATGCCCATCAGGCCCCATGCCCAGATAAAGAAGATCAAATTGTGGCGGACTACCAGAGTTTGGAATGTTGAAAAAAGTTGCGATTTTATTTTGGTATTCCTGAGCAGCTTGATTGATGTCCGCCTTTTCAGCTTCCATCCTGTAGATCTGGGCTGGATTCGCTGGGATATGGGCAAGCAAGGCATCTGTGGCCATTTTAAAATTGGAGTCAGCATGCGTTGGTGGCACGCTTCGTTCATCACCCCAGAAGAAATGGCACTTATCCCAAGGCACTTGTTTTTTGTATTCATCTGAAGCCAGCAGAGAAAGCATACCCTTAGGAGTGCTGCCCCCAGAAAGAACGACAGAGAATTTTCCGTTGGCCTTAATAGAGGAGTTGCAAATGCGAACGAAATGAAGAGCACCAGATTCAGCAACGGAAGAAGCGGAGTCAAGGACTTGAATTTCTCGGGCCATGATTACATCCATAAAAGACAAAGTTGAAACAACAGAAACTAAAGATAAAAGGCGCAATTCCACAATTAAGATTGGAAGTACGCCTTTCATAATACAAAAGAAGTTGATTAACCCCCAGTAGGCTTTTCAAGATGGCCACCGAATTGGAAACGCATGGCAGAGAGAAGTTTATCTTGGAACTCCGATTCTCCACGGGAAGCGAATCGTTCGTAAAGGGCGGTGGTAAGAACAGGAACAGGCACGCCTTCATCGATAGCGGCCTTGATCGTCCAGCGGCCTTCACCCGAATCAGAGACCCTGCCAGAAAACTTCTTGAGGCTTGGATCATCCACCAAAGAGATTGCGGTGAGATCAAG
>CALARU010000323.1 GCA_937888715.1 uncultured Planctomycetaceae bacterium | reverse complement strand
AGCTAAACTTGAACTGCTTCGCCAACTTGGCAAAATGAACGACCCTAACCCCTAGAGTCAAAAGATTCTCAAATCTGTTGTTATCTATTCGATCCCGGCTCGCTCCAATCTTCTAATGAGTGACAGATGTTAATCCGCTGGTTTGCGCCACTCGCCTTCGTCGCCCTCAAACCGGTCCATGCGCAATTAATAAAGGCCAGTTCGACAAGCTCACTGACCGTAGCCAAGGAGTCTGGTCCCTGAGTCTGTCGAAGGGGCCACCCGCAGTCCACCGCCTTTGTCAACTTCGCCTATGCGGAGTTCCATTCTTATTCTTCCTTTCACCGCCCGTTTTACATACGCTCATTCTTGCATTGCTTGCATCCATCTTGCAGCAGGTGATGATTGCAGATGATTCCAAACATCAAAAAGTTGCAGAAGCAAGCCCCATAAAGCTTTGGCATGAAATGCCTTACACGCTCAGAAATCTTCTTCTTTCAGATATCCTCATTCGCTTCTGCGAACGAATTCCAGATGCCTTTGTTGTAATCTGGGCCACTCGATTCATTGCCCAACCAGTTTCAGAATTAACCTTTGGTTTCCTTTCTGCAATTGAATCTATCACTGCAGTGATCATTTATTTTCCCGTGGCTTATTTTGCAGATCGCTTTGGCAAGAAGCGCTTTGTTCTCATCACCTTTTTGTTTTTTACCAGTTTCCCTCTCGTGCTTTTATATTCTCATTCGTTTGATCTTTTATTGGTTGCCTTCGTAGTTCGTGGTTTGAAAGAATTTGGCGAACCCACGCGCAAAGCCTTGATCATGGATCTAGCGCCTGAAGGGCGTAAAACCGCCATGTTTGGTTTGTATTATCTCATTCGCGATGTGCTTGTTGCTTTTGCTGCGTTTGGTGGTGCGCTCTTATGGCAACATTCCCCCGAACTAAACCTCAAGGTTGCATTTGTGTTCGGCATACTGGGCAGTATTTGGTTTGCCCGCTATGGTAGCAATGAATCAATCGAAGTTGAAAAAGCGATTTGAGTTTTGCTTTCGATTAAAGCAATTCTTCTACTGCACGCATGGGCTTACTCAGCACAGGCATAGGCCTGTTTGAGAGATCGTGAAAAACCGCATCAGTGGAAACCCCTAACTGCTGATAGATAGTTGCCAGTATTTCGTACATATGAACAGGGCGGGTTCGAACCTCCGCACCATTCTGCGTACTAGAACCCAGCACGATTCCCGGCTTGATTCCGCCTCCTGCCATTAATACTGAAAAAACATTGGGCCAGTGATCGCGACCTGCATTGGGATTAATCTTTGGAGTACGGCCAAATTCGCCCGATACCACTACCAAGGTGCTATCCAAAAGCCCTCGTTCAGAAAGATCATCTAGCAATACGCTTACCGCGCGATCCATTGGCGGCAACAAGTCGTTCTTCATCAGCTTGAAATTTTGTTCGTGGGTATCCCAATCCTGGCCTTTCACTTGGTTCAGTGAAAAGTTTACCAAGGTGAAGGGCACGCCCGCTTCGACAAGTCTGCGCGATAGCAAAGCTTGTTGGCCCATCCCGTTGGCGCCATATCGCTGGCGCATTGCAAGTGGTTCACGATTCAAATCAAATGCTTGGGCAGCAGAATCTAAATTCAGCATTTCGTATGCTTGCTTCAAGTATTCATCTTCACTCGCACTTATTTGGTTTCGCAGTGCAATTCTATCGCGCAAACGGCCCCGTGGTATCGCTGGGTTGGGCCCTAAATCTGAAGGCAGTTTATATAGCTCGGTTGCACTTTCTGGCACCATCCCAGAATCAAGTGGTTCGTACCGTGAACCTAAATAAGATGCGGATGCATAATGAACACGACTACCCAGTTGGCCACTATGCGGAATACATACATAGGCGGGTAAGCCAGGCTTATTAGGCGCACGAAGCTTGGCTATCACCGAACCTATTCCGGGGTTTTCATTGCGGTTTTTCTTTTCCACCGAGGCATCAGGGCAGGGCCATCCTGTTAGCACCATGTGTAGTGCTTCATTGTGGCTGGGGGAGGGGTGATAAGCGCTGCGAACAATGCTGAATCGGTTTTTCAATCGCTGTGAAAGTAGAGGGATGTGTTCGCTGAAGATCACGCCCGGCACGCTGGTGCTGGCATGTTTAAACTCCCCGCGATATTCTGCAGGGGCATCTGGCTTTGGATCGAATGATTCGTACGGCGATAAACCACCTTGCAAAAGGATGTAGATACAAGAACGAGCCTTGGAGGTTTCGACAGCCCTGGCAATCCTTGGCATTATGTAAGTGCCAAATGACCCTGATCCGATGGCTATTTGCTTTAAAAAGTCTCGCCTAAGCAAGCTTGGGGTGGGGATCAATGCTGTAACTCCTCATTCAAACCTACTCGTACGAACCATTGAAGGTAAGGATTATAAGTTTACCCTATAAATTGAAATGTACAAACATCAATTAATGGAAGTGGCCGATGAAGTTCACAGACGAATTTTAAAGACCCATTTAGTGTAGGGGATTATTCAGCATTTAAAGGCTGAATGTCTTAGCTTGTTGGCAGACTTTTAAGAATTATTTTAAGGTTCACTTCTCCCAGATGAATAGTACTGGGCAGCTTTCTTTCTTTCGCATTATTCATAATAAGTTGTTCTAGTTTCGTTTCTGCAACTTCGAGGTTTAATCCATCCACCATTTGATTAAGAAAAATCGTGCGTGATCCTAACGCATGGATCAGTAAAGAAATATCTCCCATGTTAAAAATGCCAGGAATCAAGGTTTCATGGGGAATCTGAACCAAATGATGCTTCAATGTGGAAGCGTAGGAAGTTAATCCCCCTTGGATGGTGATTGCTTTAACCTCATCGTTGAATAGTGCAAAGAGCAGAGTTAGCATACCGCCAAGAGGTTCGGGTTGCATGGGAAGGATGGAATCATCATCGCGGGGGAGATTGAAATTAGTGTTGTTAGGGATTGTTTTGGAAGGCGAGTCTCCCCAGGCTAGAAACTGCGGTGAAGGATGGGATGCTTCTTTTTTGAGCCATTCGAAAACTGATTGAAGGTCGCGCAGTTGGCCTGTGATTCGCAGATCGCCCGTCATCATTAAAGAAGAGGATAAAGAGGTTGCACCACTGCTTCGCCCGCGGGAAGTTCCTGTTTTTAATTCTCCCGTGCCCCGAACATCAGGCAGGCATACGGTAACTCCTTCTTGTAAAAGTGCTGCAATTTCTATGCGTCGAGTTTCGAGCAAGCTCTTTTTTCCGCCTTGAGAAATCATGATTGCAATCTTATTTGATGGGGCTTTGATGTTCGCTCGCTTAAGAAGAATCAATGGTACATGATGTTCTTTTTCGGTTTTGAGCAGCGCTTTAGTAATAGAAATGTTTTCAGAGATTGTGTTTTCTCTGCTGATAACTTCAGCAGCCATGGTTGATGCGATCGACCCGAGTTTATTAGCCCAATCTTTCTTGAATGATGCAAGAGTTTCGTTTGTCATGGGTGTGGGGTATTTTTTTAATGCATTATCAATTTGAGCTTGTGCAAGCTTTTCTAGATGGCCTTGAATTTTAACGGGGCACCCATCTTTTGCACTTTTTGTTTCGAGGCATTTCAGATTTACGGAAGCTAGGCTTTCTAAAGGCGTGTCTTTAACGCCCTTGATATCGAGCCATTTTTCTAATAATACATGGATGTTTTGCCTGTGTGTTCTGCCAATATGCGTACAGTGAGAATCTTCTGGCGAAGAGCCTTTCACACTTCCCCTACCTGTTGTAAATCCAAGGGAATCTGTTGTTCCATGAAGTTGATGAATTTTTTGCAGGCGCTTCCATACGGGGTCGTTTGCCTGATCCCACGAAAATTCGTGACCATAGATTAATTTTCTCGGCGCGATAGAGCCAACAATTACCCAAGGGAGAAAACCATCTTTTGCTGACAAGCGTAAATTTCTTGTCGATTCCCAACTGCCTCCACCTGCATAATTAAAAGTGGTTTCTGCATCTGCAGGCAGAGGGTACTTGGTTTCGGGTTGTGGCCCTCCAAAATTAAAGGGAACCACCACCGCAATTCTTTTATCAAGTGCTCCTGCTACTGCTGCTGGGTCGCCACCACCTGCAACTGCGCCCAATAAAATGATCTTATCCTTGGCTATATCTTTTTGTGCCAGTAAAAGATCCACACCACGGTGAATATCCCAATACATCCAGCCCATCAAGCTTTCTTCAAGAAGTTGTAATTGAACACCAAGATCGTAACGAAAAAAATAATCCTGACGGCTTGAGCGAAAGGGCTTGGGGTAGGAATCTGCGTTCTCAAATGGGTGCTGCCTTCTTTCACCATGACCAAGATTATCCAATACCAAAACCATGCAACCAGCCCGGGACCAGATGCCTCCCATCTCTTGTAATTCTTTGTTTTCTTTAGGAGTGTGATGCGCAGGGCAGATGATTACGCCGGGCTGTGCTTGGGTTGCATTCTTAGGGCGGTATAGATTTGCTGTAACCCAGAAACCGGGCCTGCTTTCATAGGCAATGCATTCAATGGTATACCCATCCCTTGGGATTGACTTTAATACCTTGTAATTTAATTGGGTTGTTTCCTCTGGGAATTTTCCGAGCGATGTTTTTAATTGCTCAAGCTTTAGATTTGAATACTTCTCCCAACCTTCTTTTGTTGTAATACTTTTCCACTCGGCACTACTTTTTGCATTTGCACCATTAATTTGATTTCTTACTTCTTCCCAATCTTGGTTCTTAAATACTTCCTGAAACTTATCCTTGGAAACGATGGGATCAATGCTTGAAAGAGCCTTGGCGATTTCTTTGGTACTTTGGCTGAAAAGGAAGTTCCCATCTAAACAGATCGAAGTAATCAAAATGAGTAATACATTTCTTGATGCAAGTTGGAGTGATGGCATTGGTTTTGTACCTCGAAAAAAAGTTTTAAGTTTAATCTCGACACGCATTATGCCATAATTGTTTTAAGTTAGGTAATTAACTCCCGCCTTGTACTTAAATTGGAAATCAAAATGAACTCACTTTATATCGCTGCGATTTTCTCCGTTTCGTTTTTACCGGGGGCAGAGACCGTTCCGGTTCGCACTATAAAAAGTGGTGCTTGGTCTGATCCTACAACCTGGGAATCAAAAAAAATCCCCAAGGCAGGCGACAAAGTTATTATCCGAACCGGGCATAAGGTTCTTTATGATGTTGCTTCCACTGAAGTAATTCGGGGTATGCAGATCTCGGGGGAATTGAGATTCGACCCAACTAAAGATACCCGCCTTGAAATCGGCCTGATCCGGGTTCAACCAGGCGAGGAATACAGTGAAGAAGGTTTTGAATGTGATGGGCATTTTGTCGCGCCAGATAAAGTTGCGAATATGCCTGTGTTCGAAATTGGTAACGCATCCAACCCTGTTCATGCAGATAAAAAAGCAATCATTCGACTTCATTATCAAGAAGGCATGAAAAAAGATTCCTGCCCTGCGATTGTTTGTTGCGGAGGCCGCTGGGAAACCCATGGCGCAATACTCGATCGATCATGGGTCAAGTTGGCGAAAAATGCAGTTATTGACGATAAAACCCTGAATGTTGCAGAAGGTATCAATGGTTGGAAAGTGGGCGACAAAATAGTAGTCACCGGCTCTCGAACCCATGGCACTAAAAAAGATAAATCTGATGCAGAAGAACGTATCATCTCTGCCATCAAAGGTCAGGAAATTACGATAGACACCCCGCTTACCATGAATCATTCGGGTGAGGGAAATTATCGTGCTGAAGTTGCCAATCTTAGTCGAAATATAGTGATTGAATCTGCAAGCCCCGATGGCGAACGAGGCCATACTATGTATCACCGCGATTCAACAGGTTCGCTTGCCTATACCGAATTCAGACACTTGGGCAAAAAAAACACCCTTGGTCGTTACAGCATTCATTTTCATCTTGCAGGCGAGACCATGCGTGGCGGATTTGTCAAAGGTAATTCGATTTGGGATAGCCATAATCGTTGGGTAACCATTCATGGAACCAATTATCTTTATGTTAATGACAATGTGGGTTATCAAAGTATTGGCCATGGGTTCTTTCTGGAAGATGGCACGGAAGTGAATAATATTCTGGATCGCAATCTTGCAATCATGGCGAAAGCCGGGAAGAGACTTCCCAAGCAGGTTTTGGGCTTTGATCAAAACGAAGGCGCTGGGTTTTGGTGGGCCAATAGCCTTAATACCTTTACCAATAATATTGCTGCAGAGTGCGGCCTTTATGGTTTTAGATATGAAGCAACTCAAACTAGTTCTTTGAAGCTCGATTTCAAAATACTGCAACCTGATGGCACCTACAAAACCACGGATATACGAACGCTTCCCTTTGTTAAATTTGATGGAAACGAGGTTCATAGTAGCCATGGGCTTTATGGCGTTAACCTAGGCGAGGGTGTCAATCGGGTGGGGCCGGATATCCGCCATCCTTTTGTGGTGCGCAACTTGAAAATCTGGGATATCCACTATGCTTTCAGGCCTCAGGTTCCTTCCCTTGTGGTAGAAAATCTTGATATTCATCAGGCTTCTTATGGTGTTTACCATCCCAATTTTGATAATCACTTCTACAAGAATGTTTCCATTAGCAAAACCAACACCGAGCCTTTTAATCGTGGTCATGATGATCTTGGTGTTCAATATGGTTTGCTTGCAGTGGATGGTCTTACTTTTGATGATTGCAGATCCGGGGGTATGCCGTTGATTCAGATTTCTGAGCAAAACCCAACTGGGAAAGCGCAATCGCACTTCAAAAATTTAAAGGTCGTGAATTGGAATGATAAAAGTGGCGCTAGAGCTGTTGTTAATCTTGGTGGTGGCCCCAGATTAAAACCCGAGTTCCCCCATGGTGTTGATGTTTATGTTCATGATTGGTTTGGTGTGGGCAAGACTGCATTGGTCGCCAGCACTCGAACCCAGGATTATAAATCGAATGAGAAAGATTTTAAAAAGCTAAGCTTCTTTACTGGGGATGAATCGCAAGCTAAAGAAGTTAAGGATGTTCCATTCCCACAGTTCCCCAAGCTTGTTGATGATCTGCCACCCTTTTCGGTTATTACCCGAATTAAAAAAGAGGGCGGTAAAGTTTTGGTGGAAGGTGTTGCCTCGGATAATGGCACGGTCGTAAAAGTTTTGGTCAATGGCAAGGAAGCAACCATGCTGACTCCCGGTTTCGCAAACTGGAAAATTTTACTTGATGAGTTAGCTGCTGGGGCAGTGGTGGAAGCTAAGGCGGTTGATGCTGCTGGTAACGAGGAAAAGTTTACCCCTAAGCGCAAGGTGCAATAATTTGTTTTGGTTTAGAATTTGTTGAAAATCAAAAATACCCTGCCTAAAACTCAGGTATTTGGCTTGTTTTCGGTGGGCGAAAAAAAATATTATTTTATTGTTTAATTTCTTGATTTACCTGTTAGACTTTCCAACTGTATGAATCGGGAAGTATAGATTGTTTTGAAGTTTTCACGAATGATACTTCGATCTA
>CALARU010000322.1 GCA_937888715.1 uncultured Planctomycetaceae bacterium | reverse complement strand
CATCGCATCTGCTATGGTGAAAGGTTCCTTAATCCCAGCCTGCTTGCGCATATGAAGTTCCAACGAAGCAAATGCTGCAGTGGCTGCCCCCAACGCAGGCCCTTCAAACGATTCCAAAGTTGAAATAGGTTTATCAAGCATCGATGCAAGTATTTCGCACATCAATTCGCTGCGGGCGATGCCCCCCGAAACAGTGATACGAGTTATTTTCTGTCCTGCCTTTTCATGTGCCTTTACTCCCAAAGTTACCAAACAGGCAAGTGCCTCTAAAGCTGCACGGAATTTCAATCCTGAACCCGAGGGTTGCGCAGGAAGCCATTCAAAGCGGGGTTCGTGAATTCCTAAGCTAGGCTCGGGGTTGGGGAATGGCAGAACCATGGTTCCTTCGCATCCGGGAGAAACCGTGCGTGCTTCTTTCTCAAGATTTACCCAGTCTGGTTTGTCTCCTAATATCTTGTCAAGGAATTGTGCGCCGTTATTGTAACAACGCATCCACAAATATGGGCCCCAGTTCAAACGCATAACATCAAGGTTGCCTTCGCTGGGAACCCCATCGGAGGAAGAGTTGACTACTGCGGAATTGCCTAGGATGATTGCAATCTGCCCTGGATTTGCAGCCCCGCCTCCTGCGAGACCTGCTTGTTGATCATCCGATGTGGGGAAGATCAAAGGGCGCTTTGCAGGGGCGATCCCGTTCTCAAGTGCAACATCAAGCGATAACAACCCCAAGGGTTCATCTGCATCAACAATGGTGGGAAGTTGCAGCCAGGCAAGTTGTTGGTAGAGTGGGTTTTCAAGTGCGAGTAGCATTTCTTTGCGCCATGCCTTTGTGCGTAGATCCATAATACCCGTGGAGGCAGCGCAGGAAACACTGGTGCGGTCGAAAACTCCAGTTAGGTAGCCTGCTGCAAGGCTGCCATGCGACAAAATGCGAGTGGTGCGTTTCCAATCTTCGGGTGAAAGTTGGGTTTCATCTTTTACCAGATGGCTTAAACTGTAGCGGATTGCCCATGGCCCTCCGGTGTACTCTTTCGCTTTTTGTTGTCCGCCCAAGCGCTTTAAACCAACTTCGTTAAAGTGTGCCAGAGAATGATCATTCCAGCAGATGGCTCTACGAACTTGGAGTAGATCGCGGTCGATTCTGCCGGAAGTATGGTGCGTTGCAGAAATTCCCCCTGCGATCCAATCTTGCAATCTTCCTAATTCTTTAAGTCGGTTAGCGATAGCACGGGTGATACTTCGTGCCTGGCCTTCGAGTTGCATAAGGTTAAGTTCTGCGACGCCGTTGGCTGTCCATAGATCGGTTGGGATGCGGGCTTCTGCAAGGGTATTGCCTTCGAGATCGAATGCAAGGCATTTGACTGCGCCGGTGCTGAAGTCCCATCCCGTAATGATTGCGTTTTCCGGTACACATCGGATTGGTTCAGTCACTGTAAACTCCTTATCAAAATAGTTATGCAGACAATAAGAAGTAGATTCTTACATGGAAAGCGAGTTGGCTCAAGTATTTGTATTGCTGAAAAGCGGAATAGGTGAAATTTACTAGAGTTAGACTTAGCCATGGAAGAAAGCAGAAGCATAGCCACGGAAATAAGACCAAGAATAAGCAGAAGCATAGCCACGGAAATAGGACCAAGAAGACGCATAAGCATAGCCACGGATTAACACGGAATTACACGGAAAAGACTGAAGCAGAGACACGGAAGGAAGAATAAGCAGAAGCAGAAGATTAGCACGGAAGGAAGACATATCTTTCAGAGCCGGATGCGTGAGCGACGGTATAAATAATTGCAAGGGTGATGCGACCCTTCTTCAGTCATTCTCCGCGAAAGCGGGGAATCCATGGATATTAAAGAACTCCGCATACGCGAAGTTGACATTGAAGCGGGTGCAAGATCTAAAGGTTCAAATGGAGGAGTTGCAGTGGGGCTTCCCCATCGCA
>CALARU010000321.1 GCA_937888715.1 uncultured Planctomycetaceae bacterium | reverse complement strand
TGCCTCTCCTTGGCGCACACATGTCGGTTGCAGGTGGCATTTACAAAGCTGCAGAAGAATCTGCTGCACACCAATGCCAGACCGTTCAGGTTTTCACCAAGAATGCCAGCCAGTGGAAGGGCAAACCCCTGACACAAGAAGACATTGATAACTTTCGCAGGGCTGCAAAAAAAGCAGACCTCAAGCACAACCTTTCTCATAATTCCTACTTGATTAACTTAGCATCGCCTGATGATGAACTTTTCGCCAAATCGATTGAAGCCTTTGTGGATGAGATGGAGCGTGCAGAGCAATTGGAATTGGATTATCTGGTGGCTCACCCCGGGGCCCATGTAAAAACAGGTGAAGAAGCTGGAATCAAACGCATCGCTCATGGTTTAGATGAAATTCAGCGCCGTTGTACTGACTTTAAAGTCATGATTCTTTTGGAAATCACCGCAGGGCAGGGCTCAACCCTTGGGTACAAATTTGATCACATGGGCCAAATATTCAAGCAAACGAAGCATGCAGATAAACTTGGAATATGCTTTGATACATGCCATGCTTTTGCTGCGGGGTACCCACTTTTTCCCAAGGTTGATTACGATGCGACCTGGCAAGAGTTTGATACGCTTATCGGGATTAATAAACTAAAAGCCTTTCATTTGAATGATAGTAAGAAGGGATTGGGCAGCAGGGTGGATAGGCATGAACATATTGGTAAGGGAGCCTTGGGCCTTGAACCATTCAGTCTTATTTTGAATGACCCACGGTTTGCAAATCTTCCGATGGTGCTTGAGACACCAAAAGAGGAGGGTGATAACCATGACATGGATGGTGTAAACCTGACTGCGCTTAGGGATTTGCTGCAGTCAAATTAAATTACTCTGGGTTGGGTTTTGTTAAGACGAGTTCGTTTGTATCTTTACGGATAATCTTCCACAATAGCCAAGTTGATAAACCAGATATCAATATACCCGTGGGTATCCAAAGAAACGCAGGAAGATTTTGGGTGATCAAGTGGGTTGCGTTGAACGCCATGGTGATAAAGGCATTAGGTTTCCCGGCTTGGCCTGCGAGATCTTGGGCATTGGGTTTATCCATCCAACCTGCACCCCTGCTTATTACTTGAAGCCCAATCGTTATCAATGGGAAAACAACCCAGACTAATCCGCTGTAGACAAGCTTGAATGATTTTCGTTCTGTTAATTCAAGATGCGATGGAGAAGTGGTTTGAATAGCGTTAAATAGTCTGGTTCTTTCATTTTCATTTTCAGGCAACCATTTTAGTTCTTGCCCACCTTCACACTTAAACAGTACTTCTTTGTTAGCGAGGCCCATGGAAATTCTTTCGACCTGATACCACTGAAAGAAACGAGTCTTTTTGCTTAGGGTTAGCAAAGGCCATTGTTCCGGCCCATCCAACCATGCCAATAAATTATCTTTCCCTGATGGGTATTGGGCGATGCAATCTTCGTTTAAGCCAAGAACCATGCATTGATTTTTACAACGAAAAACAGGCTCTCCATCATTTCTAAACTTTTTAAACAACCGGGTATACGATGGCCCCTCAATTTTAAAACATTCTACGAACCCTACAATTACCATCATAATTAAGCCAACAACAGCGATATTCATAGAAAGGAATAGAAATAGGAATGGTGCGGATAGCAAAAAGAATAAAAACAAAACGCTATTTACGAAAATGATTCTCATCCAAATTACCTTTTATGTTACTGCCAACCTAGGATCATGATTGCAGATACAGTATACTCTCGTTAGATATGAGTGTGCATAATTTAAACTAATCTCATTTGCCCGGGGATAATATGGCTGATCATGTAAAGCGTGCATCGTGGTTGTGTGAAGAAATCGAAAAGCATAATCGCCTTTATTATCAGGAAGCAAA
>CALARU010000320.1 GCA_937888715.1 uncultured Planctomycetaceae bacterium | reverse complement strand
GCTTTTCATTACGATGGGCTGTTGCAAACACCTGCCGATTATAATCCCAACGTTCTTGTTTTAGATGGTTTTAGCAAATCCTATGGTATGACGGGTTGGCGAATGGGGTATGCGCATGGGCCTGCCAAATTGATTCAAGAAATGATCAAATTACAACAGTTTACCTTCGTTTGTGCACCAAGCATGGTTCAATACGCGGGAATTACTGCTCTGAATCAAGATATGTCTGGTTTTATGAGAGAATATAAGCTTAAACGAGATTTTCTGCTAAATGGAATCAAGGATTATTATGATATCCCAAGTGCAGGTGGGGCTTTTTACCTCTTCCCCAAAGCCCCGGGGGGGAATAGTTCAGCTTTTGTTGAAAAAGCGATTCAACTCGACTTATTAATAATACCAGGTAAGACGTTTAGTTCTGTTGATTCCAATTTTAGAGTTAGTTTTGCAGCTAAACAGCAAACTTTAGAACGGGGAATCGAGGTTCTTCAAAAACTTGCAAAATCCTTCAAATAACAAAATTGTTATTGTTTGAATAGAAGGGTTGACTTATTGTAAGGAATCCCGCCAATATGGTTTATAGGTATTATGAATTCCTAAACTTTGAAACAACTTGTATGAAACTCGAAAGGAATTTGAATTATGTCACGGTTGCTCTTTAAGATTGCATTATCAACTTTGGTTTTTGTGTTTTTAACACCCATTATTCTTGCTGAGGGTGGAAAACAAAATGTTTACACCGTAATCGTTGGCGTTAGCAAATACAAAGATGCGCAAATTAAAGAAAAGCCGAAAGCGGAAGCTGATGCCGTCGCTCTCTTCAAATTGCTTTCGGATAAAAATATTTTGGGATTAACTAAAGACAATGGGAAGCTTCTCCTAGGTGAACCCAAGAATGCCAAAGACCTTTCTGATTTTACTTCAGAGGCTACCCGCGAAAATGTTCTAGAAGCTTTGAAATGGGCTGCTTCTAAAGCCACGCCTGATGATCTAGTAATTTTCGGTTTTTTTGGTCAAGGGGGTCCCTTGGGAGATAGCGGTGATCGTCGCTGCTATTTCACAAGTGATTCCACGTTTTTAGGCCGCGATAAAAATGCCATCGCAAGCAGTGATCTTGCTGATACTCTTAAAGCCTTGAAATCAGGTAAATTTTGCTCCTTTATCGATGTTAATTTTAAGGGATTCCAAGCTGCTCAAGGTAAAGCTGTTGCGGAGGCTTCCTTAGGCACCAGTCCTTACCAAGAGTTTTTGGGCGAAGATGCTTCCGAAGATCACCTCCCGCTTCCCGGCAGAGTTGTTTTTCTAGCCACCAATGGGTTGTACCCTTCAGTTGATGCTGTGGATAATGGCGTTTTCGCCAAGGCTCTGATTGAAGGCTTGAAAGGGGAAGCAGACAAGGAAGGCTACGAAGCCGATGGCGTGGTCACCGTGGATGAGTTGGCCGAATTCCTTGACAAGAGGATGGCTGATTTAACCAAACAATACGGTAAGACTAAAGAAGAAAAAAACCAGCCTCATTGGGTGTTGGGTGGTCGGACGAATCACTTTATTCTGACTCATAATCCCAAAGAATTTGCCAAGGCAAATGACCGAATTGAGAAGTTTGAAAAGCTTGTTGCTGCGAAAAAAGTGCCTGAAGAACTTTCGTCAGAAGGTAACTTGTTGCTTCTTAAAATGCCTAGGCTTGAAGCTCAACGAAGCTTGCGTAAGGAATATCAATCTTTGGTTGATGGTAAGATTGATCCCGAAGGTTTTGAAAAGAAAAGAAATGAAATTCTTGAACAAACCAAGTTAGGCAAAGACAAAGCTGACGCTTTTGCCAAAAAGGTTCAGCAAGCCATTGAAGTTATTCGCAAAGGCTATGTTAAAGAAGTTAACCCAGGCGAAATGGCGGCTTGGGCCGTTAAGGGGCTATATCGCAGAATTGAAGAGAAAATCCCCGATCCCCTGCAGGCAAAGATAAAGAACCCCAAGGATTTGCGTGACACTGATATTCTCAAAGTTCTCTCTGATGCTCGAATTTATTTGGGTAAAAGGGAAGACCTCGATAACGGTAAAGATGTTGATATCACCCTGCAACGCATGCTAAATAACTTGGATCCCTACACGACCTATATTGATGGCGAAACGAAAGCCAACTTTGATAGAGATGTACAAGGGAATTTTACGGGTATTGGCGTGCAAATTCGCAAAGATGCGGTTTCTGAAATGTTGTTGGTTGTTACCCCCATTAAAAATAGCCCAGCATATAAGGCTGGGGTTTTGGCTGGGGATATTATTTCCACTGTGATTCGTGAAGTTGATAGTGAGGGAAAACCTCTTCCTAAACCTGAAACTATTTCTACCAAGGGTATGCAACTTTCTGATGCAGTTAAAAAAATACTTGGCAAACCCAACACCAAAGTGAAAATTATTGTTCAGCGTGAAGGTGTTGAAAAACCTATTGAGTTTGAAATAAATCGTGGAAGGGTCGAAGTTGAAACTGTTCTTGGTTTCAAGCGCAAAGATAACGACGATTGGGATTTCATGATCGATCCCGCCTCTAAAATTGGTTACGCTCGTGTTACCAGTTTCTCGAGAAATACTGCGCGAGATCTTCTTAAAGTCATGCGCGAATTAGTTTCCAGTGGTGTTAAAGGTTTTGTTTTAGACCTCAGATTTAACCCGGGTGGTTTACTTGATAGCGCTGTTGATATTTCGGATTTGTTCATTGGTGATGGCCTTATTGTTAGCATCAGGCCTAGACAAGGTCGTGAGCAAAAACATACAGGCGTTCTTGATGGGAGCTTGCTAGATTTTCCCATGGCTTGCCTTGTAAATGGTGGTAGTGCCAGCGGGAGCGAAATCGTTTCTGCCGCTGTTCAGGATCACCATCGTGCGATTATCATCGGTGAAAGAAGCTATGGAAAAGGCAGTGTGCAGAACATCCAAGCCTTTGGCGATGGGGAATTAAAGCTAACGATTGCTTCCTTCTGGCGCCCAAGTGGTAAAAACCTTAATAAATCCAGCACAGGTGGCAAGGATGAAGACGAGTGGGGTGTTAAACCTGATCTGGAAATTAAACTTTCACGCAAAGAACGCGACGATCTTATGGATCATCAGCGTGATATTGAGGTTATCCATCGAAAAGATAAACCCGCTGCTAAACCGGTTACCAAAGATTTCAAGGATCGTCAACTTGACGAAGCCATGAAGTATATTAAAGGCTTACTTTCTACGGTTAGTAATGAACCTTCCACCAAGAAGGCCAGTTAATAGTAAACCTTATCGCTTAGTCTGTCTTTAACGAGAAAGCGCGATGATCCTTTGCAGGATTATTGCGTTTTCTTTTTATTTGTGTCTGTGATTTGCCGACATGCCTTTTCTGTTGCATGATCCTATTGTTGGGAATGGGTTTCATAAGAACTTTAATGTTTTTAGCAATTTTTTTAAGTGGGGCATAATAATGAAGACGAAAATTATGGGAATATCGATTTTAATAGCATCTATTCTAGGTTTGGGAGGTTGCACCTGGGGTGATGGCAATGGTGGGTTTTTACGAGGTGGTCAGGCTAAAAAGGCCGAAAGTGCTTTTCCTGAAACTTTAAACAATGGCGAAGTCATTGTTCAACAAGGAACCCCAGTTATTGAAGAAAGTGGCGCCTATGTAATTGGCCAGCCTTCTATTCAGGTATCTCCTGGGGTATCAACTCAAACAGTACCCCCACCTTTAAGCCCGCAAAATACTTTGCCCTTAAGCCCAACTCCTAATAATCCTGCTCCAAAATTGGTGCCACAAGCTCAGCCAATTCCAGCAAATCCGACTTCCAGAATAATCAATTAATGATTTTTTCTGGAGATGTTTGAAGTGGTTGGGATGATAAATAAATATTAAAATTAAAACCCGAGCTTTTTGGCTTGGGTTTTATTCATTAAATACCCAGAGTTTATTATTTAGCGAGTAATTCGTTGAAGGCATTAGCTATAAAAATTGCCGTATCTGGCCCTAGGCTATTTATTTCGCCGTAAGGTGCAGATTTACTTCCATAAGCAAACGGCGGCTTTTCATCCCATT
Source organism: uncultured Planctomycetaceae bacterium (assembly GCA_937888715.1). Taxonomy (GTDB): domain Bacteria; phylum Planctomycetota; class Planctomycetia; order Gemmatales; family Gemmataceae; genus UBA969. Next base: position 44,087 of record CALARU010000320.1, on the reverse strand, counting down.
GTTTTTTTGGAAGAATGTAGCCAATCTCATCGTTTGCCAATCCAATTACCGTTTTGTAAGGCATCTTCCATTTTTGAAACCAATCAGCTTCGGTTGCAGCATCTTGGTAATCAGCTTCTTTTTCTGGTGTTTTTGCAACTTTCCCTAGAAGTAGTTCGGGGTAAATTTCACCAGGGATACACCCGATTCCAAGTTCACCTAAAGTTATAATACTCACTTCGGTTTTTGCAGCAGGGTGTTTTTCTTCTCTTTGATTGAGACCTGCAGCTTTATTAAGTTCTAAATCCCAATCAAATATTTCTCGTTTAAAAACACCTAATTGTTTTGCCAATCGGTATATCGGATTATCTACCGGAAGCAGAACTTCTTTCTTTCGTACAACTATAGGTGTCAGATTAATAGCTTTGGAATTTTTTAATGAATTGAGACTGGCATTTGCCAATAATTGCCCATAGCGTGCAGTTTTTTCAAAGGATCCGTCATTTAAGTTTTCGCCTTGCTCATTTTTGATCGAAACTTTTAACGATGTCATCAACCCGCCCACGGCACCGGTAAATACAATCGCCTCGGCTTGAGTTTGTTTCATTATTTCTTTAGCAGTATAGCCAACAAAATCGGAGCTTAATTTTTTATTACCACTCCCTAAGGTTTCCGGATGGCAATGCCAAAAAAGAACAATTCCCAATGCTGTTTTTGTGTTAATCTTGTTAAATTTTAAAGTTAATAATTCATCCATTTTTACTATGGGTGGCCGTCCATCATGTAGAAGTTCAGGAAGTGAAACTGCAGCAATTTCCGTATCGCAGGGCGTAAGATTTTTAGCGGCATCTCTAATCGTGCTTACCGCTATTTTTTGAAGCGAAAGCATATAGTCTGGGTCAGTTCCGGATTGAAAAGGGGTTTGCCCCCAAAGCCCCAAAGTATCTGGTCCTTCGTGGGAATGGGTGCAAGAAAACATGACATTTTCAAAATCTTTTAATTCCTTACGGATATCATCAACTTGATCTTTAAATAAACCAATTAAATCTGCACTAACAAAGGCGTATTTCTTACCTTCAGCTTTAAGCACCATCGCCCTAATATATATGGGGTCACTAATACCCTCTGCTTTTCGATTGTGGCCAAAACCGGCAATATATACAGGTTTAATTCCGATTTTAGGGGTGGCATCACCCTTTGAAAATCCAACCTCTAATGTTGTATCTTGGGTCTTGGTCGTTTGAGAATTTACTGGGATAATGAAAATAAAAGAAAAACCAGTCGCTAATAAAAGTAATTGTAGCTTGTTCATGTTTGGGATGACTCTCTTTAAATATTGCCACTATGCCAATTAATCATCTGATAGGTTATTTCATAGTTTTGACAATTTTGCAACGGATTACCCTGTTTACACTTGTCGCTTCGGGCAAACAAAGAATAGGATTAAGTATCGAATGTTTTAATTGTTGAATATTTAGCTTGGGCGAGGATTGCCAATGTCTGTCAAATTAAGGCTTTTGCAGGTTTTTATTCTTTTCTTCTTTTTGGGGTCGGTGCAGGCGTTCCAAGATTCTAAACAAGCTCAGGTTAAAAAATGGATTGATGAGCTGGGTGATGCAGACTTTACTACTCGTGAAAATGCTCATAAAAATTTGTGGAAAGCAGGCAGTGATGCCGAGGAACAACTCAAAGTTGCCTTGAAAGGTGATGATGCGGAAATCCGGAAGCGATCTTTGGAACTACTGGAAAAATTCAAGTGGGGGATTTATCAGGATTCACCAATTGCAATTATTGATTTGATTCAAGCTTATCAATCTGGAACGTTGCAAGATAAAGAAAAGTCAATTGCCCAATTAATAGAAATGGGCGGTCTGGGTGTCAAATCTGTAATTAAAATTATTAATGCTGAAGAACAGGAAGAAGTTAGGAATTCTGTACTTTCTTATGCATCCAAATCAGTAAGCAAAGTCATTCCTTATTTGATTGAGAAAAACGAATTTAAATTCTTAGATCAAATTCTGCAAATGATGCTCGAAAACAGAGCAGAGGGCGTATTCTCGAATTATGCGGTTTACGCTATTCTTTCTGCATCGACAGATAAAATAATCAATGATCTTTCTAAAAACAAACCTCCAAAAATCAGTGATGAAATAAACAAAGAGATTCTTGCTTATTTGTATCGAAGCAAGGGGGAACATAATGACGCCCTTAAATTTGCTAAAGAATCTAAAAACCCGGAACTCTATACCCAGTTGGCACTTGAAGCTTCAAAGTGGAAAGTTGTATTAGATACGGACCATTTTCCAGACGATTTACTCTTGGGGAAATTAGGGTACAAGCTTGCGATGTACCGTTTGGCCAACGAAAAAACGGAATTTGATGAAGCAAAAAATACTCTTGTGGAGATTGCTGAAGAATTAACAGGTAAAGATAAGAATGGGGTCGAATCTACGGAGCAATTATTTCAGGCAGCGAAAATCGCCCTATTGAATTACATGGTCCCTGAAGGCATTGACTGCTTATTGAAAAATAAGAAACGCATGATGGTTGCAGAGATTTACGCTAGCCGTTTTGAGTTTGACAAAATCAAATCCCTAATTGAAGAAGCTAAAAATGAAAACGCAAAGGATGTTCCAGCTCTTGAAATTCATTGGGCAAAAATTCTTTACGGGCTTGGGGAAAAAGAACAGGCTTTGAAAATCCTTGATCAATACAGCAGTCGAATCGCTGATAAATCTGAAGGCGATTGGCCTTTGAAGTTGGTTCATGCTTGGATTCTTATCAAGAAAAGAGATCGGGCTTTGGATGATGCTGCAAGTTATTTGCAAAAAATAGAGCATCGTGAAGCTTCGGGTAGAATGTTAAATAAAATGTTTGGTGATGATGCCGAATTTTATGACCCGTTGTTTCGTTTCTTCTTTAAGACGAAAAATACTGAAACTGCACAAGCCGTTATCAAGCAGATTAATGATTTGCACGATAAGAAATTAGAATCCAAGGTTGTTGTGAAACTGGTTGATGACCTTCTGGAATACGCTTCAACGGTTACCGCTGAAGAAAGTGTTAGTTTGAAAAATTCAGCCGGCGCCATTCTAAAAAAATATGGTTTAGATGCGAAACTTAAACAGTTGGCAGATAAGTTTGGCAGCGAAACGATACTGCTTTGCCTAGCTGATTTATATGCAGAAAAAAAGGAATGGGCCAAAGCTCGAGATTCCTTCAAGGTTGCGTGGGATAAAGATAAATCCAAATCGATTATCGCTTTTATGATTGCAAAAATGGAAGAAAACATCGGCGATAAAGCGCAAGCTTCTAAATGGAAGAATTTATCCACTTGGGCCCCACTTGGGAATGAGCAGGTCAGGCTTGATTTTGCTTATGCTTTAGGCAAAAGAAACTATATTGACGATGCCCTTATTCAATTTGATTTGGTTTCTAAAACGGGTGAGCCTGGTTCTTATAGTGTGGGCGCATCATCTAGGGCGCTTGCAAGCAGGCTAATAGAAAAAAAGAGCTTTGAAAAAGCTGCTGATGGATACGAACTTGCTATGCTTCGATGCATGACCCCGTTTGTTTCATTCACCCAAAGCCAGGCCTATGTTAATGTTCCCTCTCTTGTTGCAAGATTGCGTTGTCGATCTGCAATTGAGATTGGGGATTTTGATAAAGTGGATTCTTTTGCCGCAAAAGCTTTTGATTTACAACCCGGTGAAGTTGAGTTGCCTATTCTTGTTTATCAACCTTTGATCGCCAAAGGTAAGAAGGAACTTGCGGACAAGATATTTGCATCTGCAAAAAAATCGATTCAAAAGGTTGGAGATGATTATCCTAATTGTGCCTGGGCACATAACTCTGCAGCTTGGCTTTCTGCCTGTTGCAAGTCTGATTTGATATGGGGGCTTAACCAAGCCGAGATGGCTGTTAAACTTGATGGCAAAAGTGCTGCCCATCTTGATACTCTTGCTGAAGTATTATTTCAGTTAAAGCGCCAAAAAGAGGCTGTTGACGCTCAAACCAAGGCTGTTGCTCTCGAGCCAACAAAGATCTATTACAAAAAACAATTAAAGCGCATTCAGAACGGCGATCCTAGTGTTGATCGACCTGAAGAAAATGATGATTAATTAGTCTGAATAATATTTATGAACCCTCAATCTACCTATTCGTGCACTTTTATTGTTCCTAATCTTCGGAAATTTCAAGAATTTGGTGTTTCCCTTGGGCAATTGATTCCTTCTTCTTTCGTTATTGCACTAAATGGTGAATTGGGCAGTGGCAAAACAACTTTGGTTCGATCTTTGTGTCAGGGGCTTGGTTGTTCGTCTTTAGAGTTTGTAACCAGTCCGACATTTGTTCTTATGCAAGAGTATCAGGGCCGGTATACCGTTAATCATCTAGATGTTTACCGTTTGGAAAGTGAATTGCAATTTTTAGAATTTGGCGGTGATGAGTTGTTTCAAGGTGGCAATGTGGTGTTGATAGAATGGGCTGATAAGATCAAAAATTGCCTACCGCCCGCAAGGATGGAAATCTTTTTAGAGGTGGTAAGTCAACACGAAAGAAGGGTTTGTGTTTCGTTGCTTGGGGATGTGTTTTGCCCCTCAATATTGGCTTATTTGTCTGGTTTTGGTGCTTCAGCTTAGATTTTTATTAGTAGCTTATTTGTTTGAATTAATCATTAATTTGTAGTAATCTTTAGGTAGATATTTAGTTAATCATGCTTTTAATAAAATTATTGTTTTTTTGACCTGCCTTTATATTTTCAGCTTTTAGACTTGGAGCAAAAGCGAAATGAATATTCACCGAATTTATTCAACGAAGAGTTCGGGATACATTAGCTTGTTTTACATTTTTTTTGGGATATCAAGTTTTTTTGTTCACCCCGGTTCCTTGATTGCCTCTGAACCAAAAATAAGTTTCGTGAATGATGTGATACCTGTAATCACCAGGGCGGGGTGCAATATGGGGTCCTGCCATGCTAAAGCTGGTGGTGGCCAAAATGGCTTTCAGTTGTCTTTATTAGGCTTTGAGCCATTGGAAGACTTGGAAAGCATTGTGATGGGGAGTCGTGGTCGCAGGCTTTTGGCTACGAACCCAGAGGCGAGCTTGTTGCTAATGAAAGCTTCTGGACAGATGCCCCACCGAGGTGGAATTAGGCTGCCCAAAAAATCCCAAGGATATGAAATAATAAAGACTTGGATTACTCAGGGCGCCCTCATGGATACTTCTGCAGATGTTAAGTTTGTTGCGATGGAGTTGATCCCTAAAAAGGGGGTGCTTCAACGAGGGCAAGAGCAGCAACTAAAAGCAATGGCGCATTATTCGGATGGGACTATTCACGATGTTACAGTCCGTGCGCTATTTGAATCGAATGATAAGGCCATGGCTGAAGTTACAGAAAACGGTTTGGTTAAAGTGCTTGATATACCGGGTAAAGTTTCGGTGATGGTTCGGTATCAGGGGAATGTTGGGGTTTACAATGCTGCGATTCCGCTTGGTGCCCCTGTGGAAAATCTACCTCCGGAAAAAAACTTTGTTGATAGGGCGGTCTTTTTGAACTTGAAAGAGCTTGGTATTCCCCCTTCCAAGATTTGTGATGATGCGACATTTTTGCGCAGGGTTACGTTGGATATTGGCGGTCGCTTGCCTACCGATGATGAAGCTAAAAATTTCTTTGCAAATACAGGTGCAAATAAGCGCAATCAGGTAATTGAAGATCTGCTTAAAAGTCCGGATTATGCGGATTATTTTTCCAGCAAGTGGACTGCAGTTTTAAAGAATAGGCGTGATGACGCCAGTGATATTGTCTCGAACTTTGCATTTAACGCATGGGTTCGTGACAGTTTGCTTGCAAATAAGCCATACGATCAATTTGTTCGCGAATTACTGGGCGCAACGGGCAAAGTGATTGGTAATCCCCCGGTTGCCTGGTACAAGCGCGTTAAAGATCCAAAAGAACAAATTGAAGATGTTGCACAGTTGTTTTTAGGGGTACGAATGCAATGTGCCCAATGCCATCACCATCCATTTGAACGATGGAGTCAGGATGACTATTATTCCCTCGCAGCTTTCTTTTCCCAAGTGGGCAGAAAGCCATCGGGCACACGAGGTGAGGACTTGATTTTTCATAAAAGGGGCCTGGCGGTTGCTACGAATATTAAATCAGGGGTAGCACTAAAACCTATGGCGTTAGGTGACCAAGTTGCAGCAATAGAGGCAGATCAAGACCCTAGATTGCGACTGGCAGATTGGATGAAGTCTCCGCAAAATCCGTTTTTTGCCAAGGCGCTAGTCAATCGTTACTGGAAGCATTTTTTTCAACGTGGGTTGATCGAACCAGAAGATGATATTCGTGATTCAAATCCTCCCTCCAATCCGGAATTGCTAGCAGCTTTGGAAAAGCACTTTATTCAAAGTGGTTTTGATTTGAAGGATTTGGTTCGAGTTATAACCCGGTCGAATACTTACCAACTTGTATCCACACCGAACAAATACAATTCAGGAGACAGGCAGAATTATTCCCGATATTACCCGCGCAGGCTTTCTGCTGAAGTTCTGTTGGATTCGATTGATCAAATTGCAGGCACTCATACTGATTTTGCCAATCTGCCTGCTGGCACCCGTGCCGTTGCTCTTCCGGATAATAGTTACAACAGATCTTCGCCTTTTTTGCGGGTTTTTGGACGCCCTGAAGGCGAAAGCGTATGTGAGTGCGAGCGAGTACAGTCTTCTAGCCTGGCACAAAGCCTGCATCTTATAAATGCCGCGGATATCCGGTCTAAACTTTCTCATCCGGAAGGTCGCGCAGAAAAGCTTGCAAAAGAAAAACTTCCGCTAGAAGATAAAATCAATGCTGTTTATCTTGCTGCGTTTTCTCGCTTGCCTAGTTCTGTTGAATTAAAAGTGGCACTTGATTATCTAAATGCCCCCGTCGTTAATTCAGCAGGTCAGAGTGTAGATGCCCAGAAGGCAGCTCGCGAAAATCTTCAGGATTTGGTATGGGCCTTGATCAATACCAAGGAATTTCTCTTTAATCATTAAAAGGAATGACCATTTTGGCTATTTCAATGCGCTTGTTCACTCTTCTGCTTTCTTTCGCCCTTGTTTTTGTTGCGGTACCTGCTGCACTTGCACAATCTGTCGGCTTGCCCTCCCCAAGGCTTTTAACAACTACTCCCATGGGTGGTAAGGCTGGTACTCAGTTTGAAGTTGTTGTAACTGGTGAGCATCTTGATGATGCCGAGGACCTTATATTTTCTGATTGCCGCATTACTGCCAGTCGCAAGGTCGATGCTTCAGGTGTTTTAACACCTGATCGTTACATGGTTACTATTGCGCCAGATTGTCCCGTCGGGCTTTATGAATCGCGCATAATGACCAGGCTGGGCGTATCGTCTTCTCGAATTTTCACGGTTGGTAAATTCCCTGAGTTCGTTCAATCTAAATCAAATAAGACTCTTGAATCAGCAATTGAGTTGCCGGTTGGTTCGGTATTTAACGGCACGATCAGTGAAAGATCTGTGGATTATTTCAAGTTCATTGGTAAGAAAGGGCAAAGGCTGGTTGTAGACTGTGCTTCAAATGGGATTGATTCGAAGCTTAATGCAACAGTGATCATAGCAGATGCTGCTGGTAGGGATCTTCTGGTCGAGCGATTAGGAGGTGTGCTGGATTATTCTGTACCCAAGGATGGAATGTATGTAATCAAAATTCATGAGTTAACATTCAAGGGTGGGCCGGCATTTTACTATCGTTTGGGATTATGGGAGCAAGCGGCTGGAACACGGATTATTCGCCAGCCATCCACAAAAACTGTTAATTCATATTCGTGGCCTCCAATCGGGCTTTCTGAACATGCTGCTTCCAAAGAAATAGAACCGAATAACGATGGAAAGCGCGCACAGAAAATAACTTTGCCTTGTGACATTGGTGGCAGTTTTTATCCTGCTTCAGATGTCGACTTTTTTGAATTTGATGCTAAAAAGGGCGAACAATGGTGGATTGAGGTTGTTTCTGAGCGTCTTGGTTTGCAAACTGATCCAACAATTTTTATTCAACATGTGGTTCGTGATTCCAAAGGTGCTGATAAAATTACGGATGTTTTAGAACTTACTGATATTATCAGCCCCGTAAAAGTTTCGAGCAATGGCTATGCCTATGATGGTCCACCATACAATCCTGGGTCTTCAGATATTCTTGGAAAACTGGTCGTCAAAGAGGATGGAACCCATCGCCTTCAAATCACTGATTTATTCGGTGGAACGCGTAACGATCCTAATAATATTTATCGTTTGATAATTCGTCGAGATGCTCCTGATTTCGCACTGGTTTCTTGGGCTATGCATATGGAGCTTAGAAATGGTGATCGAAATGCTTTGTCCAAACCAATATCTCTTAGGGGTGGAGCGACAATGGCACTCGAGGTAGTTGCTTTTCGCCGTGATGGATTTGATGGTGAAATTGAAATTACCATGGAAGGCCTTCCTAAGGGGGTCAAAGCGCATGGTCTGAAAATCCCGGTAGGTCAATCGCGTGGAATGATGTTGGTAACAGCAGATCAAGATGCTCCCCGGGGATATACAAATGCAAAATTCTTTGGCCAATCGAAGATTGATGGAAATTCGGTGGTGCGACCATGCTGGCTTGCATCTGTAGCATGGCCTATTCCAGATTCATGGGGTGAAATTCCAAGCCCCAGATTGCTTGCAGATGTGCCGGTTGCTGTTAGTGGAATCGATTTTGCACCGATAACCATTACAGCGAAGGCGCCAATTTATGAGGTAACCGCTGGTGAGAAATTAGTGATTCCTTTGGTTCACAAGCGCCGCAGTGAGTTTTCAGGTGATAAAATTCAGATGAAAGTAATTGGTGCTGGTTTCGAAAATGCCCCTCGCTTTGATCTTCCGATAAAGGCTGATACTTCCCAAGTCACACTTGATCTTGCCGTTTTGAAAACTCCCCCAGGCGAATACACCATTTCGTTTGTTGGTGGTGCAGTTGTAAAGTATAGCCATAAGCCTGATGAAGTTGCATTGGTCGAAGCCAAGACGAAGAAAATGATGCTTGAAGTTAAAGATTTGGAGGCAGAAGCAAAAAAAATTGCAACCGAAGCACAAGTTGCCCCTGCTGCCAAGAAAGACCAAATGGTTAAGGCTGTAGCAATGGTAACTGCCAAAATGAAAGCTGCAACTGATGCATTAAATGTAACCAAAGGGCAACTTGAGAAGGCAGCAGTGACTGCGAAGCCCAAAGATATTGCTGATATTATCGTTTCTGAACCGATTACGATTCGTGTCAAACCTGGGGTAAAAAAATGAAGAATACCAATCCAATATTCCCCATCAGAAGTTGCCGGGGGCCTATACCCACAGGCCATGGCGGGAGAAGGGCTTTCCTTCAAGCCGGCCTAGCTGGTTTTTCCACTTTAAGTTTACCCGGTATTTTGAAACTTCAAAATCAAAGTATGGCTCAGGCTGCTGGGGCTTTAAATCCTTCGACTGATAAAAAAGCGGTAATCATGGTTTGGCAACCCGGTGGTATGTCTCATCTTGATTCCTATGATCCCAAGCCTGATTCAGGTAGTGAGTATCGTGGGCCATTTAATTTGATAGCAACAAAAGTTCCCGGGCTTCAATTTACCGAACTTATGCCAATGCAGGCTGCTATAGCGGACAAAATGGTGGTACTTCGTTCCATGCGCCAATCTGCCGGCGGCCACCCTGCTGGTTCTATGCAGTTGCTTTCAGGCGATCCAGATACACGCGATAAACCAAAACCAAAATACCCCGATTGGATGACGGTCTCAAATTACTTGCTTGCGCAGAAAAGCGTCAGGCAGTCTCCGCTACCAGCCTATGTAGGTATCAATCCGCCTCTCGAATATAATGGCCCAGCCTATCTTGGCGACACCTATTCCCCATTTGTAGTTTCAGGAAATCCCGACTCTCCAACTTTTTCCGTGCCTAATATTGGTCTCACTAATGTTGATGATGTTCGCAGGATTGGCCGCCGTTTAACTCTTAGGCAAAATCTTGATACCCTTGAGAGATCTTTTGATCATGCCCGGGAATTAGCTGCTCTTGATGAGTTTGAATCTCAAGCAATGACCCTGCTTACGAACCCGCAGACAAAAATTGCATTCGACCTTTCTCGGGAGCATCCCCGCATCCGTGATCGTTATGGTAGAAATTCTTGGGGCCAGCAGTTGCTTTTGGCAAGAAGACTTATTGAGGCAGGAGTGGATGTATTGACTACTAGTCTTAGCGGTCCCCTTTGTGGAAGAGTTGGTAATTGGGATGATCACGCTGTAAATCAACATGTTTTTGATGCTATGAAATTCCGATCAAGGGTTTATGATCAGGCGGTTTCGGCTTTGATCGAAGATATTTACGAGCGTGGACTCGATAAGCGCGTACTTGTGGTCGTTACCGGGGAGTTTGGCCGTACACCTAAGATCAGTTATGCTGCTAGCACGGGGGCAGGCGATGCAAGTGCTCCAGCAGGAACATCGCAACCCGGGCGTGATCACTGGCCACGAGGTTTTTCTAACATCTGGGCAGGGGGTGGAATCCAGACTGGCCGGTTTGTTGGCTCTACCGATAAGCGAGGTGAAGATGCGAATAATCGCATATGTGGACCCGGCGATTTTCTCGCTACGATTTATCATCACCTTGGAATTGATTCCGCGAAAACATTCATCAAGGATTTCAATGGCCGACCAACACCGATTGTTGACCATGGCAAACCAATTCCTGAACTGATGGCATAAACAGGGTGCGGTTCCGTTTAGTTGTCCGGTCTACAAATAGGAACAAACTTGGTTTAACAGTTTGAGATACCAACCCTTTACAGGCCTTGATTTCTTTTGATATGCGAGAGAATCATTCCCTAGGCATTACTTTAACCAATTGAAGTTGCATAATTTAACCTACCGTTTTAACCCACCGGCCTATTATTGACAAAATCCATGGTTTAAAGATACACTTCGCTAGTCGATAGATCCGTTTTTTACTTGCGGGTTGCTCGAATAGGAGTTCTGAACCTAATGCATTTTCTAGACGCTGAGATTTTTTCTGAAGTCGTGAAGTTATCTACTCCTACTTTGATTGCCATTTTATTGTGTGGATTATTGCTATGGAGTGCAGGTTACCTGACTCACAAATTTTGGGTTGTCTTTTTGGCAACCGCGGGAGCTGGGGTTTTGGGCTTCGATAAAGGACCAGATTTTGGTATCCAAGGTATTTTTGCTGCTCTTTTATTTGGCATATCAGCTGGCATTTTGGCTCTTTCTATCATTCGTGTGGTGGTTTTTGTTTTTGGCGGCTGTACAGGGCTTATTGTTGGAAATGTTCTAATGCCTGCCGGAGATGCTTGGTTGGCTTGCCTACTTGTTGGCGGTATTACCGCGCTTTTACTTTATCCTTTCTGGTTTACTGCTTTTTCCAGCTTATTAGGTACCCTCGCCTCGGCTTATGGTATTATTGCAATTCTTGATAAGCTTAATGCTTTGGATTCTTCTACTATTGTTGATAAACACGCTGGCCTTATTGATGTAATTTGTATTGGATTTGTTGTATTCGGTACAATTATTCAGTACTTTTTAACCAAGTACTTCCGCAAGAGAAAATGGCGTCTCATGCAGGAAGAAGAAAGGTTTCGAGCTCAAAATGAGAATCTCGCATATTCCAGTCCTGGGACTTGGTTTAAAAACCCGTGGCGTCATGCTAGTTGATTTATTAAAGTGGTTTCCCTTTGTTGGTAGAATTCTATTGTTTTCAATTTTAGTGCTTTTTTCTAGTTCTATTTATGCACAAGGTCCAAACTCTCCTGGCCCATTACCGGGTGAACCTGGGGACAAAGCATATACTCGTAATTTATTTTCTGGCGTGTTTGCTTTTATTTCTACTGTTGGTGTTTTAGTTGTTATTTGCATGCCTAGTCGCAAAAGTTCGTAAAATGATTTTTGTTGGGATTTTTGACTTTAACCTTATAGCTTTAGGGGTCCATATATGGTGCAGCAATCTTCAATTGATTTTCTTGCTATTGCAAATCGGATTATTTCAGGCGGGGATATTACAAGGGATGAAGCCAAGCAACTTCTCCTTGTTCAAGGTGGGGAACTTTATGACTTGTTCTATGCTGCCAATAAGGTCCGTAGGCATTTTCATGGTAATAAAGTTACTTTTTGCAGCATTCTTCCTACTAAATTTGGAAATTGCAGCGAAGATTGTAAATTTTGTGCCCAAAGTGCTCATTATGATGCTGATGTTAACGCTTACCCTATGATGGATGGGGATGATGTTGAAAAAGCCTGCACTAGTGCTCGAGATAATGGGGCCAGCGCTTTTGGTATTGTTAATAGTGGTAGGGGGCCAAACAAAAAGGAATGGCCTAAAATAATGGAAGCAATCGGGGCCATGAAGAAGGTTGATGGTATCACCCATTGTGCAACTCTTGGCACTTTAAATGAATCTCAAGCCAGAGATTTAAAAGCCGCTGGTATCCGCAGAATTAATCATAATCTTGAAACTTCAAAAGAGTTTTACCCCAAAATTGTTACCACTCATTCTTGGCAGGATCGTGTTGATACCGTCAAGCTTGCACAAAAGGTTGGCCTAGAGGCGTGCTGTGGTTGTATTTTTGGAATGGGCGAAAGTGTTGATGATCGGGTCAGCCTTGGATTTAGCTTGAAAGAGCTTAATCCTCATGTTGTTCCGCTTAATTTTCTCCATCCTATTGCTGGCACTCCCCTAGAAAATGAGCCCAAACTTAAGCCAATGGAAATCTTAAAGATTATTGCTGTTATGCGCATGATCCTTCCCAAGCAAGATTTGAAAGTTGCTGGTGGAAGAGAGAAAAATCTTCGTGACCTACAAAGTTGGATTTTTTATGTCGGCGGCACTAGTGGCCTAATCGGCAATTATCTTTCCACTAACGGTCGCGCTAATCAGGAAGATTTGCAAATGATTAGCGATCTGGAACTTGAATGGCAGGACGATCGTGTTGGTGATTTGGATGAATCGATTCCAGATTCCGAACATATTCCACATTCCAAAGGCTCGCTTCTGCAACTTCCCGTATTGAACTTTTAACCTTGGGATTGCAAGATAAATTGGAAAATCCTGAATCTCAATCCGCTGATCATTTGGACTGGGTCCAGCATGAATTGGATATTATCACTAATGCTGGACTGAAACGATTTCGCAAGGCACTTAATTTTTGTCCAGATGGTTCTATTGTTTATCGTAAGAAAAAGCTCGTCAATTTTGCCTCGAGTGATTACTTGGCTTTTTCAAAACACCCTGCTGTTATTCATTCGGCTCGCAAGGCTCTTCATTCTTATGGTGTTGGTGCTGGAGCATCTCCCTTGGTTTCTGGATATACGCAAATTCATCGGGCTCTCGAACGCGAAATTGCGCAATGGGAGGGCTTTGATGATGCGCTTGTTTTTTCCAGTGGATTTGGTGCCAATCTTGGAACTATCTCGGCTCTAGTCCATCCCAAAGATTTAATTCTTTCTGATGCTTTGAATCATGCCAGTATTATTGATGGCTGCAGGCTTTCTCGTGCAACTCTTAGGTTTTATAAGCACAAGGATTGTGATCATCTTCAGGATTTAATTTTGCGGGCAAAGGGTAATTTTAGAAAGCTATGGATTATCACAGATACCCTTTTCAGCATGGATGGTGATCATGCACCAATTGAAAAACTTTTTCAAATTACTTTGAAAAATGACGCTATGTTAATTCTTGATGAGGCCCACGCTACAGGGGTTACGGGCGTTGATGCACGAGGCTTGACTGATACATTCCCGGCTGAGCTGGGCTGGAAGAGCAGGGTTGTAAAACTAGGAACTTTAAGTAAAGCCTTGGCATCGCAGGGTGGTTTTGTCTGCGCCAACAAGAAAATAATAGCGCTGATTAAAAACAAAGCTCGTTCTTATATTTTTTCTACTGCCCTTTCTCCCGTTTGCGTTGCAGCAGCTAGAACCGCAATAAAGTTAATTAATAAAGATAATAGCCTTAGGGCTTACGTTAATTCGCTTTCTGCCTATTTGCGCAGCAAACTTCTGGATATGGGCCTTGATATAGGCCCATCAGAAAGCCATATCATTCCTGTTATTTTTCGGGATGCGGAAAAAACAATGCGTATTTCTAAGAGTTTATTGGAGCAGGGGTATTTAGTGCCGCCAATTCGTCCGCCTTCTGTTCCCGAAAATTCGTCAAGGCTTCGCATTTCTATCACAGCTTTTCATAGCCATGACTTAGTAAATGATTTTCTTTTAAAGTTAAAATTAGTATTAAGTCAGAATTAATTGTTTGTAGGGTAACTGTCAGGCAAATCGTTGTTTTGTACGACATCTTTGTTGTTTATGTTGAACGAGTCTGAATTTTTATCATCATCATTCTTGTCATCAGGTTCTACATCCCGATTATTTATTTGAATTGTTCCTTCAAATTGAGGCTTTTTTTCAACCGCATCACCGGTACTTATTTGTATTCGAAAGGGTAGATTGGCAATGTTTAAACAATCATTGTTTTTTAAAGTTGCTCGACGAATCTTTTTCCCGTTTACCACAGTTCCATTGGTGCTTCCCAGATCGCGAATTAGTAATGTGTTTTCACTCTTTACTATTACACAATGGAACTTTGATATGGACTTATGATCCAAGCGTAAATCACAATCTTCTTTGCGGCCTACGACCGTAAGATCTCGTGATAACTCGATAGCGTTGCCGCCTTCCAGAGGCACTAATCGAAAACGCATGTTTTTATTTACCTAGTCAATAGAAAAGAACAATCTAAAATAATTCTTTCTTGATTCGAATACCACATCTACCCCTTTATTTAACCAATAAACTATTTAAAGCATAAAGTTATAATCGTTAAGTTCGTTAGAAATGTATATTTTAAGGTAATCTGCGATAGTTATGGTTACCAGTTTGACCCTAAATCTTACTGCATGAAATTAGAAAACCATGTGCTAAAAGCTTTTTGACTAGGCTGGGTGATTCGCCTGCTACCCACGATGGATCGCCTAGCGATAGTGTTTCGACTATTTTAAAATTGGTTTGTTTAAGCAGGTTGGCAATTTCTTGCCATGTGAATAAGTGTAAGGTTAAGCCACAAATACCTTGGTGAATGGGTAGCAATCTGTTGCCAAAATGTTTCGATCGTCTTAACCTTCGGCTAAAATCCAGCGCCAACCATTTGTAACCTTGAAAACCTTGGGCCGCTGACCACAGGTTATGCACATGGAGGATAAATTGACCTCCAGGTTTTAATACGCGGTGGATCTCATTCAGCATTGCGATCCGATGTCGTTCATCCAATAGCATGCCAAAACTACTGAAAAGGCATGACGAATAATCAATGGAGTTGGGGCAAAGGAAGGAAAGATCAATCATATTTGCACGAAGGAATAAATGTGGCCCATTGATTTTCTTATTGCTGGCTTCCAAAAGCATTGGGTCTGATAGGTCGATTCCTAAAACCTTGTGGTTCTTTTTGGTTAAAAAGTCTGCAACTCTTCCAGTTCCACAGCCAAGGTCAAGGATAATGCCAGCTTTAGTAAAATGCTTTTCGAGAAAACTTAGATCTTGTTGGAAAGCGGGGTTATCTTTTAACGAGGAATCATAGTTTGCCGCCACATACTGGTTAGATATGTATTCCCACTGGGTTTTGCTGACACCCTCAGGCATGAGCCAATCTGGCGGTGAAGAAGAATTAAAGCTCATGCCTGATGTGCCTGGTAAATGGTAAAATTAGTTCCCAATGTTTTTCAAAGCTGCGGAAGCTGCGTCTTTGAAAGATTTATCCCTCTGTTTTTTATCTTCGACAATTAACTTGAGGGATTCTTTTGCTTGCTTGGCTTCCGAACCAATTTTTCCTAGTGCAACAGCGGAAGCAAAACGAAGGTCATCATCTTTTAAGGTTTCCATAAGATCAGGGACCGCAGATTTTCCATCCTTGCCTAGGGATCCGATTGCATCAATTGCTTTTTCGCGGATGTTCGTGGGTTTAGATTTGTCAATGAAAGCAGAATGCAGGACAGAGAAACTAGAAGATCCAATTTTGCCAAGAGAAATTGCAGCTGCGTTTTGATTCTCTTTTTTCTCTTCTATGTTGTTAAGTAAAGCTGCAAGTGCAGGGATTGCATCTTTGTTTTGAGTTTTTAAATTTCCGAGTGATTGGGCGGAAAATCTTCTTACAAAAGCATCTTTGTCTTGAAGCCCAAGTATTAAAGCAGCGGTGGTTTTTGAATCATCTTCGCTACTCTCACCTAGTGCTTTTGCAGCAACTCTGCGTATTTCTGGATCCTTGTTTTTCATTTGTAGAATTAGTTTATTCGTATCTTCTGCGCTGATAAATGTGCAAATGCATGCACCAAGAAAAAATGCTGAAAGAAAAAGTCTCATATGCGTTCTCCGTTAAGGTTGGTCATCACCCTTCTATGATATCTTCTTGTTTGGTGAGACTCAACTTAATGTTATTTATGATTGCAGAATTGATTGTTGGTGTTGACAAGTGATGGTCAAATTGTGACTAATATGTAAATGGAGTTGATTGTTCAAGAAGGAAACTCTTGTAATTTAAGAAGTTATCGTTATGATCGCTCCATGTTGTGCCTGACTTTTACAGCTGAAAATAACAGGTGTTATATTTCTTGGGTTTAAAGTTATAGGCAAGATTTCAGAGTTCTTTTGGAGGTTATAAGGTTTATGAGTGAATCCGATGTGCGAGCCGAGGTGGCACCCGTTCCATTCGCCGATCAATTCGGGGGTGGCGATAGCGAAGAGCCTCCCGGTAAGCCGAAGCGTCATCCTATTTGGAACGATGTTCCGGATCACCAATGGAATGACTGGCGTTGGCAATCCCAAAATGCCATACGATCAGTTAGGCAACTCAAGGGCTTAATTGCCTTTAGCCCTGAGGAAATGGAAGCCATAGGGTCATTGGAAACTGAGTATAAAACTGCTATTCCGCCTTATTACTTCTCACTGATTAATCCTGAAGACCATGATGACCCAATTAGGCTTCAGTCTATACCCTCACCGTTGGAACTCACCAACCCTTCTGGGTATGAATTGTCTGATCCTTTAGAAGAAGACAAGGATTCCCCTGTTCCAGGTTTGACTCACAGGTATCCTGATAGGGCTTTGCTTGTTACGACACATGTTTGTTCTATGTATTGCAGGTTTTGTACCCGTAAGCGAGCTACTATGGTTCGTGGTGGATGGGATTCAGTCAGCCGTAATGATGAGCGTATGGTTGAATATGTTCGTGATCATTCTGAAATTCGAGATGTTATTGTTTCTGGTGGGGATCCTTTGACCCTTCCGATTACAAAACTTAAGTTCTTTCTCGAAAATCTTGCTGCTATTCCCCATGTTGATGTAATTCGTATAGGAACTCGCGTTCCCGTTACTTTGCCTCAGCGATTGTTTGATCAGTCATTGATTGATCTTTTAGCCTCTGTAGGGAAAGTTTGGATTCAAACTCATTTTAATCATCCTAACGAGATTTCTGCAGAATCTGCAAAGGTTTGCATGTCTTTGTTGAAGGCTGGGATTCCTGTGAATAATCACACGGTCCTTCTTAAAGGGGTTAATGATTCCCTTGATACTATGCGCAAGTTGATGCGAGGTTTGCTTCGTATTAAAGTGCGACCTTACTATATTTTTCATTGTGATCCTGTTATTGGTGCTGGGCATTTCCGCACCTCTATCTGGAAGGGCATGGAAATCATGGAAGGTCTTCGTGGTCATATGTCAGGCTTGGGTATTCCAACGTATGTAGTGGATAGCCCTCATGGTGGCGGTAAAATTCCTGTGATGCCAAATTATGTAATCTCGGCTTCTGATGATGCTGTTGTACTTCGTAATTATGAAGGCATGCTTGTTCGTTACCAAGCCGAGGATAAAACTTTGCAAAGTAATGACCAAGGCCGAACGCGAGGCGTTAGCTCGCTTCTTCAGGGAAGTAAATCAGCTTTAATCCCCGAAAATACTGAACGAATGATTCGCCGTCAAATGAACCTTGCTACTATTTCTGCTGAAGAAGCTTCCTCTGGTTGCTCTTCAAATGATAATGGTTCATCTGAAAATGAAACTGTTCCTGATTCTTTAATAGAGTTGGGTATTAAAAAGAAAGTTGCTCCTGGAAGGAAGGCCCGCTAGGGGTATTTAATTTAAAATAAAGCCGCCAGGTTGTATACTTGGCGGCTTTATTTTTGTTGTTGGGGAGTATCATGAAAATAGGGATTGTTTGCAACTTAAAATCAGGCGTAAAACACACGCACACTGATGATTTCGAGGAAGAGTTTGATTCACCAGAAACAATGCATGCAATCGGTGCGGTTCTAGCCTCAAAAAATCATCAAATTGTATATTTTGCTGAGTCTCCTGAGTTACCAGCGGCCCTCGTTAATGATCGCCCTGATTTTGTCTTTAATTTTGCTGAAGGGCGTGGTGCAAGCAGGGCTAGAGAAGCACGGGTTCCAGCGCTATTGGAAATTCTTGGTATTCCTTATTCTGGTTCAGATCCTTTTACCCTTTGTGTTGGGTTGGATAAGGATGTAGCTAAAAAGATTGTATGTGATGCAGGGGTAAAGGTCCCAAAGGGGGCAGTTTTTACCTCTGATAGCTTTGATTTTGGTTCTATTCCAATTAATTTCGCATTCCCGGTTGTTGTCAAACCTGCTTGGGAAGGTTCTAGCAAAGGAATACGAGATTCCGCTGTTGCTAAAACACAAGAGCAACTTCGTGCCTTATTAAATGAAGCATTAAAAGGATATGACCAACCAGTAATTGTTGAAGAATATTTGCCAGGATGTGAAATCACTGTTGGATTAATTGGTAATGGCGATGGACTGAAGGTAATAGGCGCAATGGAAATTGTCCCGAAAATTAAGGACGAATTTTTCATCTATAGTCTGGACGTAAAGAGGAATTATTTAACTAGGGTTGATTACTGCGTGCCGCCTAAAATTTCAACTGAGACTCTTGGCGTTTTATTTAGTAGTGCTATTAATGCTTTTAAAGCCCTAGGGTGCAAAGATTTTGCAAGAATTGATTTTCGACTAAATGCCAGTAACCACCCTGTTTTTATCGAAGCAAATCCTCTGCCCGGGCTTAATCCTGTAACCAGCGATTTTGGTTTGATTGCCAAGGGTATGGGGTGGTCCTACGAGAATTTGATCCTTGCTGTTTTTGAAGCTGCTACGAAAAGACTGGGTCTCTAGTTTTTATCGCCTGTTTTTTTCTTTTACATATTCTTTTAAACTTATACACTTTCTTTATGAATGATATTCCGCCTACTAATGATGTTGTTCCGCAATCACCTTTCAAAGTGATGATACTTCATAACATCCCTGTTTTGCCTTTAGATCATCCTGATGCTGATTCTGAACATGAAGTTATCGAAACGGTTGAAATTATTGAAAACGTACTTGCGGAGCAAGGCGTACGTTTTGAAAGATTTGGCCTTGCCAGGGATTTGGCCCCTCTGATCCAAAGGTTAAATTCTGATCCGCCCGATATCGTTTTTAACATGTTTGAAGGATTTGCCGATTTTACTGAAACGGAAGTCCACCTTGCTGGCCTTCTAGAATGGATGAAAATTCCATTTACCGGCTCCAAATCCCAAGCCCTTGCTGTTGGTCGAAACAAAGCCCTAGCTAAGGCTGTGCTGCAATCTTATGGCGTATGCACTCCCGGCTTTTTTTGGGTTAACGATGAGAATGTTCCAGAAAATAATTTAGGTTGGCCTGTTATTGTTAAGCCTGCAACTCAAGATGCCAGCATCGGAGTTGATCAAGGTAGTGTTGTTACATGTCAAAATGATCTCGTGGAGCGTGTTAAGTTATTGCTGAAAAATTATGGGCCCCCCGTTTTAGTAGAGCAGTTTATTGATGGCAGGGAACTTACGGCTGCTGTTATTGAAGACCCCGAGATTACGGTTCTTGCACCTTCCGAAATTCACTTTACCATTCGAAACAAAGGGCTTTGGCCTATTATCTCTTATGATGCCAAATGGAAGCCTGAATCCCTTGAATTTGAGGGCACTCCCTATGAGTACCCTGCCAAACTTACGCCTGAGCTAATGGTGAGGGTAAAAGACACCGTAAAACGCGCTTACCTTGCTCTTGGTATTCGTGATTACGGAAGAATAGATATGCGGGTTTCTTCCGATGATACTATCTACGTTATTGAAGTTAATCCAAATCCCGACCTTCATATTGTTACCGGATTGGCGATTAGTCTTGATTCTGCCAACCAAACCTATGGAGTTTTTCTTGAAAATCTTGTGACTCGTGCTTGGAAGCGTGGCCCTTGATTTTGTTTCCTTATTGTTCATAGAAATAAGAAGTTGGGTCTTTCATAGAAGCATTGGTAAATCCATTTTTTCTTTCAGCACATTTATTGCATTTGCCACAATGAACGCCATTTGTTGGATAAATACAGGAAAAAGTGTGTTCCAATGGCGCTTCCCTGCCTAATTTTAAAACATCGGTTTTATGCATTCCCGCATAGGGCCTAAGTAATTTTACATTTCCGGAAACCGATTCGTTAATGGCCTGTTCCATGCCAAGAAAAAAGCTATCAGTTGAATCGGGGAAGGGATTGGATTCTAAAACTGCCAATGAAAGACTCTTAACTTGATTAAGATTGCACCATAAAAGAGACTTCGCAGTCAAAAGAACATTTCGTCCTGGCAAAAAAACAGCTTCATCAGGGGATTCTCTATCCGGAACATTAATTCCAGTCAGGCTCCAGTGATCTTTGTACAAATCATGAACGGGAATATCGAGTACAACTAATTCGCCTAAGTTGGGAGACCCAAGAGCATTAATGAATTTTTTCAGGTAATGTAATTCAGTTTTTTCCCAATATAGCCCACATTGGATAAATATTGGCCACACCGTAGGATATTTATGGTTGACCATATCTGCCAATAATATTGCACTATCCAGACCACCACTTACTAAAACAGCTGTTGGATAATTAATAAGTTCTTTGCTAGTGATGGAATTCATAAAATACCCTCGTGGGATTTTGAAGCTATAATACTTTAGGGCTTGCTTAAATATTTTGGTAGGTGCTTCAATTACCTATGTACTATGGTATGTTAGTGGCGATGGTGGTTTTCTACTAATATTATTATTTTTTGATAAATAGATGATGGGGTTTGAAATGAAATGCTTAATAGAATTTGAACCGATATTGAAGAAATCGTCGTCTCTATCGCCCTATACATTCTCGGGTTTAGCTGGGGTTTGCGAGTATCTAGCGGAACCGCGCAGCAAAGAAGAGTTGGCTGCGCTTTATAAAGCTTGCCAAACTAATAAAATCCCATTCAAAATTTTAGGTAATGGATGTAACCTTCTTGTACGAAGTGCAATGGTTTCTGGTGTAGTTGTTAAATTGACGAATCCAGTATTTTGTGGTTTTGAAAATCTAGGAAACACTGTTCGTATGGGGGCAGGGGCTTCTATTTTTGCAGCAATATCATTTTGTTCACAAAACAATATGGCTGGTTTTGAAACACTTATTGGCATACCAGGTACGATTGGTGGTGCTTTACTTTCAAATACAAGTGATAAATCTGGACCTATTTCAAGGTTTGTCAGAAAAATTGAAGTTCTTGATTCACTTGGTAATCTTCAAATTCGGGATAAAGAAGAGATTTCTTTTAGTGATAAAGGAAACGACCTCAGAGATTTGGTGATTCTGAGTGTTGAATTTGCATTTGAGCATGACAAGACTGAATCGATTGTTAAAAGATTGAGGAAAGCTTGGATTAGTAGAAAAATCCAATTGCCACTTGGCGTTCCTTATGCTGGTAAAATATTTAAAAATCCAAGGGGCCTTACTGCTGCATCATTGATGGAGCAGGGTGGTTTTCAAAAAGCCAGGGTTGGAGGTGCTGAGGTTTGTGATCGGGATTCAAATTATATTGTTATCCACCCTCATGCCGTCGTTGAAGATGTTTTAAGATTGATTGAGCAAATTAAACAAGGGATTCGCGAAAGATTCAATGTGGATCTGGAACTTGAAATCGCCATCTGGTAATTAAGTTGTAAGTGGATAGTATTGTGAAAAAAATAGTCTTCTCTTGGTTGGGTTTTCTTTTTGTAATCGTTGTATCGTTCGTCTCATGTGGCGTTTTAATTCATTTTCTATCTAAGGCCGATTACTCTTTTAATCGATTAATTGTTTCTCGTCATAATTCTTTACAGCTATTTGCAAATATTGACTGTGCTTTTCCGCCTGTGTTGTCGAAAGAAGACTTTCTCAGCGAAGTTCGTTATCTCGGAAATTTGAAGGAAGAATATGATTTGTTGGAAGAGGGGATATTGGCGCGAATTTATAACGCATTCCTGGTTCACCCTTGGGTGCAAAAAGTTGTTGATGTACAAAGGGAAGGGCCGAAAAAAATAAAGGTTATCTTAGAGTTTCGAACCCCAGCTTTGGTAGTTCCCATAATCCCGATTAAAGATCAAATTGAAGCAGCGGAAAAATTTAGAGTGGTTGACGTTAATGGTGTTATTTTACCCAAAAATGCAGTGCAAGTCGGATTACCTGTTCTTGCAATACCATTACCATTCCCAACTGATAAAGCAGGGGTGCAGTGGAAAAATGAGCAGGTTATTTCCTGTGCCAAAATTCTCGGTTGTTTTTCAGGGTTTGTATTCCCTAGTGACTGTTTGATCGAAGTTAAGGATGATGTTGTTGTGATTTATTCCGAAATCGGACCTTTTAAAATAGAATGGGGGTCCTTATCCAAGGATGAACAAATAGCCAATCAGGAAGTTGATGAAAGGAAAACCATCTTTAAAATAAAATATTCCATATGGAAAAAAACTGACATGAAAGATGGTTTCATGATAAATTTTTCAAGTTCAACTCAGAAATAGATTTAAAATTCAAGAAAAGGGATTAGGAGGCGAGACCAAGTTTCAAATGATTCTTCCTCCTCTTTAATTTTGCTGATACTTGAGAATTTACAATCTGTAAGATTAAGTTCTTTTGATTCTAAGTCTGAGGTTTCCAACAGATATAAGTGCACGATCCCCAGATGAACTTTTCCCACTTCGTTGGAATCATCATTAATAAAGCCTAAAAGTTTAATATTGTTAGATGGATCGATTCCAACTTCTTCTTTTAGTTCGCGCCAAAGTCCTTTAAAATAACTTTTTTGCCCGATGTCCCCATCTTCTTTTTCGATGTGCCCACCGACTCCAAGAGAGCGGAGCATTCTAAGCCTTGTTTCTGAACTAGCTTTGCCCCTTTGGTAGCTGAAAAATCCCTTTGGGCTTTGAAAAACCACATACGGGATTAATTGTTTATAGTTAGGGTCGTTTTCAGCTAGATCTCTTTGCATGAAAAAGAGTTGGGGGTTTTCTAGAAGTGCTTTAACCAAGGATTCAGATGCAGGGTTAAATCCTTGTTTTAAAAGTGGTTCAGGAATATGTTTTCTTTCAATTACTAAAATGCTGGCTTTGCTCATGATGCTGTTTTCCTGATATTTAAAATCGGGGTATTACCCTGTTATATTATTCAGAAATTCAACTTAGTCAGGCCATTATTATTTTGGAAGGGATTAGTTTTATTTTTTTTGTTTAAGTAATGGAAAATAGTGTTAAAAAGTTTATTCTAAACTCTGGTTTAAACATGTGATTTATTCTTTTTAGCAGATTAAGTTATGCAACATTTTAATTGTAATAAACATATCGCATTAAGTTCTCTTCAGAATGAAGAATCTGTGAGGCTTTTAAAAGAAAGAGTTTTTGATACCATTGTTTTTTATTTGTTACTATTTGGTTTAATTTTGGTCCCAATATTTAATCATGGGTGCCATTCTTGTCCCCATACAGATGATGAGCTTTGTTTGGATGCCTTTGAGGTTATAAATAATGTGGGGTTAAATAAAAAAGCCCGACCAGATAAATCGGGCTTAGAGTTTTTTAAGTAATTCTTAAAGCTTTGGTACATCCATTGGTAATGGGTTGGTGTAAAGATCGAGTGCTGTTATTTTAAGTGTGATAATTGCTTTTTGAATTCTTGCTAAATTTGGGTCATCTCGTGAATCAAACCCTCCAACAGTAACAATGCTGCTAGTTCGCGTATGCAAAACATAGGCATCGAACTCCAATTTTCTTAAAACACGGGCTGTCTCATGAGCTTGCAAAGCTGCTGCACCTAACATATCGCCTTGCCTGCTCCCAAATAGTTTATCCATAAAAGATGTGGTTACGGCTTTGGTTGATTGAAGAATGGCGGAACCGTTATACTCTTTAACTACCAAAGTGACGGATTTAGAGTTTTTTAAGAGGCTGTATTGTTCGTCTGCGTTAAGTGTTTTTAATACTGGATCAGGTTTATTTTTTGCAATAGTTTGATTTGGTACAAGAGGGTTTCGTACAACAAAAGCTCGTGAAAACGGATTTACTCTTTCTCTTCGGATTTCAGCGCCTTTTTTGTCTGCGGTTGGAACATAAATATTAATTACATCAGAAGTTTCTTTCCCATTTTCCAGTTTCAAATCTGGGGGAGCAAGTTTTTTTATTTTCTCAAGATTTTTACGTGCATCTTCAATATCTTTGTAACCACCGACTAATACTGCGCATTGTTCGGAAACTCGGGTGAATTTCATCGGCTGCCTTAATTCAGGACTCATTTTTTGTCGTCTTTCGAAGTCTGCGATTTGTTTTTTCTTTTCTTCTTCCCCGTAATTAAAAATGTAACCTTTGAGATTATCTCGATTTCTTAGAATTTCTGAAATTTGCTTTGATAATTCTGGCGCATCAACTCCCGAATAACTGGCGCAGCATATTAGCCATGTGCCTGCTTCTACCGTTAATGGATAAGGGTTTTTTGAAGCTGAAGTGTTTGCAATACCCGAGATTACAAATATACATGCACTTAAAATAACGGATGCAAAAAGACGCATTTTGACCTCCATTTAATCAACCAAAACATTGTGCTCGGCTTTTCCGAACAACAACTTTAGTAATTAGATAGGAGTCTGATAACAAATAAAAACAAATTAGTCTAGAGGCCAATTGCTTCCCAAGGCCTTCATTTGCTCTAATTTTATTTCCCCAATAGCCTGTTTACCCAATTTTAACATGCTGTCGAGTTGTTTTTGGTCGAATACTGATTCTTCGCCACTTGCTTGGATTTCAATAAACTTCCCGCTACCTGTCATTACAAGGTTGCTATCAACTTCGGCCCCAGAATCTTCTTCGTAGCAAAGGTCGAGTAATACCTTGTCATCAACAATACCCATGCTAATGGCAGCAATGCTGTCTTTTAAAATTTCGTGAATTGGTGCAAGTGGTTTGTTGGAGTGTTTCTTTTCAAGTGAGCGTAAAGCATCTACAAGTGCAACAAATGCCCCATTAATGCTGGCAGTTCTTGTGCCGCCATCTGCATCTAAAACATCACAATCAATCCAAAGCGTACGCTCACCTAGCTTTTCCAAATTTATAATAGCGCGTAAACTTCGACCTATAAGTCTTTGGATTTCGACGCTACGGCCATCAACTTTCCCTGATCGATCTCTGGACTTCCGGTTTCCCGTACTTCCCGGAAGCATGGAATATTCTGCAGATAGCCAGCCTTTTCCTTTACCTAACAAAAAAGGTGGAACTGATTGGTCAATCGTGCAGGTGCAAAGAACTGTTGTTTTGCCGCTGGAAACTAAAACGCTTCCCGGGGCTTGCTTGGTAAAATTTCGTTTGAAACGCAAGGGCCTTAGCTCATTCGCTTTTCTTCCATCAATACGCATGTTGGTAATCCTAATCTGTGTAAGTTATTTTTTTGAACCAAGAATCATATCGAGTAAAATTGCCTTTTGGGCATGCATCCTGTTTCCTGCTTGTTCGAATACAATGCTTGCGTCGCCATCAATTACTGAGCCTGTAACTTCTTCGCCCCGGTGTGCAGGAAGACAATGCATGAACTTGCAGTGCTTTGGGGCTTTGCTCATTAAAAGATCATTGATTTGGAAGTCTTTGAATTTCTTGATTCGTTTTTCGTTTTCGTTTTCCTGCCCCATGCTGGTCCAAACATCTGTGTAAACGATGTCCGCATTTTTGAGGCTATTAATTGTATCTGAGGATTGAATCAAAACCGCTTTTGGAAATCGCTTGGAAAATAAAGTTAAAAACTCTTTGTCGAAATGATAAAGCTTGGGGCCCGTAAGAATAAAGTGGTAACCAACTAATGCGCAAGCGATTGCAAGAGATCTCGAAACATTGTTACCATCCCCCACAAAAACGATTGTTTTTCCTGATTTTGGCCCAAACGACTCGCGGATTGTAAGGATATCTGCTATTGATTGGCATGGATGAAATTGATTACTTAGGCCATTGATTACGGGGACCGAAGAGTTTTTAGCAAATTCAACAATGGTATCGTGGGAAAAAGTTCGTAGCACAACTGTGTCAACATAATGACTCATGGTGCGGGCAAAATCTGCAACAGTTTCGCGGACGCCGATCTTGCCATCTGCGGTACCAAGAAATATTGAATTTCCACCCATTTGCATCATCCCAGCTTCAAAACTAACTCTGGTTCGAAGCGAGGGCTTTTCAAAGATAAGTCCCAAAACTTTTCTAGGTAGTAGGTCTGGCCTTTTTCCTTTTACCCAGTCTGCTTTGATCTTTTCTGCTAATTCGAGAAGTTTAACGAATCCCGATTCGTTGTATTCAAGTAATGAAAGTAAATGCTTCATTTGCGTTACCATTAATAATTTTGATTAACTGCTAAGATTGTGCAACAACAAAATATTATCCAAGAATGATTTTTTCAAGTATGTCGCAACCCTCATCAATCTCAGCATCGGTAATGTTGAGGGCCGGTAACAAACGAATTACCGTGTTGTGGGTGCAATTTATGAGTAATTTTTGTTCTAAACATTTTTGGACGATGTGGGTGGCATCTTCTGAAAGCTCAAGCCCAATCATAGCACCAGATATCCTGATGTCAGCAATCAGGGAGCATTTTTCTTTCCAAGATTCGAATTTGCTTTTAAATCGATTGCCAATGACAACAGCCCTTTCAAGAAGGTTTTCTTTCTCAATTGTTTCAATGGTTGCAATTGCCGCCACACAGGCGATTGGGTTTCCACCGAATGTTGCAGCATGAGTTCCTGGTTTAAGCTTTGCTGCGAACTCTTCTCGGGCTATTAACCCACCACATGCAACACCCCCCGCCAAAGCTTTGGCCAACGAAACGCAATCAGGGATAACATTCCAGTTTTGGTGTGCAAACCATTTTCCTGTTCTTCCCGTCCCTGTTTGTACTTCGTCGAATATTAACATTAATTTGTTTTCATCACATATCTTGCGCAAGCCTTCAAGGTAACCTACGGGTGGTAGGTTGATTCCACCTTCACCCTGTATTGGTTCAACCATGATGGCACAGGTTTCAGAATCAATGGCCTGTCGAGTAGCTTCTAGGTCGCCAAATGGGACATAAGAAAATCCCGGCAACATCGGTTCGAGGCCTTGATGGTATTTTGGTTGACCGGTTGCACTAAGTGCAGCAAAAGTTCTGCCATGAAAACTGTTCAACATAGTGATGATTTTGTATTTTCCTGGGCCGCCATTGAGCCTTGCAATTTTAATAGCTGCTTCATTAGCTTCAGTTCCACTATTACAGAAAAAGCACTGTCCACCCCAACCAGTTCTGGTTGCGAGTGCTTCTGCAAGCATGCCTTGAGGTTCTGTGTACCATGAATTTGGGACATGTATGAGTTTGCTTACTTGGTTTTTTACTGCTTCAACGACTAGGGGCGGGCAATGGCCAAGCAATCCGCATCCCCAGCCCGGAAATAAATCTAGGTACGCATTTCCTTCGTCGTCCCAAACTCTGGAACCTTCGCCGCGCACCAAGCAAACAGGAAACTTTTTGTAATTCGCAATTACATACTTGTTGTAACTGTTCAACAAGTTTGAATTCATCAGTAGTCCTTTTCTTTAAAAGTTAATTATACACTAATTAAGTGTAATCTCTGTACCGGTGCCTTGTTTGGTAAATATTTCAAGTAGTAATGAATGCTTTTGCCTGCCATCAATCATGTGGGTTTTACCAACACCTTTTTGCAAACTATCAAGGCAAGCTTCAACCTTTGGGATCATGCCGGAGTCGATTATCCCTTGCTTGATTAATTCCTGGCAGTCTTTTTGATTAAGACTGGTAATCAAAGATGAAGGGTCTTTGCGATCTCGAAGTATTCCTGGGGTATCAGAAAGGAAAACAAGTTTTTCAGCTTTTAAACTCATTGCAACAGCGCAAGCCGCAGTGTCAGCATTGACGTTAAGCCATGAGTTTTTATCATCAATTGCCAAGGAGGGAATGACTGGAATCACCCCGGCGCTTATAAAATCTGAAATAAGATTGTTGTCTACTTTGTCTACGATTCCAACATGCCCAAGATCTGTAAAGCCGTTTTCAGTGGGTAACAACCATTTTTTGCCCCACAGTACCTGCATTGCGCCGGTATGAAGAGGGATAGCTCGGCCCCCAAGATTTCTGATTCGTCTAACTATATCAGCATTGGTTTCATTGGTAAGAACGTCCCTTACAATAGCAAGAGTATCGTCATCAGTAATTCTACGACCTGCAATTTTTTTTGGTTGAAGGCCTTGCTTGGCCATAGCTTGGTCGATTGCTTTGCCACCACCATGAACCAAAACTGGGAGCATGCCAGCTGTTTCCATTAGAACCAAGTCTGCCAGAGTGCTGGTTAGGCAGCTTGAATCATCCATGATGCTTCCGCCTAATTTAACCACCACAATTTTTTTTCTAAAGGCCCTGAAATAATCCAGAGCCTCTACCAATGCCTCAGCTTTATGTAGTGCATTCATTTTTATTAAAACCTAAGTAATAAATGGTAATAATAGGGCTGATTTCTAAGATGTCAACACTTCTAGGGGTTAATTGTCATTTGTTTGAAACTTTGAGGTGGAATAAAAATATTAAATGGTATAATTGACAATTGTTTCCTATTTTCATTTGGAGAAAGTTATGAAAAATCTTGTTCTTTCTGCTTTTGGGTTATTGTTTTTAGTCGGATTGGTTTCTGCTGCCGATAAGCCTGCTAAAGAAATCACTCTTAAAGGTGAAATTAATTGTTCTAAGTGTGCTTTAAATGAAACTGCAGATTGTGGTCATGCCATCAAGGTTTCAGAAAAAGGCAAAGAAGTGATTTATTACTTTAAAGATAATGGCAAAGCCGAACCTTATCATGATACGGTTTGCAACGGGCCAGCTAAAGGTTCAGTAAAAGGCGTTGTGCTTGAAAAAGATGGAAAGAAGTGGATTGTTCCAGCAAAAGATGGCGTTAAGTACGACTGATTTTCATGTTCTTGTGATTTATTTTGCCGTGATTGGTTCTCCAGTCGCGGCTTTTTTGTTGGTTACCCTGCTACAATAATTTGGTATCATGGCATGATCTATACAGGGAGGAGATACCTGAATGAAAGTGATTCTTGCAAATCCAAGAGGTTTCTGCGCTGGTGTTAACATGGCTATCGAAAGCCTAGAAAAAGCCTTGGCAAAATTTGGCTCGCCTCTTTATGTTTATCATGAAATTGTTCACAATAGACCCGTTGTCGACCGCTTCAGTAAAAAAGGAGTCGTCTTCGTTGATAAAATTGATGATATTCCTGAAGGCTCAACTGTTTTATACAGTGCGCATGGCGTCTCCCCGACTATCAGGTTGGACTCTCAAAAACGAAATCTACGCGCGATTGATGCCACTTGCCCGCTTGTGACCAAGGTTCATAAAGAAGCTGTAAAATTTGCAAGTGAAGGCTACACCATTATTTTGATTGGCCATGAAGGGCACGACGAAGTACTAGGCACGATGGGTGAAGCTCCCGGAAGTATTGTTCTGGTGGAAGATGTTCAAAGTGCAAACAATTTGGTTCTTCCTAAAGATACTAAGGTTGCGTTTTTGACTCAAACAACTTTAAGCGTTGATGAAGCACAGGTTATCATTGAGGTATTGAAGAAAAAATTCCCAAATATCATCGGGCCATCTAAGGATGATATTTGTTATGCAACTCAGAATCGGCAGGAAGCAGTTAAGGAACTTGTTCCTGAAGTTGATCTTGTTTTAGTTCTTGGAAGTCAAAACAGCTCTAATAGTATGCGTCTTTCAGAACTTGCAATATCCTTGGGTAAACCTGCTTATTTGATTGATTCTGTCAAAGAGATTAATCCCGAATGGCTGGTTAATACTGAAATTGTTTTAATTACTGCTGGTGCCAGTGCCCCTGAAGATGTTGTTGAAGAATGTGTTGAATGGCTCAGAATTAATTATAATGCCCAAGTTGAAAACAGAATTATCCGGGAAGAACATGTTCAGTTTCCCTTGCCTAGAGAGTTGAGAGTTATTTCCAATTCTGTTTCGTAATTGATTGGAACCAAATTTGGATAACTTCATCAAGCATCTTGTAGATTCAAGACTTCCAATTCTTCCAGTGAAAAAAGATTTCAAGATAGGATGTATAGGATCTGGTTTTATTATGAAAGATTGCCAGATCCCTGCATATAAAAGTGCGGGATTCCATGTCTCTTGCATCTCTTCAAGATCTAAAGATAAAGCAAAAGAGGTGGCTTTAAATCATAATATCCCTGTCGTGTTTGATTCGATTGATGAAATGCTTGAGTATGGTGACTTTGATATTTTAGATATTGCTGTTCCGCCGGAAGCTCAACCAGAAATTATACTGAAGGCCCTTGAGCAATCTAAAAAATTGCGAGGAATTTTAGCCCAGAAACCTCTTGCCATGGATTTGCTTACTGCAAAAAAATTGGTTAATGCGTGCAAACAAAAGTCGGTCGCTCTTGCAGTGAATCAAAATATGCGTTTTGATCAATCGGTAAGGGTTGCTAAATCTCTTTTAAATTCAGGAAAACTTGGAGATATCGTTCTGGCTACCATTGAAATGCGAGCTATTCCGCATTGGATGCCTTGGGCCCAAGGTTTAAAATCGCTTTCAACTTTTATCATGAGCATTCATCATTTAGATACTTTTCGCTATTGGTTGGGGAACCCAAACCGCGTTTTTGCTAGTACTACCAAAGACCCAAGAACTAAATTTTCGCATACCGATGGTGTTAATTTATACATCCTCGAATACGATTCCGGAGCACGTGCTTCTTCTTGGGATGATGTATGGGCGGGGCCTGCCAAGGAAGGTGCGGGCGAGGATATTTATATTCGTTGGCGCATTGAAGGAACTCTTGGTATGGCAAAAGGTACCATCGGTTGGCCTAAATATCCGGAAAAAATTCCAAGTACCTTGGAGTTCACCACTGTTGGTGACAATGGTAAATGGCATTCACCAGCATGGAATGAAGTTTGGTTTCCCGATGCTTTTGTTGGCACAATGGCTCAATTGTTGCGTGCGGTCGAATTGGGGAGCGAGCCCGAAATCAGTGGTGATGATAACCTTTTAACTATTGCTTTGTGCGAAGCGGTTATGATTTCAGCTTCAACGCACCAAGCAATAAATCCTAGCGCTTTAATTGAATCAAATTTATAGAGTCTGGATGAGAGCGAATAGTTTGTATAATCCCTGAGGCCTTGTTTAAAGTTTCAAGGTATTCATCGTTAGGATTCGAATCTGCAACAATCCCGCCTCCCGCTCCAAACTGTAGCCATTTTTCTGATGAAAATATACTTCGTATCAAAATGTTTGTGTCCATGGATCCGTCAAAACCAAGATACCCTGCGCTGCCGCAATAAATCCCCCGGGGTGATGTTTCTAACTCGGAGATTATTTCCATCGATCGTATCTTCGGGGCTCCTGTAACAGATCCTCCTGGAAAACATGAAAGCAATAAATCTAAGGCGTCATGCTCCGGCTTTAGGTTGCCCGTAACTTTGGAGACTAAATGGTGTACATTGGAAAAAGTTTCAAGTTTGCAAAGTTCTTCTACTTGAATGCTTCCGAATGAGCAAACTCGCCCCAGATCATTTCTGAGCAAATCTACAATCATTACATTTTCAGCTCTATCTTTTGGGCTATTTAGTAGCGAGTTAGCCATCTCGATATCTTCTTTTTCTGTTTTTCCTCGAGGCCGCGTTCCTTTAATTGGACTTGTTATTACTTTGTTATTTTGGAGGGTTAGAAATCTTTCAGGAGATGCGCTTAAAATATTGCCCATCGAAGTAGTTAGATAACATGAAAATGGGGCAGGGGATGTTTTCGAAAGTAATTCGTAAAGCAATTGGTCATCGCAAAATTTTGGATGCCAGAACCTTTGTGATAAATTGATCTGAAAAGAATCTCCTGCATTTATGTACTCAATACTTTTTTCAACGCTTTTCATGTAGTCAATCGCGGAATTGTCACAATAAAAATGCTCGTCATCAAATAACCTGAATAAATTTTCAGGAACTTTATAGCTTAATTCTTTCTGAGGTAATTTAGTTAGATGGTTTTTTGTGGGAGTTTCCAGCAGTTTAAGAACCATATCGGCGCGATTTTTAGCACGAAGGGTCTGTAAATTTTCAGTCGTTTCAGGAAAACCTGTTGAAACCAGCCAGACTTCCTCTTTTCGTAAATCAAATGATAGAACCCAGTCGTAAAAGCCTATTGATAAGTCAGGCGATGGGATAAAAGCTTTGCTATCGGAAGGTAGCTTTTCTATTTGTTTCGATAATCCATAGCCAAATAGCCCTGCGATCCCACCTTGGAATGGAGGGACTCCATCCGTTGGTTTAATTTTCCAACGGCTATATTCGCTTCGTAAAGTTTTTAATATATCGCTTGGTTGGTGTTGTTTTGTGTCTGCTTGCTTTTCCAATACCTTAAAAGGATCTGCAGCTAAAAAAGCATAATCATTGCCACTGGCTTTTCCTTCAAGGAACAATAATCCAGGAAGATTTTGTAATCTTAAAAAAGCCTCGCTTTGGCTTATTGGCATACTTATTTTTTTGATGTACGGTGTAATCACTATTCAATCTTTTCTTAGGTCGTAGAGTTCTTAATCAGTTTTTTTATCTATCATCGGATTACGATGGATGGTCTCTTCTCGTGTTAAGAAACCCCACTGCAATTCCTGATCCTGAGTGTAATTTTTTCCCAGTGTAATTGCAGTCATCGCTTTACAAAGTTCAAATCCTAAATAAAAGGAATGAGATTCATCTATTTCTTCTGTTTTTTTTACTTCCTCAATTAATTTGTAAGGATCTTGGCCCATTAGATGAATGTTTTTATTCATGATGTGGATTAAGCCATCTTCGGCAAATATTCGGAAATTCTTGTCCTTTATTTCCGACTTAAATCGGTTTAGTGTTTCTATTCCATGCCTTCGTTCGGTGGGATCTCTTAGTAATAGTAATCCCGGTTCTAATCGCTTGGGAATTACTTGCTTTGTGATGGCATGAAACATTAGTTTCCTAGCAAGATCTATTTCTTTGACTGAAGTTCTGCACCAGTTAATAACGGAAGTAGTTAACACACTTTGAATATTAAGTTCTTGGCATATTGCAATTAATAATGCATTGATCCCGGAAGAATCTGAATCTGTTAATTCGGTTACATTTCCAATTCCCATCATCATGGGAATCGTGGGATAAAGTTCCCGGGCTTTATAATATCCGAGTAATGATTTTGCGAAGCCAAGCCCGATGGGTTCAAGAATTGGGTCGATTCTAAATTTACGGTTCCAACTCAGTAGTTTTTCAACACATTTATTTAAAGTTTCTGGTTTGCCTGGTTCTTTTGGTATCAGAACAAATTCGCATTCTAAATGTTTGGCAATTTCAAGATTATCTTCGTTGATACTTAAAACCAAGTCTGCCCCTGCATTTACTGCGCTTTCTACTTCCACGGGATTAAAACTATCGATGGAAACTTTGATATTTAGTTTTTTTAGTCTTTTAACACATTCCCCAACTTGTAGCCAAGGTGTGCCAGGATTCATTCCTAGATCAATGATATCCGCACCCTGTGAAATAAAATGAATGGCTGTATTTTCGATTTCTTCCAAGGATAAATCAGGCGCGTGATTTATTTCCGCTATTATTTCGATGCTGTATTTTCCATAATCAGGGCTCGTCGCATTAAAATTTCCAATCTTTAGAAAGTTAGGTAAATCTCGAAGGTCTTTGGGGCCTTTTATGCAAGGAATACCTGTTTGAATTTCTAAAATTTTTGCTTCTCCTCTGCATAAGCCAGGGATTATTATTTTGTCAGGTTTGTTCGTTATTTTTAAATGTGAACTAATCCATTCAATGGTTGCCAATGCTGCTACATTTATTGGTAATGTGTTAATTTCCCAATCAAATGGTAATGACTCCGTCATCCTGGAAAGTAAATCCTTGAGTGAAGGGCTTGCTAGCTTGCCTGTTACAAATAGTAACTTATCCTTGGACATTTGATGTTTGCCTG
Organism: uncultured Planctomycetaceae bacterium; assembly: GCA_937888715.1. GTDB lineage: Bacteria > Planctomycetota > Planctomycetia > Gemmatales > Gemmataceae > UBA969. Next base: position 9,689 of record CALARU010000320.1, on the reverse strand, counting down.
AAGAATCCTTGGTATGGTCATATTTTACTGAAAAAACGACATGATTCTTGATTTAATTCATTAATAACGATATTTGATCTAGTCGGGGCATTGGTTGCTAAGGATTTTCCTTGATGTAAGTTTTCCAAAGTTGCAAAATTTTTGTTTTTTCAGGATCCGTCACAAGATTTGGGTTACCAAAATCTTTACCTGTAAGCGATTTTAAACATAAATACGCAGAATTACGAACCCATGCTGAATTGTCTTCCAAGGCCGCTGCAATATTAGAAATGCCGATTTTTTGGTTTCGTAGGGCGATGGCTGAAATCGCAGCAGCTCGGATCTCAGGATTATCATTATTCAAGTATTCTATTAATGTTTCCTTGTTAAAGCGTACGAACCTCTCTGCAAGCGCTTTTCTTGCTTCAAATTGTTGGAAGCCTTGCAGGTTTGGAATGGCTGCAGATAAAGCTTGGGTGAATTCGCCGCCTTTTCCTTTTTTGAATTCCTCAAGGGTTTCTAGAAATTTTTCGGGTTTTGCATTTGTAAGCAAAGTTAGGGAAGCTTTTTCTTGAGGAGCTGGGATGTCTTTTTTGTTAGTAGCTTTCTCAATTTCTTTTTTAGTGTTGTTGTAAGTTATTTTTCCTTGAGTTGCGCCTTTTCCGTCACCGGTAATTGCTACTTTAATTCCGCCTTGTTTTGATAGATTGGCAATTGCATCGCCTCCAACTCCGCCACTTTTAAGCTCGACCAACCCAAGGTTGTTTGTTTTTCCCCGAAGAAGCGTAGTTAAGTCTTCTGCAAAATTTGATTTTGTTAGAAACAGGATTGCAAAGCATGTATCTGCATTATAACTTGCGTAATCACCTTTCCAGGAGCCATTAGGGAGCTGGTTGACTAAAAGAATCTCAGCACCCCAAGAGTACCAGTCTTTTCTGCCTATTGATTCTAAGCCTAACCCTGTTGCTGCTCTTTCGAGTGACCATAAGAAATAATAACTTTGCCCTCCTTGTTCTCCTAGCCTTGCAATTAATCCTTCTTTGCCTTTTCCTGCTGGATTTCCAATGCAACTTCCCAAAGCGAAAAGCCCTCGTCCTAAAAATACATCCTTACTAATGTCGATTCTTTCTGACGGTTTTAGTTGGGTTCCAATTTCTACAAAAAAGCCTGAGGCTAATCCTAGACAAAGTAGCCCCGCTCCTGTCATGGTGGGAGAGGAAGGCTGGTTTCCACCACTTCCTGAATAGGCCCAGCCTCCATCTTGAGCTTGTGTGCCTCGGAATCTTAATAATATTCGTGAAAATGCAATATTAATTGGGATTCCGTGTCTTCTTGATACCCACAGTGCAAAAGTTGCAAATTGAGTGTTTGAATTGTCTGAACCTCCATCGTTGTTATTACCGGTTGCTTTTTCCTGATATATTACTTTGATTGATCGAACAACTTCAGGTGATAAATCTTCAAATGATTTCTTGCTATTAAATTTAGGAAATGTTTTTGTAGCTTTTAATTCAACTGATTTTTTTTGGTTAGTTTCAAGTCGTAATAACTCTTCATTGTTCGGTCCTGGGCAATTATAACCCCATCCCCCTGATTGGGTTTGCCCAGCCAGTAACCGCATGGCCAAAGATTCGATTAAAGCAATATCTTCAATTTGGCCTAGGCGGTCGAAAAATATAAGACATAACGCAATTGAATAAGTATGGGTTGTTATTCGTGCGTTTTTTCTTATTGCAGCAATTGTTTTTGCCAAAACTAGGTCATCTTGTGTAATACCAGATTCTAGTAATGCCATTCCTGCTAATGCTGTAGGGCCAATATCGTTGTCTGACCAAGTTCCATCAGGTTTTTGGGTGTTTTTTAAAAAAGAAGTACCACGATTTATTGCTGCATCTACATTTTGTTTGGAGAACGAACTATTCGGATTGTTTTGAAAACAAACAGATTGATTCAGCAGAAGAATTAGAATCAAATTGAATTGCATTTTTTATCACCAAGAATAATAAAGTTTCGAAACTTATAACCATAATATCTTTTCTTGTTTGCTTTTCCTAATAAACCTTTGAAAATTTAACTGGTATAATTATAATTATTGTTTTTACAAAATCTTTGCCTTGTGTTCGGAATATTGATGTTTAAAAATCTAATAGAGCCTGATTTTCCTTCATTTTATTGGAAGATTTTCGTTAATCTTGAAATGATTTCTTTTAACAAAGAGTGGGAAATTAAAATATTAGATCACAATGCTGCATCGTGGGTAGATCAGATTCATGAAGATGAAAAAACTGATCTTATGAATGCAATTGATTCTTCGAAATTTTTTAAAAAACATTTTTCAATGGAGTTTCGGCTTCGAAATCCAGACCATAATTGGATTTGGGTTCATGCGCGGTTTCAACCTTTTTTTGATGAATTGCAACGCGTTAAAGGGTTTGATATTTTTGGAATTGAATTTGAATTGCAAAATCAATCAAGCAAATCTAATGTTTCCCTTTTACTTGCTGCTGAAGATGCAAGTCGTGTAAAAAGTGGCTTTTTGGCAAATATGAGCCACGAAATTCGGGCACCAATTCAGGCGATTGTTGGTTATGCTCATATGCTTGCAGATTTAGAACTTTCCGCTGACGAAAGAAAAAAGATGTCTCGGGCGATGTCTCGTAGTGGGGATTTCTTGCTTCAGTTAGTTAAAGATATTCTAGATTTTTCAAAGATTGAAGCAGGCAGGATGGATATTGATATCCTCCCTGTTTCTCCATGGTATACGATTTCCGAAGTGTTTGAAACTCTTGGGTTTCAAGCTAATAAAAAAGGTATTAAATTGCTTGCCATTCCTGAGGGGGATATACCTGTTCTGTTTCATACAGATCCAACTCGTCTTAGGCAGATTCTTGTAAATCTTTTAGGGAATGCGATTAAATACACTTCAAAGGGCGAAATTAAAGTGCGGATCAAGATGGATCGTGTTGAAGAAATTCCAGGTGATTGCTTGGTGTTTTCTGTTGAAGACCAGGGGCCAGGGATGGACGATAAACAAATAGCAGCTTTATTTAATCCATTTGTGAGGGCGGGAAAAGCCTTTTCTTCACGCATTGAAGGTACCGGCCTAGGTCTTACTATTGCCAACCGACTTGCCCGATTACTGGGTGGATTTATAAAAGTATTAACCAAGTTGAAAGCTGGGTCGTGTTTTTCTTTGCTTCTTCCGGTTGATGCGCATGATTTGCACAAAATAATTGATTCTGCAAAACTTGGAACATTAAACTCTCGCGATTTAAATGCCATCACTAGTACCTTATCGCTACCATCAACTGCCTCTATTTTACTTGCTGAAGATAGCGAAGATATTCAAGTTTATTTGCGTTATCTTTTAGAAAAAGAAGGCTTGGATGTTACCACTGTTTCTTCTGGGGCCAAAGTTTTGCATGAATTAGCTCAAACAGATTTTGATTTGATATTAATGGATTTGCAGATGCCTGACGGTGGTGGTATGGATACTACAAAAATCATTCGAAATTCCGGTAATAAAATCCCGATTTTTGCTTTGACTGCCAATGCTACAAAGCAGGATGAGATGGAATGCTTAGAAGCCGGTTTTGATTTGTTTTTAACCAAGCCAATTGATCGCGAGAAATTGTTGGAGGCTTTAGCTTGTTATTTGCCTATTGCTGAGAAAATCAAAGTTGAGGGGCATGGGATTGGAGAAACTGGTTCAGATTCCAATCTTAATTTGCAGCAGCATTTTTTTAATTCTCTCGTGTTTAAAATTAATAATATTATTGATTTCAATAAAGCTAAGTCTTTTGATTCACTCGAAAAAGAACTTCATCAGTTAAAGGGTGCAAGTGGGTTTTATGGATATCCCCAGTTGGCTCAAATTGTCGAAAAAATCGAATGTGCGCTCAAAAAAGTTTTTAACGAGAAAGAAATTGAAGAATTGATTAAAGTTCTTTTCGTTGAAATTAATAAGATCGTTTCTTAGTTAAATTTCCATTTATACAAGTTGCTTTTTAATTTTCGCAGTTAGAACCCTTTTTGTTTGCCTAGCCTTCATCATTGCTACCCGATTTACTTATAAATCAAATGGTTTTTGATTACTTCCTCAAGTGGTTTTTTTAACTATCCGATTGTTTTGATAGTGTTGTATTTTTCTCAGGAGGTTTTTATGAATCCGCACCTTTTAGCAAATATTGCGTGCGGAGAAGATAACCAAAAAGAGTTTCTGGAGCCTTTGCTAAATACATTCCGTTTGGATTTACCAATAACCGTTAATAACGTTGAAATCTTACCTAAAAATGGCGTTTTAAATTTAAGATCCTTTCCACTTCTTAATAATTTACCTTGGGTTAAGATATTGCCCGATCTTGAACCCAAGGTTAGCACCGAATGCTGGAAATTCCCTACACCGCAAGAAGGTATTGCAAATTATATTGATCCTAAATCATTGGCAGAGCTAAATTCTGATATTAAAAAATTAGAATCAGAGCCTTCTGATCATGTAGAAATAATTCTTGAAAAAGACCTCACTAGGGTAAAACCATTAAAGGATATGTTTCAGTTTAAAGAACGATTGATGTATTTGCTGCAACCTCCGATCGAAGAGGTGTTTATAGGTAAAGAAGTTAGTCTTCCTTTCAAACCATTTCCTTATCAGATTAAAGGGATTGCTTTTTTAATGCCAAGAAAATCAGCATTGATCGCTGATGAAATGGGATTAGGAAAAACGATACAAGTTATAATTTCGATTAGGCTGTTATTTCGTTCCGGGTTATTAAAAAATGTATTGATTGTTTGCCCTAAACCGTTGGTTATCAATTGGACTCGCGAATTAAAGCTTTGGGCTTCAGATTTACCTGTAGAGGTCATTTGTGGCAATACAGAGGAACGGAAAGTGTCTTGGAATGTTTCTAATACTGCTGTAAAGTTGGTTAATTATGAGTTGTTGACCCGGGATGTTCTTGAAGGGGTTGCAGGAAATAATTTTTACGATTTGATGGTGATTGACGAAGCCCAAAGAATTAAAACCAAGGGATCTAAGACAGCACAGGCTGTTTGTTCCGTACAGCGAGAGCGTAGTTGGGCTATGACTGGGACTCCCATCGAAAACCGTCATGACGATCTAATTCATATTTTTGATTTTGTAGATCCGGGTAGGGTTCCCAAAGATACCCCTCCGAAAATGTTAGCAAGTTTGACTTCTGAAAGTATTATCCGAAGGACTAAAGAGGAAGCTGCGCCTGATATGCCTGCGAAAATTATTCAGGATGTTTTCCTTGAGCTTACTCCTGCTCAAAGGCAGGCGTATGATCTTGCTGAAAAAGAGGGTGTTGTTCATTTAAATAAATTAGGCGATACAGTTACTGTCCAGCATGTTTTTGAGTTGGTTATGCGTTTAAAGCAGATTTGTAATTTTGATCCTAGAACAGGTGCAAGTTCTAAAGCTGAACAATTGTTGGCCGATATGGAGGAAGTTCAAGCTACCAATAGTAAAGCGATTGTTTTTTCGCAATGGGTTAAGCCTCTTGAGGAACTTGCGGACCAATTAAAAGATTATAATCCGTTAATGTATCATGGAAAAATCCCCTCTCAGCAAAGGCAGGGGGTTCTTGATCAATTTAAAAAAGATCCTAAAGCACATGTCATTTTAATGAGTTATGGCACTGGTAGCGTTGGGCTTAATTTACAGTTTACCAATTATGTATTTCTTTTTGATCGATGGTGGAACCCTGCAATTGAAGATCAAGCCATTAATCGGGCGCATCGTTTGGGGCAAAAGTCTACTGTTTTTGTAAAGAGGTTCATTTCTCAAAAAACTATTGAAGAAAGAATCGCAGAAGTGTTGGATGCCAAACGGAAATTATTCTCAGATATTATTGATCATAGTGGTTTGCCTTCTTCGTTAGGCTTAAATGAGGAAGAAATCTTTAACCTGTTTAGTTGTGCGCCACGACCAAAAAAGATTGCTGCTTAACAATTTATCTTAAGATTCATTGTTTTTTCTAAGTTTGAACCGTAGTCAAAACCTGATAGTAATTCTAAATTAATAAAGTATTTGGTGTCTCGTTTCGTCAATCTTTTTATTTTATTATTGGTCTGGGAAATTCTTATGGACATTGCAAAACCTACTGGAAAACTTGGCATTATTGTTGGAGGGGGCCCAGCTCCTGGGATTAACGGGGTTATTAGTGCCGTTACTATCGAAGCCATTGTTAATGGCATGGAAGTTTTTGGTTTTATTGATGGGTTTAAGCATTTAGTTAAAGGTAGCGTTAGCAATGTAAAAAAACTTACAATTGAAGATGTTAAGGGCATTCATCTTAAAGGCGGATCAATCTTAGGTACTTCGCGGACTAATCCTGCAAAAAATGATGCAGATATGAAGCAAGTTCTTGAAGCCCTTAAAACTCTTGGAATAACTAAATTAGTAACTATTGGCGGTGATGACACTGCTTTTTCTGCAAGTCAAGTTTATCTTAAGGCTGCGGGCGCAATTAATGTCGCTCATGTTCCGAAAACTATTGATAATGATTTACCTTTGCCCCCTTCGACTCCAACCTTTGGTTTTGAAACCGCAAGGCATTACGGAGTCAAGATCGTTCGCAGTCTTTGTGAAGATGCAAAAACTACTTCACGCTGGTATTTGGTTATTAGCATGGGTCGGGCTGCTGGGCATTTGGCCCTCGGGATTGGTAAAGCTGCTGCAGCTACCCTGACTATTATTCCTGAAGAATTTCAAGATAGAGATGTTTCGATGGATGAAGTGGTTGATATTCTTCTTGGTTCAATTATAAAAAGGCGCAAAAACGGTTCTAATTATGGTGTTGCTGTGCTTGCTGAAGGGCTATTGGAAAAAATTGGGGAAAAAGGTTTATCAAATTTGAATGCTAATGAATTGGGCCGCTACGGGAAAGTTGAACGTGATCCTCATGGCCATTTACGCTTGGGTGAAATTGAGTTTGGAAGAATGGTTAAAGATCATCTTGCTGCTAAGCTTGAAGAATTAGGCATCAGCCTGACTGTTATTGATAAAGATTTAGGCTATGAACTTCGTTGTGCCGACCCTATTCCTTTTGATGCTGAATATACGCGTGATCTAGGTTATGGCGCAGTTAAATTCCTGAAATCTACAGAGTGTTCAAAATACGGAGCGGTTATTTCTTTTATTGGTGGCAAGCTCCAACCAATACCCTTTGAAAATATTATAAATCCAATAACTCGAAGAATGCAAACTCGAATCGTTGATGTTAAAAGCGAAGGGTTTGAATGTGCAAGACGTTATATGATAATGCTTGATAAATCTGATATCCAAGACCCAATTAAACTGGATGCGCTTGCAAAAAGTTTAAATTGGACCTCTGAACAATTTAAAAAGAGATTTAGTTATCTTGTGGGGCTTTAGATTTTTATTGCCCCCTGGATGCAGTACCTTTTTTTACAGACATTGCAATTGGGGCATCAAAATTAAGTGGTCTTCCAGCTACGACTATATTTTTTTCGTGAAGTAAATCGCGCATCCTTCGATAGATAGTAAAGCTATCAGGATAAACGCAAAAAGTTACTGCAGTTTGATTTGTATCAAGGCTGCCTATTATTTTCATAAATTCAGAATTTGGATTAAGTGCTTGTTCCAATGTTTCTCCCCGTTCTGGATCAAGCGATTCTAATACCCAACCGGTCAATGAAAATCTGAAATTAGATCGTTCATCTGGAATAGTATTAGAAGATGCTATGTCTAATGCGCTTCTTTCTCGTTCAACTGTGTATTTTATTTTGAATGCACCATAAGTTTGTGAGACTTCTTCGAGTTCCCACTGTTTTCGTAGATTTTCACCTAAACTTTGCATTTGCCCTGAAACTTCTTCAAGCATTGCACCAATGTCTACAGGAGTGATGCGTCCGTTTTTACATTCAAAAATCATCTCCTCTGATTGTAAAGTTCTGCTTACAGGAGTTTTATATTTAAGTTCGTTTTTTTTTCCTTTGGTTTTTTTAAGTGTTTCAATTTCTTCCTTTAATTGGTCGGATTTTGCTTTTATTGTAACCATATTTATTGGGCTGTTTTTGTTGATTTCAGATGATTGTTTTATAAGTGTGTTTAATGCTTTTTCTTGATCAAGGATCGCCTTTAAACTGCTATTTAATTCATATACTTTTTGTTGCATCCCGCCTTTTTCTTTTACTTGTTCGTTAAGATCATTCTTTTTGCTTGTAAGTATTGCTTCAAAATTTGCTTTATTCTTGTTTTTTTCAATAATGCTCTGCGTGAGAGGATCTGAAACATCTACTAATTTGTTTTCGGCAACATTTACTGTGTTTGGTGTAAACGATTCTGGGATTTCAAAACCTTTGTATGTTCTAGCTCCAACCCATGCTACTAAAATCAGTTTTATGATGATACCAACAACATTAGCGACCACATCCAAAAAGGAATCGAAGCTAAAATGTATTTCTTTATCTGGTCTTCTTCTTCTACGCATGGCTTAAAATTATCTTCCTTGAATTATTTCTTTGATACTATCTTCAGAATCTAAGTTTTGTCTTTTTTGTTTTATTCCTGCCAATTGCAATGCTGGATAAGACAAGTGATACGGTTTCAATCCATCAGGCCAGACTAAGAATCGTACTTCGGGTCGGTAAGGCGGTTCGCCTACCCGTACGGTTGATTGTTTTCTTGTAATCATTTTTTCGATTTCTTGCATAAATCTTTTAACGCCTTCTTCGGAAGCTAATAAACTTGTTGGAATGACCAAGCGATTAGGGTGAACTAATATTTCTTCAAATTTACATTCCACATAAATGATCCAATCTCTGTCTGCAAATAATCTTGCAGCTCTTAATGGGGCAGGAGTGGAGCTTTTTCTAGGCCCTAATTCAGGTAATGGAGCTGCTATTCTTGCTGTAGGATCTTTCGCCTCACTGTTGCTTTGAGATTCATCTTCTCGGTTGTAAGTCGTTCTTGGCGGACTTTGTTTGTTTGTTACATTTGGGTCATTTTTTTTGCTATTGAGGGAAATTGAGATACTAGGATTTTGATCCTGGCTTGTTGGTTGAGAATCTTGTCCATTTGAACCATTAGCACTTTTAGAGCTTTCTTTTTTAGTAGTTGAATTTGGTTCATTTCCCTTTTGGCCGGGGCTTCCATCTGAATTATCAATATTTGATTGTTTTTTTTCTTCACCCGAAGATTCTGCACCTGTCCCTTTTTTATCATTTGAATTGCCATCGGAATATGAGTTTGGTGTTGTTGCAACAGAATAGGGCCCTTTTTTACCAGAAACCCCTCCTGCACCATTATTTGCAGAATTACTTGTGTTTCCATTTCCAGAAGAATCACTTCTTTTATTTATTGATTTAGTATTACCATTAGTTGCCCCTGCTGGATCATTTTGATTGTTATGGTTTTGATTTAGATCAGTGGTGGATTTATTTGGGTTTCCTATAGTTTGATTGTTTCTATTTGTTTGGTTTTCATTTTTATCATTTGAATTACTTGTCATATTAGGGTTAATGTTACCGGTACCATTGCCGTTTTGGTTGCTGTTACCGGACCCTGGACTATTAGGGTTAATGTTACCGGCACCATTGCCGTTTTGGTTGCTGTTACCGGACCCTGGACTATTTGGGTTAATGTTTCCGGTACCATTGCCGTTTTGGTTGCTGTTACCGGACCCTGGACTATTAGTGTTATTGTTCCCGGCACCATTTCCGTTTTG
>CALARU010000319.1 GCA_937888715.1 uncultured Planctomycetaceae bacterium | reverse complement strand
CTGGTGATTCTAGCTTCATTACAAGTACCAGTTCCGCTGTAAGCCAAGTAGTAAATCTTGGAATTGCTAACACACCAACCTTTGGCACGCCAACTTCAACAGCAAGTGGCTTCACGGTGCAGATCAGTAACTACGATGGAACCTTCACTTATGGTGGAACCGCCACCGCGAACGGCACTGTATCTATTGACGGTTCAGGTTTGGTAACAGTAACCGGAGTAGCAGCGAGTACTTCTTCCACTGCAACCATCACCACTTCCCGAACTAACTATGTATCTGGCTCTGCTTCAGTGACTGCAACCTCATTGGCCCCTACACCTACACCAACACCAACACCTACTCCTACACCTACGTCCACAGCACCCTTAGTCACATCAACGCCAGCATCTTCTTCTGGTGGTTCTAGCACAGTTACCTTTTACGATCCCGTTACCGGTCAACCAACCGGCACCGCTGTACCTTTTCCTGGATTCACTGGTGCCATCCATGTGGCATCGGGCGACTTCAACAACGATGGCGTTGCAGATATCTTCGCAGCGGCAGGCGAGGGTGGCGGCCCCACTATCGCAATCCTTGATTCTCAAACCGGCGAAGTCTTGGAATCCTTCTTTGCTTTTGATTCAGCCTTTACCGGTGGCGTGTTCATCGCAGTACAAGATGTGAATGGTGATGGCATCTTGGATATCATCGCAGGCGGTGGCCCTAGCGGTGGCCCAGAAGTTCGCATATTCGATGGCAATGGCCTTAATGTTCTTCGAGCTTTCTTCGCCTATGATCAATCTTTCACAGGCGGCGTTAGCGTTGCATCCATCGACTTCAACAACGATGGAGTTCCAGACATTCTTACAGGCGCAGGGCCAGGCGGCGGCCCTCATGTTAAAGTCTTCGATGGGGCTAATGGCGATATTATCAGCCAATGGTATGCCTACCCAGTATCCTTCACCGGTGGCGTATTCGTCGCAGCAGGCGATATCGGCAACGATGGCAATATCGAAGTCGTCACCGGCGCAGGCCCTAGCGGAGCACCCATCGTTGCAGTCTGGGATCCCTACACCGGCGCATTACTTGCCCAATTCATGGCCTATGCAGAAGACTTTACAGGTGGCGTTCGCGTTGGCATTAACGATGGCAACAGTGATGGCATTGCAGACATTCTCACCGGCGCTGGCCCAGGCGGTGGCCCACAAATTAATGTCTTTGACTTCCCTGCTTTGGATCTACTGTTCTCGTTTTACAGCGGCGATCCAGCCAACACCGGCGGCGTCTTCGTGGGCTAACGGTAGGGTTACAAGATAACAAAACAGATAGGGGTAGGGAGCGCAGTCCATGGGCTTTGAAGACATCCATCAACCTAAATTAAATGATGTGTTTTGATTCCGTGAAATTCCGTTTTAATCCGTGGCTAATTTTCTTTTCAGCATGCGTAATGCGAGCCAAGTGCTTGAGCCGTAGGCCAGGCCCACGCTTGCATAAAGACCAATCATATCCCAGAAGTAAGGTGGTTGGATTTCCTGACTAAGCCATGACCAGGCAAATGCGCCACTCACCCAACCTATAAAGCTCAGTAGTATCCAGAGGTAAACGCGCTTGTAGCCTGATATTTTTAAATGGATGGCTTGGGTAATACCAAATCCGCCACCGATGCAAAGCATAAACCACCAGATGCCAAAGAAGGATAATGGGATTCCAAGGATAGTTAGAATGGGCCAAACCCAGGGCCAGCGCAGTAGATGCCAAAGCAATAACATTTGAATCAATCCCATCAACAATGGCAGGATAAGAATGCCACTATTTCGGTAGTAAACCTTTTCGTTAAGAACCCAATCGATTGCAATGAAGGAAGCAAGTGCAATGGCATGGGCCAATATCCAAAGGAATGCATTTGGCAGGTTGGTTGTTTTGATGGTGGTATTCAAGGTTCGATCGAGAATTATAAGGATGGTGATGCAATTAAAAAGAAGCGGAGGGGCAGGGATTTGAACCCTGGAACGGGTTTCCCCGTCTCCGGTTTTCAAGACCGGTGCAATCAGCCGCTCTGCCACCCCTCCTACTCAAAATCTATTTTCAAGGTTTTCGACTCATTTGCCAAGTCGGTTTCGGTAATTTTTATCATTCATGTGTCCCATACGCAGGTTTTAAGCCATAAAACCATGAATATCGTTCTTACTTTTCCTTGATTGCGAACAGTATTTTCTTATCAGGCCGATGAATGCCCACCAATCCCTTGGTTACGGGGTCGTATGCGATACCCTGACCTGGGAATGGGCAGGATAGTGCTTCCACGAATTCAAGGGTGTCTCCCTTTTCGGGAACCTTCAAGCGATATAGCACCTTGAAATGATGATGGGTAACTAAAAGCGTATTTCCATCCCAGATGCCACTTGAAGCGCTTGCGTTATCCCAATCCTTGACCACTTTTTCTGGAAAGCTCCAGCGTTGTAATTCTTTGAATTCATCATCCATCTTCGCAAGATAAGTTTTGGCATTATCTTTTTGATAGAAGGCAAAGCAACACCACCAGAATTTGTTTTCCGGATCGCGAATTGCCCAAGTCAGGCTACCTAGTGATTTAGTAAAACTATGATGGATGGTAAGTTTGCCTGTATTGGGGTCGTAGACTCGGAGATCGCTTTTTTCGGGCAACTTAGGGAAGTTCGAATGCGCGCAATATATTTTGCCTTTCCATACCCAACCGCTGTTTAAATGCTCTGCATCACCGGTGCTAAGCTTTTTCAATTCGCCTGTCTTACGATCGTACTGCGCAACCTTGCTATTGGAGATGGCATAGGCGTATTGTTCATCAGCAGCGGCTGCCTGTACGGCATAGATGGATGGAATAAAACTTTGTTGTTTGTAGCCTGGCGTTAATGGTAGTGAGGTTTCAAAATTTAGGGCGAAAAATATACCAAGGCTGATTGTTAGTGCGTTCATGATTTTATTTTACCTAAAGGTTCTAGTAGAATTGTAGGTTATTATTACAATTGCAGCTAACAGTGTAAAGTGATTTGAAATTCAACGGTAAGGAGATTATGATGAAGTCGATCGAAAATCTTTTTAAAAATAACCGGAAGTGGTCTGAAGATATTACCAAGAAGAACCCAGACTTTTTTTCTACGCTTTCGAAGCAGCAGGCGCCCAAGTATTTGTGGATTGGTTGTGCGGATAGTCGGGTGCCTGCCAATGAAGTGGTAGGATTGTTGCCTGGCGAATTGTTTGTACATCGCAATGTTGCCAACGTGGTGGTTCATAGTGATTTAAACTGCCTTTCAGTTATGCAGTATGCGATCGAAGTTCTGAAGGTGGAGCATGTGATTGTGTGTGGGCATTATGGATGCGGGGGTGTGATAGCTGCGCTTCATGACAACAGATATGGCTTGATTGATAATTGGTTGCGCCATGTGAAGGATGTGAGGGAAAGGCATGGGCATCATATCAGCTTGCTAAAAGATCAAAAGCAGAAGGAAGATTGTTTGTGTGAGCTTAATGCGATCGAGCAAGCGATTAATGTGTGCCAAACTACGATAGTGCAGGATGCGTGGTTACGGGGTCAGAATTTAAACGTGCATGCGTGCATTTATGGATTGCAAGATGGGGTGTTGAAGGATTTGGGAATGAGCGTAAGCGGTTTGGAGGAGATGAATTCGAATTATCTGAATGCACTTGCTTTAGAAGGTATTGGGGTGAAGGATTTTACAAGGCTGCCAAGGATTGTGCATTAATCAAGTTTGATTTCGAGATTGCTTTCGGGCTTGGTGATTTGGATGATGAGGGGGGTGGTTTCTCTATCTCCGAATTTGGTGAGAACCGAGCCCATGTCTTTGGGGCGGGAGCTTTTGCCCTTGACGAAACCTTTCTCGATCATTTCTTCTCTTGGGTCTTTGGCCCGGTAGGAAATCCAGACTTTGTGCTTACCTGTTACTGCGCCATCTTGGGTGTTATCGTATTTGACAGTGTAATTTCCTGTAGCATCAACTTGGGCCCAGCTTGGCCTGCCTTTTTCTGGTTCGAAATTGAGGAAGACATTGGGGTAGGGATTTCCTTCGCGGGTAACTTTGCCTGATACGGAAACAACATCAGGGCCATTTTTTGCACAACCCGTAAGAGTGAGCAAACTTAAAACAAAAGAACAAAAAAGAACGGATCTCATTTGTGAGGTTCCTTGATGGAATCAAAAGTGGATTAATCACAAAGGATTAGTAATCGCCAACTACTTCGCCGCCTTCTCTGCTATGCATGGATCGGTAGGTGGTAAAATTAATTCCATTGGCAATGAATCCAACTCGACCATCCACCCAGGAAGTCATGATGCCACCGCTATGCCCGCCTGCTGCGCCACGATTATTCCAAAAGGTAGAGTTTGGTGGCTGTGAAGTCGCAGGTTCGGTGGCACTTACATAGCCTTGAGAAGGGTGATGAACAAAAGAAAAGTGATTAGAGCCACGATCTGCATTCAACCAGCTTTGATTGCCGGAGTGAAGTTTTTCCATAATTAGGAAAGTATTACTGGTGCCATCTTTAACATGGGCAATTTTAATATTACTAAAGACAAAGCCCATGCCGTTATGGCCAGCAGTATTTCGTTCTGGGCAGCAAGAACCGGTGCCAGAATTTAATGCGTAATCTTTGAATTCGTTGGCGGGAGCAGTGCGCTTGGCACTGGGGCAAACTAAACCTTTGGGCATGCTTGTACTAGGCGTTTTATTTTTGGCATCCCCCTTAGGGCCACGCTCCGAGCCATTTTCGAAGATGGTGGTGGCATAGGCGGGCACTGTGAAATCGAATTGTTTGTAAAGATTTTCCGCTTCCAAGTAGGGAAGGATTTTTACTGCCCAGCTGAAATGCCCTAAGGGGCAACCTCCACCACAAATCGAATCGCCCCAAGGTGCAGGAAAACTGCCGCTACTGCCACCACCAAAGCTTCCTGAAGGAAATACACTTTCAGCGCTATGGTAGTTATGAAACGCCAGGGTGATTTGTTTCATGTTGTTTTGGCACTGCGATCTAGCAGCGGCTTCACGGACTTTTTGCACTGCGGGGAGCAGCAAGCCGATCAAGATCGCAATGATCGCAATCACCACTAATAATTCGATGAGTGTGAACCCTTTTTTGGGGTGTAAAACTTGCATGGTAGGCCTCTTATATATAAAGAAGAAAAGAAGTAGACCTTCAATGATAAAATATTTAAGTAATGAAAGGAAGATTAAAAAGGCATTTTGTGTATGAGGCTGTTGTGTTTTATGTTCCTTGGGGGGCGAAAATGTTATTTTCCTGTGCTTAAAATGAGTTTAATCGTTGGTAATGGTTAGAAAATCATCTTGTATTAAGGTGGGAAAATAAGGCCCTAGACCTTGGATAATCACTCCTGTAGTATTACGAGATGAATAAATCACCGCTTTTGAACTCGATTTTAGCCCTACTGGTTTCCATTACTGGGCTCTTTATGACCCTGTATTCGTTGGCTACCCCAAAGCTTTTCGGGTCGGAAACAGCCAGGCTTATCTTTACAGAATTCGCTATATTTTTAGCTATTTTCGGATTAGTTTGTTTTGCAATCACCTTTATTGCCCGATCGAAGCGCTTTTAATTCTCTCTAATAATTGAACTTGTTCTCCTCTTATTGCCGATATTAGCTTGATTAAGTCCCACCGATGGGGAATACTTATGCTGTATAGTTTTCCCGCCTGCAAGTTTCAAAACTGCAACTTAAACTGCACTAGGAATTACTTATGTTGATTACCAAGTTTCCCAATACAGGCATAAGAGTTGGTTCGCGCAGGTGGTTTTTGCAAACCGGGCTAGGAAGCTTGGCAGCGCTGCCCTTAGCGGGTTTTGCGCCCGCTGCAAGTGTTGCCCCTGGTAATAAAAAGAAAGCTGTTGTGCTATTTTGGCTTTCGGGTGGCCCTAGCCATATCGATATGTGGGATCCCAAACCCGATGCCCCTGCGGAAGTGCGTGGCCCCTTTTCCACCATTCAGACCACCATACCAGGAGTAAGGTTTTCAGAACACCTGCCCCTGCAGGCTTCCATCGCACATAAACTTTCCATACTTCGTTCCGTAGATTGCAAAGCCAGTAACCATACCCCAATTACCATGCAGGCAGGAAACAATCTTGCCCGCAGGGTAGATAGTAATCGTGATGGCGATGGCTGGCCTTCGATGGGTTCGATTGCTGCCAAGTTTCATGGATCGAACGATCCTTCATTGCCACCCTTTGTTGCACTTGCGGATTCGTTAAAAGCGGATGTCTGGGGTGCGGGGCATATGGGTGGTGCATTCGAACCAATACAAGGTTCAACACTTGCAGGCAGGCTTAATCTTCCTGAAGGGTTAAATATAGAATCGTTGCGCGATCGCGATGGCCTAAGGCAGGGCTTTGATAAATTGCAACGCACCTTCGATGCCAATGGCACGCTCGAAAAGATGGATCAATCCAATGCTCAAGCCATGGATCTAGTTCTAACAGGCAAAGCCAAGCAGGCGTTTGATCTGGACAAGGAATCGGAAAAGCTGCGTGATACCTATGGGCGTGATAGCATTGGTGAAAAAGCTTTGCTTGCCCGCAGACTTGTTGAGGCGGGGGTCACCTTTGTGGTGGTTAGTGGCGCATGGGGTTATTTCGATCACCATGGTGATGAAGTAAAATGGGGTGGCATCGTGAAAGGCCTTAAGCCTTTGCTACCTAGGGTTGACCGGGTATTGCACACGTTCATTTCTGATCTTGAAGCCCGTGGGTTATCAGATTCCACTCTTGTTTACATGATGGGTGAATTTGGCAGGGGCCCCACAATCAATAAAAATGCAGGCCGTGATCACTGGACGAATGTTATGTCCATGCTTGCCTATGGTGGCGAAATGCCCAAGGGCAAAGTGATAGGCGCAACCGATTCAAAGGGTTATGGTATCAAAGAAAACCCGATCGCTTCTTCCAATCTTGCAGCTTCGGTGTTCGATCATCTTGATATCAATCTGCAATCCAGTTGGATGGATCCCACGGGCAGGCCAAGGCCTATTATCACTGGTGATGCCCGCACTGTCAGCCAGTTAAGCTAAGCCAGCTAAGCTATGGATTCGGCTATTTCAGATTACGATCTAGTTTGATAAGATAATCTTTCGGAGTATCTTATTATCCTTTCTTAAAACTCAGGGCGATATCGTGAACACGCATCTTGTTAGTGAGTTAGCATTGGAAAGGATGGTTACGGCAGTGCAAAAAGTACGCGACCGATTATTGCGATCAACCCGAGCCTTGGCCGAGGCGGGCATTCCTTATGCAGTTGCAGGGGGAAATGCAGTTGCGTCATTGGTGAGTGAAGTGGATGAGGCTGCGGTGCGAAATACTCAGGATGTCGATATCATGTTAAGGCGGGAAGACCTTCCCAAGGCCAAAGCTGCACTTGAATCCATTGGTTTTGTCTACATGCATACCTCGGGTTTGGATATGTTTTTAGATGGGCCTGGCGCTAAGGCCCGGGACGCTGTACATATTCTTTTTGCCAACGAAAAGATTAGACAAGAGCACGAGTATCCCAGCCCGGATGTTGATGATTCCAAGGCTGCAGGTTCACTTAGGGTGATTGCATTGGAGCCATTGGTTCGAATGAAGCTGGTTTCCTATAGGGATAAGGACCGAACTCATATACGGGATTTTATTGGTGTGGGCTTAGTGGATGCCAACTTGGTTGCTAAACTACCACCTCTGCTTGCTCAGCGCCTTCAAGCTATTCTTGATAACCCTGAGGGTTAAAGAACCACTAACCATCATCTCTTTAATTTTCTTCACCTGCATCTCTTTTTCCTTTATGATCAACGCTTAAAGGTTTTATGGTTTTCTAGGGAAATTCATCATGTTGCGATTCATTAGTTTTGTGTGTCAATTATTGCTGGTGTTGGTTGTTGCAAAGAGTGCAAATGCACAAACTGCAATTCCCGATACGCAGAACCCCAAAGATAAACTATCCACCCCTGAAGAAGCTTTGAAAAGCATCAAGCTGCCTCCAGGTTTCAAGGCGCAAATGTTTGCCCATGAACCCGAGGTGATCCAGCCCGTTAATATGACTTTTGATTCCCGGGGTAGGCTTTGGATTAGCGAGTGCCTTACCTATGCAGAGACCAAAACCAATTTTGATCTTACCTTGAAAGATCGCATCGTAATTTTGGAAGATACTGATAACGATGGTGTGCATGACAAGCGTACGGTGTTTTGGGATCAAGGCCATCACCTTACCAGTGCCCTGCCTGGTTTTGGTGGCGTCTGGGTACTTTGTGCGCCCAATCTTCTTTTCATTCCGGATCGCAATGGCGATGATAAACCCGATGGCGAACCCGAGATTATCCTCGATGGGTTTGATAACAACAGCATCAGGCATAATATTGTCAACGGGCTTGCTTGGGGGCCGGATGGTTGGTTATATGGCAGGCATGGCATCACCACCACTTCTTTTGTTGGCACGCCCGATACCCCTGCGAGCAAGCGCATTCCCATCAACTGTGGGGTTTGGCGCTATCACCCTACTAAAAAGATCTTCGAGGTAGTTTCTAGGGGTGGTACCAATTCTTGGGGCCTTGATTGGGATGCCAACGGTAATGCTTTTTTTATCAATACGGTGATCGGCCATTTCTGGCATTCTATTCCCGGGGCTTATTTAAAGCGTATGTTTGGCGAACATTTCAACCCGCGCCTTTTTGAACTGATTGATCAGCATGCGGATCATTATCATTGGGATCGTGTTGAAAATTGGAGCGATATTCGCAGCAAGGGCGTTACCCCCACCACCGATAAAGCGGGTGGCGGCCATGCCCATTGTGGTTTCATGATCTATCAGGGCGATAACTGGCCCGCGGATTATCAAGGCAAAGCTTTTACCGCCAACCTTCATGGCAGACGAATTAATGTTGATCGGATTGAGGCCCATGGCAACGGTTTTGTTGCTCGCCATGAACCCGACTTTATGAATGTAGGTGATCTTTGGTTTCGGGGGATTGAGCTTTGTTATGGCCCTGATGGCGGGGTTTTCATCATCGACTGGTCTGATGTTGGTGAATGCCATGAAAACGATGGGGTGCATCGCAACTCGGGTAGGATTTACAAAATCACACATGGCGAGATGAAGAAGAAGCCCACTGCAGACCTTTCGAAAATGAGCAACTTGGAACTTGTTGAGTTTGTTTCAAGTACGAATGAATGGCAATTCCGTCAGGCACGAAGGATTTTACAAGAGCGTGCAGCATTGGGAATGAAGATGCAGGATGCAGAAGAGAAACTCAATTCGACCTTTGCAAAGGTGAAGCAATCGAATCATAAGCTGCGTTCTTTATGGATGCTTTATGCGATTTCAGCGTTGGATGCAAAGAAGATAATTGCCCTGTTGGATTCGGAAGATGAGCAGGTAAGGTCGTGGGGAGTCCGGTTTTTGATGGATGAAGAAAGCGTTTCTAAAGAGGCGCTTGTAGCTTTAGAAAAGATTGCACCTGGTGAAAAGTCTGCATTGGTCAGGTTATACCTGGCGAGTGTATTGCAAAAGGTTCCTGTGGGTTCCCGAGGGAATCTTGCGTTGGCGCTTGCAGCAAGGCTGGAAGATAAAAACGATCATAATCAGCCACTCATGCTTTGGTATGGAATTGAGCCTACGGTAAGTTTGGATCCTTCTTTTGGGGTAAAGCTTGCAAAGGCGAGCGCAATGGGCAAGCATCGCACTTTTGTTGCCCGAGTCCTTGCGGAAGAAATAGATTCAAACCCCAAAGCGATGAATGAGCTTTTGCTTTTGGCTGGCTCTCTTGATCTTAGTATGCAGAAAGAAATTGCACTTGGCTTGCAAGATGGCTTGCGAGGCAGGAGGAAAGCTAAAGCGCCTGAGGCTTGGAATACATTTGCTATAAGGCTTGCTGGGTCGAAGGATGCAGATGCAGTTAAGCTAGGGCGTGAAATTGCAATTGTGTTTGGCGATGGCAGGGCATTGGATGAAGTGATGAAAATTGCAGGTGATAGTAAAGAGAGTGCGGGGGCAAGGGTTGCTGCGATTTCCACTTTGGTTGAAAATAAGGCGAAGGGAATTGAGCAGATACTTCCTAAATTGGTGAACGATCGAAGTGTATCAGAAGCTGCGATCCGCGGTCTGGCATCGTTTAATCTTCCTGAAACTCCGAAGTTGATCATGAGTCAGTTTGGAAGGTTGGATCCTGCTTCCAGAAAAGCAGCAATTGATACTCTTTGCTCGCGCCCTGCATATGCTACTGAACTTTTGAATGCTGTGGGTGAAGGCAAGGTGCCACGTGATGTAATTACTGCATATCATGCCAGGCAGATAGCTGCGTTCAATGATCTTGCGCTTAATGCAAAACTTTCCGCAACTTGGGGAGAAGTGCGCATCCCCACTGAAAAGAAGAAAGAGCAGATTACGAAGTTGAGAACGCAGTTGGAATCAGCTAACAAGGAAAAGGTTGATCTTGTACAAGGAAGGTTGTTGTTCCAAAAGGTATGTGCAAACTGTCATGGATTGTTTGGTCAAGGGGGCAACCTTGGGCCCGATCTTACGGGCTCGCAAAGATCGAATCTTGAGTATCTGTTGGAAAATATATTAGAGCCCAACGCAACCGTGGCAGCAGATTATCGCATGTCTGCGGTAACGCTGAAGGACGGCAGATTGCTGACTGGGTTGGTGTTTAAGAGGGCGAACAAGGCGGTGGAAGTGGTTGGGCCTACCGAGAAAAAAACCGTGCTTGCAGAGGATATTGATTCCATCAAGCCCTTGAATGTTTCTCCGATGCCTGAAAACCTTCTTGAAGCTTTGAAGGCTGAGGAAATTCTAAATCTATTTGGCTACCTCATGAGCCCTGTGCAGGTGCAGCTACCTAGGTAGTTTAACATTATGACAACCAACAAAGTTACCACGGGCATTGATGCCTTAATTGCAGATGGCTTTTCATGCTTGAAGGGTAAGCGTGTGGGTTTACTCACTCATGCACCCGCCTGCGATTTCTCACGAACTTCCACGCTGCAACATTTCATGCATCATTTGCAAAACGGGTTGAAGGTGGTATTCACACCCGAGCATGGCTTTTCTGCCAATGCCCAGGATTTAGAAGCCGTGGCTATTACGCAGGGTGCCGATGGTTTCAAATGGGTCAGCCTTTATGGAAAGGATAAAAGCTCGCTTCATCCCTTTCCAGAAGACCTTGTTAATCTTGATGTTTTGGTAGTTGATCTGGTGGATGTGGGCAGCAGACATCAAACCTTTCAAGCCACAATGCTTTATGCAATGCAGGTTGCATTTGCAAAGGGTATTGCGGTGATGGTATTGGATAGGCCCAATCCTCTTGGTGGCCTTGCGGTTGAAGGGCCTATGCTTCTTCCCGAATGGTCCAGCTTTGTTGGGGTGCACCCGATTCCTATTCGCCATGGTTTGACGATTGGTGAACTTGCAATTCTCTATAAGGAAGAATTAGAGTTGGTAGGGGATTTGGAGGTAGTGCCCTGCGAGGGTTGGAAAAGGGGCATGTATTTTGATGAGACAGGATTGCCCTGGGTTATGCCTAGCATGAACATACCCACTTTCGAAACTGCGCTGGTTTATCCCGGGCAATGTTTGCTTGAAGGCACAAATCTTTCTGAAGGCCTTGGTACCACCCACCCTTTTCAATTATGTGGGGCACCTTTCTTAAATCCCACTCAGGTTGCTGATTCCTTTAATAAAGAGGGCCTGCCGGGTGTTTCTTTCAAGCCTGTTTCTTTCAAGCCTACATTTGATAAATGGCAGGGCGAGGAATGTGGCGGTGTCGAGCTTCATATTACTGATCGAGTTGTTTTCCAACCTGTTCGCACCAGCTTGGCTTTGTTGTACCACTTGCGTGAACATTCAGGTAAACACTTTGCTTGGCGCACCGCACCCTACCATTTTGTCAAAGATAAATTAGCAATCGATTTACTTTTGGGCAGTGATAGAGAGCGCATGCAAATGCAAGCTGGCATGCCTTGGCGGGAAATCATTGCAGAATGGGAAGAAGAAGAAGCGGATTTCCTTTTCCATCGCAAACCTTTTCTTATTTACCTTGATTAATGGTTATTCCCATTCTCTATTGAGTGCAGTGAATCAGAGAACCCTATTGGTTTCTGCCTAGTCCTTCCATTTCCCGGATTGGTAAGCTGGGTTATTTTGATCGCTGTTCGTAAAGTACATGGCCAATTTTTCCGTTATTCTTCCTCTTGCGCATCATCGGTTTTAATTTATAAGCCTTGGCAATAGGGGGGATCATGCGAGATAAGTTTAAGAAATACAGGTTGGGATTTTTTATAATCTTGGCATTGTGCTTGGGTGCGGGTACCTCAATTGCCCAAGCGCCTGAGGGTGCGAGAAAAGAGGAACCCAAAGAAGATGAGGGTGATCCTACTTTTTTTTATCGCCTTTCACAGTTCTTGATTCCCAAGCCAGATGTAACATTTAAAAAACCAAACATCCGAGAGCCGGGACCCGATTCTGCCAACTTCCCTAATAGCCCATACACGCTTCCTAAGGGAATGGCTTATTTCGAGACAACGCCTTCCGTTGCAGGCAAGGGGAGTTCCAACCCAAGAACTTACACAACCCCTACCTTGATTAGGTACGGGTTAACCGATGATGTTGAATTGCGATTGTTTACCAACTCATTAACCGTGGAGAGTTCACCAAACAGGGCAGGATTTTCGCCTGTAGTTTTTGATATGAAGGTTCATTTTTGGGATGAAAACAAAGACTTGTTTTTACCTGCGGTAGGTATGGAAATCTTGCTTCAAAGTACATTTGGATCCAGCTTTTTAAATACAGGGGTTCAGCCCAGCTTGAACCTTTTATTCAGTAAAGATCTGATTTGGGATACGGTATTAGAAGCCAGTGTGGGTTTACAAAGTGGCGATATAGGGTTTACTTCAGGGGATAGTTATGAAATGACTGTACAGGGTGCTTTAACCACCAATATTACGGAAAGAATCTCCTTGTTTGTGCAGACTGCTTACAATGGTTCGGTTGATCCGAGGTTTGCAAATAATATTTTAGTAGGGGGTGGTGGTCTTTTGAATCTTACAGAAACTATTACAATTTTTGGCAGCTATAATACCAGCGTTGTAAAAAACCTGCCCCCATACTTCACCCAAATGGGTATAGCTTTTGCTTTTTAGGACTACGGTTATTTCTGACTGCTCCAATAAACAGTGGGTTCATAGGTTGCAGAAAGATCAATCCTAACATCATCCACCATATCAAGCGGATAGGTTACGGTTGCTTTGACTTTATCACGGTCAAGAAGGTTTACCAAAGCGCCTGCAGATACTACAATTTCGGCACATAACCAGCGGGTGCGATCATCATAGGTTGCTGCTAAATGCTTTTCTTTGATGCCTCCTCGATGCCTGAAATAAGTACCTTGCAACAAAAGCCTCCACATCGCATAGCGCTTACCTTCTTGTGCATAAGCAAAGTTGGTAAGGATTTCAGATTCATCTTTGGTAAGTGCACGCTTGGCTTGCCTGACTCCAATACTGCCTTTGAAATTATAAAGCCTTGGTTCTAGATCGAGAAGATAAACATGAAGCGTATCATCAGGGCCTGATTCAAGCACTGCAAAGCTGCCATCGGTTTTCTTGAAAACAATGCCTGCATGGAAGGGTGGCCCAGTGCCTGCAATGCTATAAAGCTTGGCCCAGAAAGGGCTCATATCATCAAAAAGGAGAATATCGCCTTCTCTGGGAGTGTAGGCGCGGGAGGTTTTTTCAACCTTCCCATCTGCGTTGCAGGTTTGATCCCAAAGATATCCAAACGATGGTTGTTTTGGTTCCGCATTAACTGCCGAGGTAACCAGAAAAGTTGCTAAAAATATTGAGCCTAAACTGCTGATCACGATGAAAATCCTCCTGTCCATGGAGATGAATCTTACAATAATTTATCGACATCAAAATACATTTATCGACATCAAAATCGGTTGGATTATTCGCTTGAATTGCAATTAAGTTCGAAGAATAAGCCCTGTATTGATTGTGCTGGTTAGGGGTGATTGTGCTGGTTGTATCAAAAATTTGGATTATTATTTTTGGTAGCCAAACTTCCCTTTCAAATAGCGGTCGCCCATTCTTCCAAAATTGATGGGATCAAACCCAAGTAAGGGCCTTATAAATCCGGGGAAAATTGCATCTCGCTGGCGTTTTAATATTACCTTCATCACAACTTCCATGCACTTTTCCAAAGGCCATAATCTGAAAGGCAGTAATGGTGTTTTCGTAAGAACTTTGCCATCCCCACCCAAAATTCGTTGTCTTAATGGAGTATCAATGAATCCCGTAGAAATGACACCAATATGTATACCATCACGATCCATTTCCATCCTTACGCTGTCTAATAGGCCTTGCAATGCAAATTTACTTGCCCCATAAATCGAATATTCAGGCACCCCTCTTCTTCCGGTAAGGCTGCTCATCGCAACAAAAGATCCCTTTGTTTTTTTTAGAAAAGGAAGTGAATGATGAAGTAGATATAAGACACCAAAGAAATTCACTTTCATCAGGTGTTCGATCGCATCGATTTTTGATTCTTCAAAAGGCGCACGCATTGAAACGCCTGCAGCAGCAAACACTAGATCGATTCTTCCAAATTTTGCAATCGTTCCTTCCACCAACTGTTTCACTTGCTGTTCTTCTTTAACATCTGCAGTTATCACAAAGGGTGGAATCTCTGAAGCGGAAAATTCTTTTTTCGCTTCTTCTAATTTAGGCAGGTCTCTGCCCGAAATAACCACGGTGTAGCCAAGTGCGGAAAGTTTCTTGGCTGTGGCAAGGCCTACGCCGGAAGACCCACCTGTAATCAGTGCAATTTTTTGCTCGGCTTTAGACATGCCTTTTTCCAACCACCATTTTTTATTGTTAAGACTTTTGTTACAATTCAGGCAATATTTACAATATGTATAAGCTGTAATAAAACCATTGGAGTAATTATATGACACTAAAGCTCAAACTTCTTGCGATTATCGTCGCACTTCTGCAATCATGGGGCCTTGCCGGCCAGCAACCGACAGCGGAGCAACAAATTCAGGAAGCTTCTAAGGTTTATGAACAGGCGCTCACCCAAAAAAACGAGCCTTTGTTGAAATCCATTCTTGCGGATAATTTTATCCTGACTACTGCATCAGGCAAGGTTCTTTCCAAAAAAGACATGATGTTGAATCTAACCAAGGAGGGAACGAAGTACGATAAATTTGAATCTTCTGATGTGCAAATCAGCGTTTTGAATGAAGCTGCAATAGAAACAGGCAAAGTTCATACCGTGGGAATTCGGGCAGGAAAGAGAATTGCAGAGACAACCCGATACACCGATTTCTGGGTCAAGATTCAGGGCAAATGGCTTTTACTCGCAGAACATTCCAGTTTTATTCCCAATCCTTAGCCTTACTTCTTCTTCGTGCTTTTATTGGTGTTTGCAGAGCCATTCGACCGCCCAAGGCCGTCATGAAACTTTACCGAACTGCCTGAGGTTGATGCGCTTCCTGTTTTCCTTCCCAATTCATCATGAAATGAAATACCATCTCCAGAGCGCTTTGCTTCGCCCTGCCTGCGGCCTGTATGATCGTAAAATGTTACTTTATCCTTGCTCATGTTTGCATGGCCATCGCTACGGCCCATTGCATCACTGAAACGAATGCTATCGCCTGAGATGGTTCCTTTGCCTATCGTTCTGCCACGCTCATCGTGAAAGGTGACCGAATTGCCAGACCATTGTGCCCGCATGGAAGTACGGCCCAGAGCATCTTTTAAAGAGGTGGGTTTATCACCCGAAAGTAGGCCTACAGCGGCAGCTTGCTTAACTTGTTCATCAAGGCCTTCTGCAGCGAAGGGCATTAACAGACTCAAAATCATGGTTGAAATAAACATTTTTAAAAGCTCCATCAAATTACCTTGTTTGGATCTATGTAGATTATTCGTTGGGAGGCGAAGATTATTTCAAAGAATCCATTTTTAATCGATAAGGTAACTCGGTATATTATTGCGTAAGTGTAATTCGATTCTTGATTTAAGGAGAATAGGCATGAAATTTAAGATTCTATGCGCAATGGTCTTTTTTGGCTTAGCGATTGGTATGAACAGGGTAGGTTTGACCAGCAAAAGCGAAGCAGCAGCGGATAAACCTTTAATGGTTTCGCATGATGTCTTCTTCTCTTTGAAGGATGCAACTGCTGAAAATAAAAAGACTTTAGTGGAAGCCTGCCATAAGTACTTGAAAGGCCATCCTGGCGAAGTCTTCTTTAGTGCAGGGGTGTTGGCGGAAGATTTAAAACGCCCAGTAAACGATTTAAACTTTGATGTTGCTTTGCATATTATTTTTAATGACAAAGCAAGTCAGGATAAATACCAGGATGCACCACGGCATCTTGAATTCATCGACAAGAATAAATCCTTGTGGAAAAGTGTTCGTGTTTTTGATTCCTATGTTTCCAAGTAACTAAGAAAGAGTTTGAACTATCATGAAAATTAAATCGATTGTGTTTGTGTTGGCATTGGGTACCACTCTTGGTGCTGTATCGGTTGGCCAGGCGATTGATCGGGAAAACGGTTTGCTCAAAAAAATCTTCAACCGTCGCACCTCCACTAGTGTAAAAATGACTTCGCCCACTCAGGAACCACCAATCCCTGCACCGATGGGAACTGATCCTACGAATAAGGGAGCTAAAAAATTGCCTGTTGGTAAATTGACTTCTCTTAAGGAAGATGCAGTAATCAATACCCTTAGTAGCGAAGAAAAATCGCTTGGCTTTGAGTTGATCTTTAATGGCAAAGATTACAAAGGTTGGGAAAATAAAGGCAATTGGGTTGTTGAAGAAGGGGCAATCGCCCGCAAAGACAAAGGCGGTGGCATCACCTACAACGCCAAGAAAGTTCCTGACAATTTCGAATTGCGTTTCGAATGGAAGGTTGGCAAAGGAAGTAATAGTGGTATCTATTATCGCCCAGGCCAGTATGAATATCAAATCCTTGACAACAAGGTTCATAACGATGGAAAAAATCCCCGCACTAGTGCAGCCTCTCTTTATTACTGCATGCCTCCCTCCAAGGATCTCACCAATCCTGTGGGCGAGTGGAACACAGGCCGTATTGTTTGCAAAGGCTCTGTAATTCAGCACTGGCTAAATGGGGTTAAGGTGATTGATTTTGATTACAAAGACGCTAAGTATGCTTGGGAAGTTGAATTGCTTAAAGTTCGCGGTGCAAACCTCGATGCTCGCGGCGCAAACTTTCAAATTCAAGATCATGGCGATCCAGTTTGGTTCCGCAGTTTAAAGCTTCGTGAGTTGAAGGATTCCGATCAGCTTGACAAAACTACTGTAACACCAGCTAAGATTGCAGAAGAAATTGTGAAGCGTGAACAGGCTTACATTGATAATTCCAAGAAGAAGAAGTAAGCCTTAACGGTTAAAGATGACGAGAAAGCCCGGGGAGAATAGATTCTTCCCGGGCTTTCTCGTTGGTTTTGTATCAGTGTCTAGGGTTTGGGCTTCTCTTCTGTTGATTCAGGTTCAGGCGTTGGTATTTCCACATACTTCATAGCTTCATCGGGCAATTCATAAGAGCTATGCATCATTTCAAGTTCATCATTCACAAGGTCTGGACTGATAATACCTTGAAGAATTTGTACTGCGAAGATTTCCTGCAGCGCATCTTCAAACTTTACAAATGCAACGACCTGCCCTGTTTGAATATTCACAACCCAAACTCCACTGTTCCGTTCAATGTTTTGCTCGGTGATGGGTATGCCGCTGAATACTGCGGTTTCCCTCACTTGAGATAAGCCGATGAAAGCAAGAGGGCCAAAGAAATCTAGGCCCCGGGTGAAGCCAGGAACAGTTGCGATAGCCTCATGTTTGCCAGTTTTAAGATCTACAATAGAGAGAGTGCCTTTTCCGGATTCGAGCACCCAGAGTTGCCCGTTATGCCAGCGGGGCGAGTGAGGCATGGAAAGATTGCGCGTGATGATTTCGCCACTGGGCACATCTATCAAAATGCCACCATCTTTTTTATTCGCTCGCCATCCCGTGGGTGTGTTTGTCTCACCTAGGGCGGTTACATATTTCGGTTTGCCATCAACCATACCCATGCCATTAAGATGGCAACGATCATTGGGGGAATACCCGGTAATGAAGCGTGGCTTCCAACGGGGTACAAAGCTGTTGACATTATCCAAGGTGCACAAGCATGAAAAACGGGTATTCACAACCCAAAGTTCATTGTTGTTTCCATACGCCATTTCATGAACAAGGATATCGCCTGTGGTGTGCGAATCGCGGGGCATATAGCAGGCATCAACTTGGCCGATTGGTTCGCGTTTTTGCGCAACTGCTGGCATGTTGCGGTAGTGGGAAATATGCCCCGGTGTGCCAATAGAGAGAATCTGATGATTGGCAGCGAGGCCCATAGGGGAATCAAACGCTCGGAAGTGGGTGTTAAGCTTGCCCTCTTGTGGCCTGAGAAAAACCAGTTTTCCAGCTTGATAAGTGGTTACCGCAAGGGAAGAGCGCATCTCAGCTAATATAAGGGGGAAGCTTTCGGTATGTACGCTTCGCAGAGGTGGCAGTGCATTAGCATCGCTTTCTGGTGTAGATTCGGGTTTATTATCCCCTTGTTGATCGGTGGTCAAGCGAGCCCCCTATAAAAAAGTCAAAGAGAATTAATTGATATTACTTTATCGAATAAGGCCTCAGATGAAAAGACGGGATTAAATCAAGGCATTACTTGGAGTCTATTTTTAGGGTAGTTCAAAATTAAAGGGTGTTCGGGGGAGAATGTTAAAGAAGTGGTTTCTTGTTTGCAGGGTGGTCTGGGTGTTTCAAAAACAATTTTTGCATTTCCACCAACCCGGAGGTCAAGCGAGGCGGTCCATCATAAGTATCGCCAAGTTGCAGCAAAGCATCCACTTCCTCAAGATTATAAGTTTTATCATGTAGGGCCTCGGTTCGTATTCGGTCTACCTCCCTGCCAGCAATACCCCAAAGCCTAATCAGGAATTGCTGTTGATCTTTTGTTAATTCAGAAGAATTTTTAATCATGATTGCAACTTTAGTAAAAGTTCGGCTCTTTCCAGCGTTTCACTCTCTTACCCTAAGGTATTACTTGGAGTCTTTCTTATTCGTAGCTTTACCCGCTTTACCTGCTTTAGTTTCATTTCCATCCGTGAAGGGGGGATGTTCAAAGGGCACGGGATTTGAAGTGACCCGAGGGTCTTTTGCAGCGGTGAGGGATTTCATCAGTTGGGATGAAAGATTGGCTTTGGTTTCAGAATACTTGGGATTGAGTGCGACATTATTAACTTGATCAGGATCGTTTGCAATATCGTAAAGCTCTTCCGCAGGGCGCTTGCCAAAAGTGAAGTCATAGAGCCATTTCCATTTTGGATCATTGCGATGATGTATAAGCCATGCTTTGGTGGGGCTTGCATCCATATCTGCAAAGGCAGTGTAGGTGACATTTTGCAAACTATTAAAATCAGGCGTTTGTGTTTCGGTGATGTTCTTGGCTGAACCAAGTGGCATGCGGTCGGGTTCGAAATTACGGATGTAAACAAATTCGGGGGTTCGCAATGCCCGCATCGGATAAGGAAGATTTCCTTCTCTTGCAGCACCTACATGCCTTTCACGCCCAGTTATCACCCAGTTTCTTGAAGGATCAATCTGGCCCTCTTTTTCAGAACGCAGAAGCGGTAGTAAGGTTTTGCCATAGAGGCCCTCGGGTGGTTTCACTCCTGCAACTTCCATGAAGGTGGGTGCGAGATCGGGCAGCTTTACGAAGTCGTTGATGATCCTACCGCCTTTGCCTCCTGGAACCCTGGCAACCATTGCGATGCCAACACCATGATCATAGAGGTTGCATTTACCCGAAGGCACGCCTGGCATACCGTGGTCGCCACTGATGATGATGAGGGTGCGATCAAGCTGTTTCTTTTCCTCAAGTTGTTTGATAAGAACGCCTACATAGGCATCAACCGCCTGGCATTCGCCCAGATAATCAGCGACATCCTCGCGAACTTCAGGAACATCGGGAAGAAACTTGGGGAGTTTTCCCTGAAGAGAATCGGGCTCGATATTCCAGAGCTTTTTCCCGGATCCTTTGACCCAAGTGCGGTGCGTGGTGGTCACGCCTAGAAAGTAATGCCAAGGTTTGGCCTGTTGATTTGCAGCATAAAAGTCTTCAAAGTTTTTGTTGACCTGAGATAAGATTTCTTGACGAGCTTGCTCAAGAGAAGCACCTTTTTCAATGCGAGAGGTAACTTCTTCGGAGAAGTTATTGGGTGCCCTGCCTGCTTTTTCGTAGGCGTATTGCTGGCCGCCAAAGGGTGCGTCTGCGGGCGTCCCAGGGCTCCAAACCTTGTACGATTTCCCTATGTGGTAACCACTATCGCGTACCATCAAGGGATAAGTTGGAATCGAAGAATCCCAGATTGCGCCATTGAGGATTGCGCCACGGCCTGTGTTAAAAAAGTATCTTCCCGAAAGCATTGAGCTTCTGCAGGGGGTGCAAGAGGGGGAATTCACAAAGGCGTTTTTAAACAATACGCCTTCCCTTGCTACACGATCGATGTTCGGGGTTTTGACTACATCATTGATGGTGGGCCTGCCATCGATTCCCTTGTAGCAACTGGCGTAACGGCCGTAATCATCCGCAAAGATAAAAAGGATGTTCCACCTTGGTGCGGCTTCTTCTGCCTTGATGCAGGAGTTTAAAAGCATGAAGGCAAGAAGTGAGAGAAATAGTTTTTTGATGAAGTTCATGATGCTATCCGATGAATTTAAGGAAGATTGATAAGGTTCAGGTAAGAGTGATTACTTGGCTTCGATCACTTTGATTTTAACCTTGCCCATGACACGGATTACGGGAAGAAGTGGTGCAAGGGTTTGTTGATCGTGCCAGTTATGATCTGCAATTTTCAGATGCCCCGGCCCCACGACTCCTTCGCCCAAGGTAGCATCCATACCAACCCATGCATTTTGTACATACACTTCAGCCCACATATGAAACCCGAGTTGAGGCGTGCGGGTTTTGGAATCTTCCACATACACCAACCCTAATGCGGTGCGCGAGGGAATACCCGCAGCCCTGCACATGGCTGCCATCAGCATCGCGTGTTGTCTGCAATCGCCTTGAAGATCTTTTGCGATTTGTGCAGCGGTGGCAAAACCGACGGAGCTAGAGCCCTTCATATTGTCGAATACAAACCGTTCGATTTTACGAGCCTTCTTTAATTCATCGGTTTCATTACCCACCGCTTTGGCAGCGAGTTCTTTCACCTTTGCATCTGCGCTTTCGAGAAAGTAGCTCGAATCGAGAAAATCTTTCGCAGGTTGTTTTTCCTCAAGCCCTACATTTCCCAGCACTTTAAGTTCGAACCAGCCATCCTCCAGCTTCTTAAGTTTCTGTCTGCCATCCACGGTAAATGCGGAAGCCCCTTCCATGCTTTCAAGTTTAAACTGGTAGGTGACTTCTTCACGGTGGTGTACATCGCGGATTTTTTTATCCAGCGTGATCATGGTGTTAAGGCCGATATCCGGAAGAACTGCAAGGTCGCCATCGTCTTTCTGCGCAAATTCTTTAGTGGTCCGATAGAGAAAGATATTTCCTATGCCCGGAAGTTCCATCACCGAGCGCCTAGGGATGAAATCATCGCCCACCCAGGAAACCATTTTGGGAAGTTGCAGTGCGCTGCCAAAGATGGTTATTTTATCTGGTGCAACTTCGTAGCGCATCAGGCCCACTTTTTCACGGGTAGCTTTTGCAGGATTCTTTTTATCCGTTTCGAGGAAGTCGACTTCTTCTTTAGGAAAAAGCTCGGCTTGCATACGAACCGTTTGCATCAGGCTTGGTTCAAAGTTCAGATAGTCGAACTTGGTGCCCGGCTTGGCTTTCATCAGCAGTGGGAGTTTTTCTTGTTTGTAGACGCCTATGGCTTTGTCGTTCCAATTTAGGGCACGAGGTTCGGCAACGCCTGGCACTTTCAACCATAGTTTACCATCTTTGACTTCGCCTTCCTGAATTGCTTGGCCCTTATCGAGGTGTTGAATCATGCGGAAGGATTTGATTTTACCCTCTTGGTCTTCAACCATTTCGGTATCCATTTTCATTGCGACAACAGATTTGTAGCGTTTGAGCATCAGTTGCATTTCGAGGCGGGTTTCAAAATATTTTGTGCCATCCGGCTGGATGATTTCTTTGACGATCGAGTGGAAGTTGCCACAGCGTGTACCTTCAAGGTAGGCAGCATCCCAGTTATCTTGAATGATGGTGGTTTTGGGAGTTTGAGCCAGGCAAAGCGAGAAGCAAAGAAGAATGCAGGGGATGGTAAGCAGGTGTTTTCGCATGGTCACTCCAGAGAGTATTCGGGCCCGATTCAAAATTCTATGGTAACTGATTTTGCCCGATTCACAAGAATAAGTGAGCGAAAAATAAGCTTAAAGATTACGGACTGGACTTCTTTGGATTAAGAACCACTATAGTAACAGGATGATACATCAATTGGAAATCAGCGAATTTTTAGAGCAATCCCACGGGCATCTTGCACTCGATGTAAGAAGCGAGGGTGAGTACGACCATGGGCGCATACCCGGTGTGGTTAACCTCCCTTTGTTCAATAACCTTGAGCGCGAAATTGTGGGAACTGCGTATAAGCAAAAAAGCAAACGAGAGGCAACCCTGATAGGGCTCGATTTTGCTAGCAAGAAGATGTCCGACTTTGTGCGGTTCATTCAACCCAAGTTGAAAGACAACAAGGTATTTGTGCATTGTTGGCGTGGCGGTATGCGTAGCGAAAGCATTGCATGGTTGTTTAATCTTTTTGAACATGAAGTGTTTATTCTTCAGGGCGGGTATAAATCGTTTCGTAATCATGTGCTTGAAGTTCTGGATAAACCTCTTAATTATCTGGTGCTTGGTGGCAGAACGGGCTCAGGGAAAACTGCAATCCTTCACCAACTGAAAACATTAGGTGAGCAGGTTATTGATCTGGAAGGATTGGCGCATCATAAGGGTTCTGCGTTTGGCGCCCTCGGGCAGTTGCATCCACAGCCCTCTAATGAGCATTTCGAAAATCTTCTTGCTATGCAATTGAAAGATTTTGATTTGGAACGCAGGGTTTGGGTCGAGGATGAAAGTCGCTCGGTAGGGAAGGTGTTGCTGCCTGAATTGTTTTGGAAAAGGTTATCGCTGGCCCCTTCGATGATCATCAATCTGCCTTTTGATGTGCGTGTTGAAAGATTAAAAGTGGATTATGGTGAAAACGAAGTAGAAGGATTGCGAAATTCGATCAACAATATCAAGAAAAGATTAGGCCCAGATTGTTCTGAGAAAGCGCTTTGTGCACTTGAACAAAAAGACTTTGCTGGCGTAGCCCGGCTAGTTTTAGGTTATTACGATAAGCTTTACGACAAGGGAATTGCCAACAAGTTGAACCCTAATGTCCGCCATCTGGATTTTGCAAGCGATCAAATTGACCATATTGCTAAACAGCTGCAAGAATCTGATTTAGAATCATTGATTGCTATAAAGCGATAAAAGCAGGCAGAAAAGGCTTTAATGATTAATCGTTAAAGTCGTTAATATTACAGAAAAAGCCTAGTTATTAAGTTTTGGGCTTTTTTTGACGATATTAGTGGTTGATTGAATCAACCCCAAAAGGTAGAATTTTAGCATATAGGTTTAGGATGTCCCGCCTTATTAAAGATCACGCCTCCCCCGCCTATAAATGGAGATCACGCCATGGAACAGAAATTTGAAGGAACTCCGAAATCGGAAATCCGCATCGATGGCCCCAAGCTTTTGCGTTCTGAAGTTACCAACGATTGGGGTTCTCTTTTGCGTTGGGTCATCACCCAGAACGGCAAAGAGGTTAATGTGCATAATGCCAGACCTATGTTAAATTACGAACCCAAACTTTCCACTAAGGGTAGTCACGAAGCAGTACTTCAGATGTGGAAGTATGTTGATTACAAAAAAGATGCTCAAGGCGAATTCACCAATAGTAAGTTTGTTGAAGTATCTAACAAAATAACCTTCAATATTTAGTTCCCCTACCGTAATGCATAGATAACCCATTTGATAATAACGGAGCCAAAGCCATGCTAAATATTGGAAAAGAGCGAGTTCCTTTGTGCGAAGGCCCATCAAGGCGCAGTTTCCTGCAGTTGGGAACAACAGGCATGGCAACGCTGTCGCTGCCTACGCTGTTCAAGTTGGAAGCCTTGGGTGCGGTTAAGAATTCAGATGCGAAGATTCGCAACTGTATCACGATTTTTTTGGTTGGTTCGCCTGGTCAACATGATACTTGGGATATGAAACCCGATGCGCCCGCTGAAGTAAGAGGCAAATTCAAACCCGTTCAGACGAATGTAAACGGTATACAGATCTGCGAACACTTCCCAATGATGTCCAAGATGATGGACAAAGTTGCTTTGATTAGAAGCTTGCATCACCGCACCGGTGCGACTCACGAAAACGGGCAGCGCTGGATGATGACAGGCCATGATTTTAATGCAGATAGCGTTAAGCCCCACCTTGGTAGTGTTATTTCTAAAGTGTATGGCCAAAAGAGCGAATTGCCTTCCAATATTGTGCTTCCCGGCCCGATTGGTAATACAGGCGCTGGTCCATTGCATGGCCAGACTTCAGGTTACTTGGGCAGCGCCCATGAACCTTTTTTCCTTAACTCTGATCCTGCAAACAAAGATTTTAAAGTGGGCGATCTTGAAGTGGCGCAAGGGCAGGGGAATAACCGGCTCGATGCCCGTAAACAACTGCTTACCCAACTCGATGAAATTCAACGCAGAACTGAATCCCGCAGCACTCAGATGCACGACAGTGCATACGAGCGGGCTTTCAGGCTTTTAACTTCGCCTAAGGCAAAGCAAGCTTTTGATCTGAACCAAGAAAACGAAAAGCTGCGTGATCGCTATGGTCGCAACACCTTTGGCCAAAGCTGCCTGATGGCACGCAGGATGGTCGAAAATGGTGTGCGCTTTGTTACTGTCAATCATTTTGATACCGTGTTCAATCTTTCGTGTTGGGATATGCACGCTGATGGCGGCGGCCTTAATAATACCTATCTCGATTACGAAAGGCTTCTTTGCCCTCAGTTCGATATGGCATACACCGCCCTTCTAGAAGATCTTCAACAAAGGGGATTACTCGAAGAAACCGTGGTGGCAGTGCTAAGCGAGTTCGGTCGAACCCCTAGGATCAACCCCAAGGGCGGGCGAGATCATTACCCCAATGCTTGGACTAACTTCTTGGCAGGTGGAAATATTCGTGGCGGTCAGGTGATTGGCTCAACCGATAAGATCGGTGCGCGACCAAACGACTTCCCTGTAGAACCACCTCAAATTCTGGCTTCCATTTATCATGCCATGGGAATTAATCTTGATACCACCATGATGCCCGGGCCAGGCGATAGACCCGTTCGCCTTGTCGAAGCAGAACCGATCCGCCAGTTGTTCTCTTGATCATAATTATTTCAATTGCAAGACCTCATGTTAAAGATTTAATTGGGAATGAGTGAGAGATGAACAGATTCCTGCAATTGATTTTCAGTTTGTTCTTTCTGGCTTTTATTGCAAATGCCTCTGAACCCTTGGTTCGTACCGTGGATGTAAGAGGTTTGCAGGTTGGTGCGGTTACCACTCTGGTATTCGAGGGTGATGGGTTTGGTAAATCTCCAAAACTGTTGCTCCCCTTTAATGTCACCCCTGTTCTTAAAACAGGTTCAACCGAAAAGAAAGCCAGCTTTGATATCACTTTGCCCCCTGATATCGTGCCCGGGTTTTACCAGTGCAGCTTGCTTGCAGAAGGTGGCGTCAGCCTGCCTGTGCTTTTTGGTATCGATCATCTCGTACAAAAACCCTTTGCGGTTTCCATCGATCAACCATTACCCATTGCAATGCATGGCACCATTTCAGGCAGCCAGATTTTAGAAACAAAGTTTCAGGGAACCAAAGGCCAGCAATTGATGGTGGAAGTGGAAGCACAAAAACTTGGGTCTAAACTGCAACCCGTTTTGCATCTTTACAACTCGAAGAAACTACAAGTTGCATGGTCTTGGCCCGTGCCCCATTTGTTTGGCGATACCCGATTAGAAATCACCCTGCCCGAAGATGATACCTATACCATTGCGCTACACGATCTCGAATACGCAGCAGGTGCTCCCGGGTTATTTCGAATGAAAGTGGGCAAGTGGGATTTTTTTGATCAGGTTATTCCTACTGTGGTTGCAGAAGGTAAGGTAAAAGCGGTCGAACTGATGGGTAATATGCCTGTCGCTAAGTTAAATATGCCAACTATAAAAGGAGCAGGTTCCGTGGTGCTTCCTTGGCCGACGCTGGGGAAATGGTCTGGGATGCGGCCTTTCGTACAATCTGGATCTTCTAAAGAGTATGTAGAAACCCAAGCACCCCCCATGCAGGAATTAAAGGGGTTGCCTTTGATTGTTCATGGCAAGCTTTTACAACCCAATGAAGAAGATCGTTACCTGTTGAAATGCAGCCCTAAATCAAAACTACGATTCGATGTGTTCGCAGAAAGAATTGGCTCTGCAATTGATGCAGGGTTGGTGCTGCGAAATGATAAAGGTGTTGAGATCGCCAGATCTGAAGACAGGCCCGGTTCTTCCGACCCACTACTAGAATTTACCGTGCCCGATGCCATTACTTCCATTCAAGTTTGTGTGATTGATTCTCAAGGAAGGGCTGGGCCCAAAGCAAATTACAGGCTTGGGATTCAAGATATCAGCGCCCCAGAAACATCCGCCAACATTAACTTGATCACACCTATTCAGAGGTTTTCTCTTGGCACTAACACTAACATGGTCTTTCCTGTTTGGGCCACACGCAATGGTTATACAGGAAAAATAGATGTTCAGTTTTCGCAAGTGCCCAAAGGGGTAAAGATCGAAGGTAATGTGATTCCGCCTGAAGGCGATGGCGCACTCATCACGGTGACAACAAATACAGAAGCAACCCTGCCTATTGTTACAACCCTGATAGGCAAAAATGATAAAGGCATAAGCTCTGAAGTCGGGGTGTTGAATCACCCATTACAAAGATTGCAACCATGGATGGCGAGCGAAATCGCAGTTGCGCCCGTTTCCGAAAAAGCCCCAAGCTTTTCAATCGCTTGGAACAATCTACCTAAGAATACTGCATTCGTTTCAGGCATGAAAATGAATCTGCCCGTTAAAGTAAATAGGGAAGATGTTGCTAGCGTTGTTAGGCTAACGCTTATCACCAGTCAAAACGCAGCAAAGGTGAATAACCAACCCGATCCCAAGGTATTGCTTAAAGTCGAGAAGGCTGTTGAAGTTGCAGCCAAGGCTCTTGATGCAACCGTTTCAGTATTAGTTCCCGTTGGGCCATTTCCAGTATCTGTTTTCGACATCACCCTTAAGGCAGAATTGCTAAGTGCGAATAAGCAAGTGGTGCTTGCAACTGCTTATGCCCCTGTTCTGCGATTGCCTTTACGAATTCCTTTGGTGGTTTCGATTGATAAGCCCGGGAAGTTGGAAGCGCTATTTGATGCTAAAAAAGGTTCAGAGTTTCTCTTTAAGGGGAAAGTCGAGCGCAGCGATGGTTTGGTGGGAGATGTTACCCTTGTGGCAACGGGTTTACCTGCTGGGGCTAAATTTGAGCCTGCCCTTGTGAAGGCAGATAAAAACGATTTCGATGGCAAGATAATCCTTCCCGCCACGCTAATGCCCAACGAATACAAAGGTATAAAACTTACTGCATCAGGCGTTCCTGATGCCAAGGTTCCTGCAGTAAAAGTGAATAGCAAGGATGTTGAACTGGTGTTGGTATTAAAGCCCGCACCAAAATAACAAAAGATATATAGAGGCTAGTCAAATGAATATAACATTGCTTTTAACGGTTCTTGGTTTTCAAGTTGCAGCAGATGCTTTGCCAGCGGGGCCTGTGCATGTTGCACCAACCTCGATGGTTCTTACCCATATAAGGCAGCCAAGATCGCTGCAAGTGTTGGGCACTTCTGCAGCGGGATATACCCTCGATTTGTCCAAAGATACGAAGTTTGTGAGTGCGGGGCCTGCCATCGCTCGCGTTGATGAAAACGGCTGGGTTCATCCTGTATCCAATGGCGCAACGATGATTTCGGTTACCGTGCAAGGAAAAACAACTACCGTTCCTGTTGAAGTTAAGCTGCCCATGGAAGAACCAAGGTATAGCTTCCTGCATGAGGTGATGCCTGTGCTTTCGCAATCAGGTTGTAATGCTGGCGCATGCCATGGTTATTCGCTTGGGAAAAACGGATTTAAATTGTCGCTTCGGGGTTCCGACCCTATGTTGGATTATCCCTCGATCGCCCGTGAGTTCTTTGGCAGAAGAGTTGATATTTTAAAACCCGATGCCAGTTTGATTGTTGCGAAAAGCAGGGGCGATGCTGCCCATGAGGGCGGTGCACGCTTTGCCAAAAACAGCCTCTCAGATACCATCATGGTTAATTGGATTCGCCAGGGTACTCCTGATGATTCCAAAGATACCTTGCAGGTTACTGGCGTTCGTATGATGCCCCAGAAACTTGTTTTGCAACCAGGGCAGAAACATAAGCTCCAGCTTATTGCTGATTACAATAATGGCTCGACCAGGGATGTTACCAAGCTTGGTATCTTTACTGTAAACAATGATCAATTCGCCAAGGTTGATGAACAGGGCATGGTCACCGCAGGCGATGCTGGCGAAACCGCAATTGTTGGAAGGTTCGAGCGAACCTTTGCTGCAACGGGCGTGCTTGTGCTTATAGATACCAAGGGTTTTGTTCCAACTCCCGTACCGCAAAACCATATCGTCGATCGTGCCGTGATCGATAAGCTGAATCATCTTAAAATCAAACCATCTGGATTATGCTCGGATGAAGATTTTCTTCGCAGGGTGTATGTTGATCTCATCGGGGTGCAACCGAAGCCTGATGAAACAAGATCATTTCTCGCGAACAAGAATTTGAACAAACGTAACGAAGCGATAGCATTGTTATTTGAAAGGCCGGAGTTCATCGATCATTGGTCCCTGAAATGGGGCGATTTGTTGCAGAACTCGCGCAATTCCGCCAGCTCGCAATCAGTCTATATGTTTCGTGAATTCATCCGCAGTGCAGTTGCTTCCAACATGCCCATGGATAAATTAGCGACCCGATTGGTTACCGCAAGAGGTGGTATTAATGATGATCCAGCTTCCGTTTATTTCACCATCAGTAAAGATACGAATGATACCGTGGAACGGGTGACTCAGGTGTTTTGTGGTGTAAGGATGTTATGTGCACGATGCCATCCGCATCCAATGGAAAATTGGACACAAGCCGATTACTTCGGGCTTGCAAGCTTCTTTTCGCAAGTTGCAATGCGTCAAGATTCCCGCTATCAGAATGTTCCCAACACCAAGGTGGTGCAGTTAAACTTGCCTGCAGGGTTTGCTACCAATCCCCGCACAGGCCAGGCGCAACCTCCCCGATTTCTAGGGGGCGCAGAGCCCAAGCAAACTCCGGGTGTTGATCGCAGAGATGCTTACGCCTCTTGGCTTGTCTCGCCTGATAACATTTTCTTTGCGCGTGGCTTGTCGAATCGTGTCTGGAGTTATTTTTTCCATAGGGGCATTATCGATCCAGTCGATGATATTCGTAGCACCAATCCCCCTATCAATCCAGCACTGTTAGATGCCCTTACCAAAGATTTCATCGATAATAAATACGATATCAGGAAGCTGATGCAACGCATTGTTTCATCTGAAACTTATCAGCGCAGCAGCATTAGTAACGATGGTAACAAGCATGATGAGCAGAATTTTTCGCGCATGATCCCTAGGCGGATACCTGCGGAAGCACTTCTCGATTCTTTGGTACAAGCCACAGGCGTGCCTGAAAATTATAGTGGTGCACCCGGTGGGTTTCGTGCTGCGCAACTTCCCGATGGTAATGTCGAAAGTTCCTTCCTTAAACTCTTTGGCAAACCCCAGCGCATGGATGCTTGCGAATGCGAACGCGACAATGGTTCAAACATGTTGCAGGCGCTTCACTTCATCAATGGCAAAAGCATCATGGGCAGATTACAAAACCCAGCGGCACGGCCTGCTGTTGCTGTGAGGCTTAAAACGCCTGATCCCGAGTTGGTAAGCGATTTATACCTTTGGTGTTTCGCAAGGTTGCCTAATGCAAAAGAGATAGATTTATCGCTAGCGTTTTTGAAATCCGCACCAGCAGACAAACGCACAGAAGCCATTCAGGATTTCATGTGGGCACTTCTTAATAGTAAAGATTTCCAGATGCTTCATTAAGCCATCGCAGTGGACAAAGAATCAGTTTTTATTGAGCCACGGAAGGAAGAACAAGAAGAAACAGAAGCATTTGCCACGGACGAACACGGAATTTCACGGAAATAAGAACAAGCAGAAGCAGAAAATTAGCGACGGAAAGAAGACATATCTTTCAGAGCCGGATGCGTCAGCGACGGTAATACTCATCCCATCCCTATGATTAGTCTTCTCTATAAAAATCCAAAGCCAAGAATCTTTACCGCGAAGACGCAAAGAGCGCAAAGAAGCAGCTAACATCACGGGTGTAAACTACACCCGGCATAACTACTTGCGGGCAAATTTGATGCGCAGGGTTGGGGCCCTTCGGCAAGCTCAGGGACCGGGTTTCTGTGCGGTCAGTGAGTTTGTCGAACTGGCCGTTAAGCTCAGGGCCCGGGAAATCCTTGCGGTATGCCTGCATTTGCCCTGAAGGGGCAAAATGAGATAGCCCAGGGCAACGCCCTGGGAAAATGGCCCAATAAAACCCCCAGCCCTGAAAGGGCGAAAGGGTTCGGTAGATGATTATCGCGCCCTTTCAGGGCTTATT